>JANNKV010000254.1:0-14242 GCA_031396485.1 Polaromonas sp. | reverse complement strand
GTTTGCCGATCAGGCTTTCCAGCAGGTTCACATGAATTGCTGTGCATTCGGTGATGATGATTTGCCGCACCTTGCGGTAGTCGAGCACGTGTTCAATGTCATCGTCGCTGGGCAGCAATGGCTGCGTGCCCAGATTCAGTTCAGCGTCAACCTGAATCGGCTGCGGTGATGTTTTTTCATGGTCAAGAATGCCCAGATTGGCGTCGAAGCGCAAGCCGGTCAGGTTCAGGATCTGGGTGCCGCGGGTATTGAACATAAATCAGTCGTTGCCCTTGGCAGGGCTGGTCTGCATCAGCGAAAAATCACGCTCGAACTTCATCAGGTGCTGGCCGCCGTCGACCAGCAGCGTGGTGCCGGTGATGGATGCGTTTTCCAGCGCGAATTTGACTGTCGCAGCCACGTCGGCAGCGGTCGATGATCGACCCAGCGGCGACAGCTTGTGCAGCGCCTCGAACTGCTCGTCTTTGAGCAAGTGGCTGGTGAGCGTCAGCCCCGGCGCTACGCCCACCACGCGCACCTGCGGCGCCAGCGCCAGCGCCAGCATGGTGCCGGCAGCCTCCAGCGCGGCTTTGGAGAGGGTGTAGCTGAAAAAATCAGGGTTCTGGTTCCACAGCTTCTGGTCCAGCAGATTGACGACCGCCCCCGTTGCGTGGCGTGCAGCCACGTGGGCATGCAGTGCCTGCGCCAGCACAATGGCAGCGCCTGCGTTGCTGTGCATGTGTTTGTCGAGCGTCGCAAAAGAAAAACTGGCGGCGTCGTCATGCTCGAAGGTCGAGGCGCTATTGACGACCGCATCGACACGGCCGAATCGGGCAATCACGTCGGGTAGCAGGCCGCGCACGCTCGCCTCATCTGACAGATCTGCATAAAAAGCGGCTGCAGCCCCGGATATATCTGCGCAGTCAGCTACGGTTTTCATAGCGTCTACTTTCGAGCTGCGGTAGTGCACAGCGACCTGCCAGCCGCCTGCGGCAAGCGCCAGCGCGATCTCGCGACCCAGCCGCCGGGCGGCGCCGGTGACCAGAACGACTTTCGCAACGGGATCAGTGGGGTGGGGGGGCATCTGGTGGAATGGTGAGCACGCAGGCGAATGGCCGACAATTGGGGCTGGTGATCCGCATGACTGAAGCTTCTATTTTAACGACCGAGCTCCACGCTACGATTTGCCGGGCCATAGCCCGGGCTGGCGGCTGGCTGGGCTTTGACGAATTCATGGCGCTGGCGCTGTATGCGCCGGGTCTGGGTTACTACGCCAATGACTCGCGCAAATTCGGCCTGATGCCTGCCGGCGTGAACGGCGTCATGGGAGGCGGCAGTGATTTTGTGACGGCGCCCGAGTTGTCACCAAGGTTCGGCCAGACACTGGCGCGGCAGGTGTCGCAGGCGCTGGAGGCGACCGGCACCGCTGAAATCTGGGAATTCGGTGCGGGTTCGGGCGCGCTGGCGCTGCAGATGCTGGACGCACTCGGGCCGCAGGTGGAGCGCTACACGATTGTCGATCTGTCGGGCAGCCTGCAGGCGCGTCAGCGGCGCATGCTTGCGGCCCATGCGGGCAAGGTGCATTGGGCCAGCGCGCTGCCGGCACAGATGCGTGGGGTCGTCGTGGGTAATGAAGTGCTTGACGCCATGCCGGTCAAATTGCTGTCGCGGCTGGAAGGCATTTGGCACGAACGCGGTGTGGTGATCAATCAGGGGCGTCTCACGTACGCCGACAAGCGAAGCGATCTGCGCCCGCCGTCTGAAGTCACTGGCGCACACGACTACGTCACTGAAATTCACCAGCAGGCCGAAGGCTTCATCGGCACCCTGGCCGACCGCCTGCAGGCCGGCGCGATCTTCCTGATCGACTACGGTTTCCCTGAGCACGAGTACTACCACCCGCAGCGCAGCATGGGCACGCTGATGTGCCACCGGGGTCATCTGGCTGATGGCGATGCGTTGGTGGACGTGGGCAGCAAGGACATCACTGCCCACGTCAATTTCACCGGCATCGCGATGGCTGGGCAAAGCGCCGGGCTGGAGGTGCTGGGTTACACCAGCCAGGGGCGGTTCCTGCTCAATTGCGGGTTGATTGACGTGATGGACGGCATGGGCGACGACAACATGGGTGTCGGTCTGGCCAGGCGTGCCATGGTTCAAAAACTTGTCAATGAGCATGAAATGGGTGAGCTGTTTAAGGTGATTGCGTTCTCCGCAAAAACACCCTCAGGCTCTGGCTGGGAACCCTTGGGGTTTGCAGCGGGCGACCGCAGTCATACCCTTTAACCAGGCGTTGGCCGGCCCGCCCGGTTCGTTCGGGCCTGAGGAGATCAGTCGCTGCTGATGATCGGGCAGTTGACGACGAAGCCGCCAGGGGCAAACTTCGCGCCCCCCGGGCCAGTCACAACGCCTTTGTCGACCAGGTTCAGCTGGTCGCTCCGGTCCTTCTGCGCAACGTTGCGAGCCAGCGCCACAGCCTCCGCGCTCCACTGCGCCGGGTGCACGTCCCATAACGGGCTGTAGCGCCCCTGGTTGGGTGCCCAGAACAGAAGGTTCAATGGGTCTGCGCCATCCAGCAGCGCGGAGTTCAAGCCCTGGCGTTGCGGGTTGCCAAGGCCGGTCTGCCCGTTGACAAAAGCGACCAGCGCGGCGCGCGATGAATCAGTGCCATCGCCACCGGCAAAGGGTGCGGCATGGAGAGCCGGCGCATAGGTGCTGTTTTCAAGCGCTGCGACCCCCGGGTCTGACGCATCGTTCGAGATGTACTTCACAGCCTTGCCGTTGGCGAAACCGTCTGCCTCGACAAAATCGACCGTACCTCTTGCGAAATCGATGCGCTTGACCTTGTCGGCCCGGCCGCTGTCGTTGGCAATATGCGTCGCATTGCGTATCGTGCCGTCGGGCATCTGGATCAGGGGGCTGTAGCCAGGCTCGCCGACGGCGCCCGGTTCGGCTTGCGCAGGGGGGAAGCCGGTGGGGCCGGGCACGACGACACGCTGCGGCGTGAAATCAACAGTTTTTGGAAAATCGATCACGCCATCGACGACGCTGATTTTCTGTACGGCTGGCGTGCCGCGCGCATTGGACAGTTTGGAAGCCCGATTGATCCCGAGCTTGTCGGCGTCGGCGCCGTCGGAGGAGTCCAGAAGGATGTACCACACCGGGCGACCCCGGCTGGTGCCACGGTAAAGGGGCAGCGTGGCGGTACCGTCCCGATTCTCCACTGCGCTGCGTACGAAGAGCCTTCGGTCCCCAGCGGCGGCAATGCCGGGGAAGGTGACGGCCTTGCCGGCGCCAAGCGCCAGCAATCCTGAAACGATGATTCGCCTGTGTTCGTTCATGATGCGATCTCCATAGTTGGACTGACTGTCCGGTGACAGGGCGTGCTTTCACAACACGACCAGCACCGTTTACGGCGCTGGCCGGGGTGAGTCGTTCGCCAGGGGAGGAACTTACAAGGTGTACCAATGCATTGAAAAACAGCGCGGACCGTTTTTCTTGGATACCCGTTATGTTGACAAGGGTCCGCCCAGCGAGGGGCGGGCACGGAACTGGCCGCTTCCTTGGACAAAGGCGCGCGCCGGATCACTTGGCGCACCAGCACCAGTCGTCTCGACGATGCCGCACGTTAGCGACACGCCGGATTCCTGGTTACTCCGGCAGCCGTCTACCGCGTTCCGATGGCGTCGGCGATGGCCGCGTCGATCGTGGCTTGCAGATTCAGACCCTTCACAATGCCCATGCCGTTGCTGGTCACGTCGAGGATAGTCTGGTTGCGAATGGTCTGATCGTTCAGTGTGTTCTGGATGTAAGTGGCCAGCGGAACGGTCCCCACGTTGATTTCCATCGTGTTGCCGGGGCCGTTTTTCACGACTTGCGCCTGCGTCTGCGTCGAAATTTGCTGGCTCAGCGCGGCGGCCTGCGGCGGCGTGAGGCGGCTGAGGTCGCCGATCTGGAAGGTCGTCGAGGTGATCAACTGGCCGTTGATGTAGACCGCGCGGCTGATACCGAACGACACCATCAGGCCCATGCCCAGATCGAAGCCACCGCGCATCTTGTCCAGCGTCCGGTCACTGGCCGCCAGCCAGACGGATTCGCCGGGTTTTGGCGCGACCTGCGTGGCTACCGCGAGGGGCGTTGGTTTCATGGCTCGCGCGGGTCGCGTCTGCGCCGGGCAGACAGTGGCTAGCAGCAGCACGCACAAGCCGACCGTCGGCAGGCGTCGGCCAATGCGCGCGTCAGCAAACCTGAATCTGGTGTGCTTGTTCATCAGAAGTCTCCCGGCCCATGTTTGGGCATCGTCGTCCCCGACAGGCTGTCGCGACTGACCCCGGCCGCGAGCGGTGCCTGCGGCACTGCCCGCCAGTCGGCTGCCAGGTTAAAACGCGCCGATGTCATGCGGTTGTGCACGACGAAGAGCAGGCCGCTTTGCCAGACGGCCTTGAAACTGGCGCGTGACATGGCGCGGGTTCCGCTGGCTGGATCGCCGATCAGTACGCGGTCACTGCTCAGGCCCTTGATCACCACAAAATGCTGGTAACCGTTCTCGTTGATGAGCACGATAGCGGGCACCCGCGCCTCGGCCAGCTTGTCCAGCGGCTGTTCGAAGCCGTCGGCCTCAAAACCATGCGCCTGCAAAAAACGCTTCATGTCGAGCAGCGAAAAGCCTTCAGTCCTGATTTTTTTCTGGTTGCCATTGCGAAACATGTATTCAAAGACGGCTGCCTCCGTCATGGGATAGCCGTACTGGTGGGTCAGCAGGGTGGCGATGGCGGCCGAGCCGCAACTGAAGTCGTACTGCTGCAGCAGCGTCCCGGCCAGGCGAGCCTGCCGGATGCTGGTGATGGGCATCGTCACGTCACCGCCGCCCATGGAAGGCAAAAACGCCTTCTGGGCCTCTGCTGGGGTGGATGCCACGGCCATCATGACAGCCAAAAATCCGAGCAGGCGGCGCATGGTGCTCTCCGGTGTCAATTCATCTGCAGATTCAAGATCACGGCGTTTTGAATCAGAACGTTCGCGCCCGTGTTCTGGATCACGATGGGCAACCCGCTCATGTTGGAGAACGACCCCGCACTAATGGCGTTGGTGCCGGTCGCTACGTTGACGGCTGTGTTGTTGGCCGTCGTGCCCGAGAGCTGCATGTCGCTGCTGACGAGGGAGGTGCCGCCGCGGTACCCCGACAGATTTTCCGCCGACACCGGCTTGTCGAACCCGGTGCGACTGGCGCCATGCGGCGCGGTATTCGTTGTAGTTTGCACAGTTTGCGAGGTTTGAGCCATGACCTGCGCGGGCAGGGTAAATGCAAAGCCAGTAGCCATCGCGGCGCAACCGACCCAATGGATGTCGATTGATTTCATCTTGTTCCCCTTGAGGGTCTGCCATGGCGGAATTAGCCGGCATCGATCCTGGCACAGCCACGATCGATGCCGGCCCCGGGTGACGTTACCTGCCGACCGCCAGGTTGGCTTGCACGTTCACGCTTTGCTGCACCAGCGAGGAAATGCCGCTGTTCTGATTGGCAATCATGATGCCGGCTGCCGACTGTCCGACGCTGGTCATGCTGTTGGCCATGCTGAACGTTCCGGCGTTAACGTTATTGCTACCGCCATTGCCGCCCGTGCCGCCATTGCCGGCGCCGCCTGTGCCGCCAGCAGCCGTGTTGACGCCGCCGTTGCCAGCGCCGCCTGTGCCGCCCGTGCCGCTACCGCCAGAGCCGCCGGCTCCGGCAGCGTTGTTGCCATTGCTGGCGCTGCCGTTGGTGGCACTGCCGTTGCCGGCTGACCCGCCAGCACCGCCGGTTCCAGCGCCACCGGTACGTGTGCCGCCGCCGCCATTGCTGGCAACTGCGCCGCCGGCACCGCCGGCACCGCCTGCGCCCGTGCCGCCGCCGTTGCCGGCCGTGCCGCCACCGCCGCCGGCCCCAGCCGTGCCGCCAGCGCCGCCGGCGCCCGTCGTGCCGCCACCACCGCCTGCGCCGCTAGCGCCCGCAGCGCCGCCATTGCCGCTGCCGAGCGTGGCACTGCCGTTGCCGCCGTTGGTGCTGCCACCGTTGCCGCCACCAGCGGTGGCACCGCTGTTGCCGCCGCCGCCATTGGCACCACCGCTGCCGCCGCCGCCATTGGCGCCGCCGGCAGAGTTGCCGCTGCTGCCGCCGTTGTCGCCATTGGATTCAGCCGCGCCACCGCGGTTGTTGCCGCGTGCGCTGCCGCCCCAACCGTTGCCGCCATCGCCAGCGCTGGCACTGCCATTGGTGGCACTGCCGTGGCTGATGGCACCGTTGGAAGCTGTGCCGCCGGCTGCACCGACCGCACCGACGCCGCCAGCACCATTGCCACCGGTTGCTGTACCGCTGGCCCGGCCACCCTTGCCGGTGCCACCTTCGCCGCCATACCCGGCGGCGCCGTTAGCCGAGCCGGTGTTGTAGGCGGTGTTGCCGATGTTGTACACCTTGTTGCCCGACACATACCCGCTCAGGGTGCTGGTAGCCGTGGCATTGGAGGTGTTAAACGCATTGGTGAATGTGCCGGTCGAACCATTGTTGATGGCGGCCGAACGTGCAGCGCTGGCATTGGCCTCGCCAGATTTCTTGTTGACGCTGCTGTCAGTCCGGGTACGGTTGGCGTTTGACGTGGTCGTGGTGGTCGGTGTGTTGACCTCAGTACTGGTACGTGTGCTCGTCCGTGTGCTTGTACTTGTACTGGTGTTGCTGCCGTTCTCGGTCTCCTGATCGGTGGTGTTCGCAAGCGTTGCACCGCTGAAACCGAACGCAACTGCAATGGCCGAAGCCAGTAGTGATTTTTTCATAGGTCCTCCTGAGATTGGTTAAAAAAAGACAATCAACTTCGGTGAATTGCGTGGCCGCAAATCGAGGGTTGGTTTGCATATTTGGTGCCAGCCGCCGCATGCATTGGCTAAGTCCTTGCTGGCATTGAAGAATGCGGGCAACTGCTGCTGACCTGGACATGCGTTCGCCGGCAAAAGACGACTGCAATTGCGGGAAGTTGTCACAGCTCTCTGACGTTCACCGCCTGCGTTTTGAACGTAGAGAAGCAGTCTTTTTCTTTCTTCCCTGCGAATGTCGGCGAAACCGCCGTGCGCCGTATCCTATTGGTGCTTTTAAACCACTGTCTCAAGAGCGTGACAGTACCGATTTGGTAATAAGTTGGCGCCGACTGACGGCGCATTAAACGTCCGCTATCACCAGTTGGAAACACACGCGTCCTGCAACCGCGATACAAGTCGAAACAACTTTCCTTGTGAGCCTCAGAAACGTTACACCGGTTGAATCGGCCATGTGCCATTTACTTTTACTTGCAACTTGTGCCTTGATGCGGTTTGCCGCGGTGCCTACGCTAGGACCATAAAAAAACAACAAGCAGAAACAACAAGCCGAGCACGGTTTAATTTCGTTACGGGGAGAGCGTCTTGAACAGCAACTTTCACCACTGGCCATTGTCTATCGTTGCCACCTGCGTACTGAGCGTGGTTGCCACGCCATCCCACGGTCAGGGTCGACCGGCGGCACGCGGTGATCCCGGTGGGCGCATTGAGCGCCTGCAGCAACAGGTGTCCGAGCAGGCCAGCCAGATCGAAGCGCTCAAACAGGCTGTCGCTGAACAGGACGCACGACAACGTGAGCTGCAGCGCACCCTGCAACAGCAGCCGCAACCCGTAGCCGTCGCCCCGCCCCCGGCTGCAGTTCCAGATTCGCCCGATACCTCGCAACGTGGCGTGCGCGTCGGCGTGGCCCCCGCCTCCGGTCAGGACGCGCAGCCGCCGGTGGTGGCGCCCCTCTTCGATCAACCGGGCGTCCTTACCCCCAAGGGCAGATATGTGCTCGAGCCCTCGCTGCAGTACAGCTACTCATCGAGCAACCGCGTGGCCTTGGTCGGCTACACGATCATTCCGGCGCTGCTGATCGGCCTGGTGGACGTGCGCGAGGTCAAGCGCAACACCCTGACAGGGGCACTGGCCGTTCGATATGGACTCAGCAATCGCTTTGAGGTGGAAGCCAAGCTGCCCTATGTGTACCGCTCTGACTCCACTATCAGTCGCGAGATTTTTACCGGATCGGCGTCAGAACGGGTGTTCAGCAACAGCGGCAAGGGCATCGGCGACGTGGAGATCGGTGCCCGTTACCAGCTCAACGACGGCGGCATCAACATGCCTTACTTCCTCGGATCCCTGCGATTCAAATCGCGCACCGGCAGGGACCCATTCGAGGTGGTGACCGACTGCATCACGCGCTGCGTGGGTAACACCTCGGGAACCGGGCTTCCGCTGGATTTGCCAACCGGCTCGGGCTTTTATTCGCTGCAACCAGGCCTCACCTGGCTGTTCCCGTCTGACCCGGCCGTGTTCTTCGGTGGTGTCAGCTACACCTACAACTTCAAGCGCAGCGGTGTCAGTCGTCTGGTGCTCAATGGCGAGCGCGAGTTCATCGGCGACGTCGAGCCGGGCGGCATCTTCGGCGTCAATTTCGGCATGGGACTGGCCCTCAACGACAGATCATCGTTCAGCATGGGGGTTGATTTGAACTCGGTCGGCCGCACGCGCCAGAACGGCGTGCCGCTGGCTACTTCCGTGCGCACGCAGCTCGGCAGCTTGCTGCTGGGGTATTCGTACCGGTACAGCGACAAGACGACTTTCAGCGTCACGGTCGGCGCGGGCCTGACCCGCGACACGCCAGACCTCACCGTGAATCTCAGGATACCCATGTCGTTCTAAAGAGGCGTCATCATGGAACTGCGAAAGATTCTTTGCGTCAGTCCCGACAGGCATCCTGAAGCGATCGCCGATTCGCTGCGGGCAAGAAACTGGGATCTGATTCCAGCCACTGATCTCGCCGCCGCCCGTCGCATCCAGGCCCGGCAAGACGTCCGCGTCGGTCTGTTGCTGCTCAGCGATTTTTCACCCGAACAGATGGGCTGGGCCGATGAGTGCGTGCGGATGTCACGCGCGATGGAGTGGGTCGGCGTCTTCAACAGCGAGGCCCTTGATTCCCCGTTCGTGCGCGAGTTGGCGCTCAGCTATTTTTTCGACTACCACACGCTGCCGGTGGACTGGCGCCTGCTCGATTTCACGCTCGATCACGCGCTGCGCCGCGCGCATCTGCGCGACCAGGATGAGGAAGGACTGGGGGAGGTCGGCAGCATGGGCATGGTCGGCGTCAGCGAGGCGATCACGAATCTGCAAAAGCAGATACGCAAGGTGGCGGTCACCGATGCGCCGGTATTGATCAGCGGGGAAAGCGGCAGCGGAAAAGAGCTTGCCGCGCGGGGCATTCATCAGTGTTCGCGCCGGTCGGCCGGCCCGTTCGTCGCCGTCGACTGCGGCGCGATTGCACCGTCGCTGATTCATTCGGAAATGTTCGGCCACGAGCGAGGCGCCTTCACCGGCGCGACAGCGTGCAAGCAGGGTCTGGTCGAGGCAGCCAGCGGCGGCACCATCTTTCTGGATGAAGTCGGCAACCTGCCGCTGGAACTCCAGACCAACCTGCTGCGCTTCCTTCAGGAGCGCACCATTAACCGCGTGGGCTCCACGCGCAGCCTGCCGGTCGATGCGCGGGTGGTGGCGGCTTCGCATGTGGACCTGGGCGAAGCGGTCGCGGCCGGGCGGTTTCGGGAAGACCTTTTCTATCGCCTCAATGTGTTGCCGATCACGGTGCCGTCGCTGCGCGAGCGACTGTCGGACGTGCCGGTGCTGGCGCAGCATTTCCTGCAGCACTGCATGGCCGACCAGAACCGGCGCCGGGTCGAAGGTTTCAGCCGGCAAGCGTCGGCGGCGATGATGGCGCACGACTGGCACGGCAACGTGCGCGAGCTGTACAACCGCGTGCAGCGGGCCGTGGTGATGACCGATCAGCGTCTGGTCACGCCGGAGGATATGGGGCTGGCGGTGCCCGCCGGCCCTGTCGGCATCGGCCTGGAGGCGATACGAACCATGGCCGAACGCGATGCGATTTCACTGACGCTGGGTCGCGTGGGCCGCAACGTCACCCACGCTGCGCGCGAGCTCGGCATCTCGCGCATGACGCTCTACCGGTTGATCGACAAGCACGGTCTTGTCCATCGGGTCGAGTGAGTCCGGCGACTGACAGCTTTCCTGGCAGCGCGTACCGGGCAGCCGTTAAACTGCCTGCATGATCCGCTGGTTCATCGTCATTTTTCTCGCGCTGATTTTCATCAGCTTCCTCACGCCCTTGCTGCAAAAAATCGGCTTTGGTAAATTGCCGGGTGACCTGCGGTTCAAGCTCTTTGGCCGCGAATGGAACATTCCGCTGACCACGACCATCTTGCTGAGCTTTGTCGCCAGCCTGATCTCCCAACTCATCTAACGGAACGGCCGAATGAAAGCCTGCGTCGATATCGGTGGCACCAAGGTAGCCGTCAGCCTGACTTCCCCGGAAAGTAACGTATCGCCCGCTGACGCCCTGCGGCATCGCCGCGCCGAGCCCACCGCAAAAACCGGCGCACCCGATGCGGTGGCGCGCCAGATTCTGCGCCTGCTCGGTGAAGCCTGCGCCGAAGCAGGTGCCACCCTCCAAGACATCGAGGCGGTGGGCGTCTCGTCGTGCGGGCCCTTCGTGCTCAAGGCCGGCATGATCGAGCTGGCGGCGCCCAATATCTGCGGTGGCATTGCCGGGCCGGCGCGCGGTTTGCCGAACGACTGGACCAGCGCCGCGCTGGAGGCGCCGCTGCGGGCGCAGTTCGCCAATGTGCGGATCGAGAACGACGGCATTGCTGCGCTGCAGGCTGAACGACGCTGGGGCGCGCTGCAGGGCCTGAACCATTGCGCCTACATCACCTGGAGCACCGGCATCGGCTGCGGGCTGTGCGTCGATGGTCATGTGCTGCGCGGCAAACAGGGCAACGCGGGGCACGCGGGCCATCTCTTCGTCAGCGACAACTTCGATGCGCTGTGCGGCTGCGGCAATATCGGAGACGTCGAGGCGCTGGTCGCCGGCAACGCCATGGCGCGCCGCTTTGGGCCGCAGGGGTATGCCGACGCGGCCAGTCTGTTGCAGGCGGCGCAAAGCGGTGACCCGACTGCGACAGCCATAGTCGATGAGGTGTGCCGCTTGATGGGGCGCATGCTCTACAACCTGATCGTGACGCTGGACCTGCAGCGCATCAGCCTGGGCGGCAGCGTGTTCTGGCATCACCGCAACTATTTGTTGCCCCGCCTGCAGTCGCACATCAGCGGCAAGCTGGCGTCGCTGACGGATGGTTGCGATCTGGTGGCCGCAGGGCTGGGGGAGCGGGTCGGAGACTACTCGGCGCTGGCGTTGATCAGTTAACTTGAAGCAGTTTGTTGCTATAAAAATAGTAGCTGCTCACGCATATGTTTCCTGAGCTAGAGGCCTAAAACGCTTGTATTTCACACTGTTTGGATGTTTAGACACCTCACTTTAGCCGTCCACTTCTTCCATGCACCTCGAAGACCTGCCCACCCCCGCCGCACTGATAGATACCGTCCGCATGCAGCGCAATATCGAGCGCATGCAGCAGCGCATGAACGCGCTCGGCGTGGCCTTCCGTCCGCATGTCAAAACCAGCAAATGCGTTCCTGTCGCGCAGGCGCAGATCGATGCGGGTGCGCGCGGCATCACCGTTTCGACGCTGAAAGAGGCCGAGCAATTCTTTGCAGCCGGCGTGACCGATATTCTTTATGCGGTCGGCATGGCAGCGCCCAAGCTGAAGCAGGCGGCAGCCTTGCTAGCCAGGGGATGTGCTCTCAAAATAATAGCTGACAGCGCAGATTCCGCCTGGGCCATCACTGATTTTTGTCAAAAAAACGGCGTGATATTCGAGGTCTGGATCGAAATCGACACCGATGGCCACCGCTCGGGTGTGCAACCGCACAGCGACGACCTGATCACCATCGGCAAGCAGCTCCACGAAGGCGGCGCCCGGCTGGGCGGCGTCATGACGCATGCGGGCGCAAGTTACGAGCTGCACACACCCGACGCGCTCGAAGCCATGGCCGAGCAGGAACGCAGCGGGTGCGTGCTGGCGGCCGAACGCCTGCGCGCGGCCGGCCTGCCGTGCCCCCATGTCAGCGTCGGCTCCACGCCGACTGCGCTGTCGGCGCGGCAACTGCAGGGCGTGACGGAAGTGCGCGCCGGCGTGTATGTGTTTTTTGATCTGGTCATGGCCAATGTCGGCGTGTGCACGCTCGATGACCTGGCGCTCAGCGTGCTCACCACCGTGATCGGCCATCAGCCCGACAAGGGCTGGGCGATTGTCGACGCCGGCTGGATGGCGATGAGCCGCGACCGGGGCACGCAAAAGCAGTTGCATGACTACGGTTACGGCCAGGTCTGCGATGCGGGCGGCCAGCCGATCGACGGCTACCTGATGACTGGCGCGAATCAGGAGCACGGCATTTTGAGCCTGGCCAGCGGAACGGATCATGACATCGCCCGGCGTTTTCCGGTCGGCACGCAGCTGCGGATCTTGCCCAACCATGCCTGCGCCACCGGCGCGCAGTTTCCCGAGTACCACGTGGTCAAAGGGCAGGATGTGGGGCCGGCATGGGGCCGCTTCTACGGCTGGTGAAATCCGGCAGATTCCATGTCTCACTGATCGGCGCCATGCAATGACCATCGAACGTATCAACCCCAGCACACTGGCCGCACCCGGCGGCCATTACAGCCACGCGGTGGTCGCCGGCGGGCTGGTGTTCGTTTCGGGCCAGCTGCCGATCACGCCCTCGGGCGACAAGCTCAATCAGTCCAGCTTCGACGACCAGGCGCGGCAGGTGCTGGCCAATGTGGCTAAGGCGCTTGAAGCCGCGGGCACGGACATCGCCCGGCTGGTTCAGGTGCGCGTGTACGTGACCGACATGGCTCACTGGCCGGTCTTCAATCAAATTTATGCCGGGTGGGCCGGTGACAGCCGCCCGGCGCGCGCGGTGGTGCCCGTGCCGTCGCTACACCATGGTTTTTTGGTGGAAGTGGAAGCGGTGGCTGCGCGGTAGCGGGCGTCTTTTGGGGCGGAGCCAGACGCTGGCCGGCTGCTTGAATCGGGCGCCATCGCCGCTTGTTTGTCCCATACGCGGGCAAACCCTAGCTACCGTTGAGAAAGATTAATGAATAATTAATTAAATTTCGCATTCGATCACCACCCCGAGTGCAATCGCGCGATCTGCAAAGTTCGCCGCAACTTTTCTCGCCCCGTAAAACCCTAAAAGGAGACTGCATGTTCAAAATTTCCAATGTGTCGGCAGCAATATTGCTGGTGACCGCTGCTGTGTCGGCGCAGGCTGGCGAAGTGGAAGTTCTCCACTACTGGACGTCTGGCGGTGAAGCCAAATCAGCCGCCGAGCTGAAGAAGATCATGCAGGCCAAGGGCCATGTGTGGAAAGACTTTGCGGTGGCGGGCGGTGGCGGTGATGCGGCGGCCACGGTGCTGAAGAGCCGCGTGGTCTCGGGCAATCCGCCTTCCGCTGCGCAGATCAAGGGCCCGGCGATTCAGGAATGGGCCGGCGAGGGCGTGCTGGCCAACCTCGATGCGACGGCCAAGGCCGAAAACTGGGATGCCCTGCTGCCCAAAGTGGTCGCCGACGGCATGAAGTACAAGGGCAACTATGTCGCGGTGCCGGTCAATGTGCACCGAGTCAACTGGCTCTGGGCCAACCCCGAGGTGCTGAAAAAAGCCGGTGTCGCCGGCATGCCGAAAACCTACGACGAATTTTTTGCCGCAGCCGACAAGATCAAGGCTGCAGGGCTGATCGCCGTTGCGCATGGTGGCCAGAACTGGCAGGACTTTACGACGTTCGAGTCTGTCGTGCTGGGGGTGGGTGGCGCGAAGTTTTATAGCGATGCCATGGTCAAGCTAGACCCGAAGGCGCTCGGCAGCGACACGATGAAGAAATCGCTTGAAACCTTCCGCAAGATCAAGGGCTACACCGACGCCGCTTCGGCCGGCCGCGACTGGAACCTGACGACCGCGCTGGTCATGCAGGGCAAAGCCGGCTTTCAGTTCATGGGTGACTGGGCCAAGGGCGAATTCGTCGCAGCCGGCAAGGCGCCTGGCAAAGATTTCCTGTGCGCCGCAGCGCCTGGCACTGCCTCAGCCTTCACCTACAACATCGACTCGTTCGCGATGTTCAAGCTGAAAGCTGCCGATGCGCAAAAGGCGCAGGGCGACCTGGGGGCCGCCATCAAGGGCGCACCGTTCCAGGAAGTTTTCAACCTGAACAAAGGCTCGATCCCGGTACGCCTGAACATGTCACTCGACAAGTTTGACGACTGCGC
>JANNKV010000252.1:0-6248 GCA_031396485.1 Polaromonas sp. | reverse complement strand
ACCGGGCTGGGCGACGCACCATCGATCAGGCCCACCACGTAGGCGCCTTGCGAGACGTCGGCGGCGCGGGAGCGGCGGGCCAGTGCAATCGCGTGGGATGCAGGCAGGCGCAGCGTGACCTTGACGACCGGGGTGTCGATCACCGTGGCCGTGGCCGTGGCCGTGGCGGGGATGGCGGAGAAGTTGCGGCGGGTGTCGCCCTTGCCCGACTCCTCGTCAAGCAAGGCCATCAACATCTGGCGCACCAGGGCGGAGGTGGTCATCTGGCGCGACGCGGCAAGCGCCTGCAGCCGCTCGCGCAGGCCGCGCAGCTCGAGGGTCACCCGGTCACGAGTGTGATGTCCCATGGGGTGCTCGTTGCTGCGTGGCTCTGCGTTATTCGCTAAGTCGGGTGGCCAGCGCCACGACGCGCTGACGAAGCGCAACCCTCTCGTCAGAAGGAAGGCGATCGAGGCCGCCGGTGCTGCTCAATCTCAGCAAGGCAGCGTCCAGCCGCTCGCACAGCCGGTGGGCGCCGGCCAGCACCTGCGCCGTCCGGTACGGTCGAGGCGGGGTGGTTACTGATGCGCGGTTCGGGGCATCGGCCACCAAAGCAGTATCACGAAGCTCGGCCACGGCGCCGCGCGTGATGGGCTTGTTTCCGGCGACCAAGGCGGCGACGCGCTCGGGCTGGTCTGCGTGCAGCTGGCCGAGTTCGTACAGCGTGCGCGGTGATGCGCAGCGGCCTGTCTTCAAGGCGGCCTCGAGCATCGGTGGCAAGGTTAGTAACGCCAGATGGTGCGCCACGGTGGTCTGGTCGATCACGAGTTGCCTGGCGATCGTTGCGTTGGAGTCGCCGGCGTCCACCCGTTCCCGGAAGAAGCGCGCGAGTTCGAGCGGCGTTAGGCTGTGGCGCTTGAGGTTCTCGGCCACCTGGTCGTAGGCATCGTGGGCCCGGGTCGCGACAGTGACCGGCACCTCGGTGAGGCCGGCCTCCCTCGCAGCACGCCAGCGTTTGCTGCCGAAACGGATGCGGTAGCGGCCGTGGTCATCGGCGGCGCTGACGACGAGGGGTTGCAGGATGCCGCGCTGGGCGATGTCGCGCGCCAGCTCGTCGAGGGCCTCGGACGGGAACTCCGTGCGCGGGTTGTGCGGGTCTTCATCGAGCTGATCGATCGGCACCATCAGCGGGTTGCAGGTCGGCATGGCTTTGGCCTCGAAAAGGCCCAGCTGGTCGAGATTCAGCGGCTTCGTCGAATGAAGCGCAGAGGTGTTGGAGAACGCACGCATGATCTTGGGTAGAGACGCCCACCACTCTAGGTGCGATGTCAGGCTACTTGCCTGCTGGATTTGGGCCGAAATCCTGCTGCCCAGGATGCCTTGGGCATGTCACCATCAGTGTTGCACCAACTCTTGCCGTCGCATCGGTCGCGTCAGTCCTCGGACATGCCGCTGCCAGCTGGGCAACCATAACGGGATTGTTCCACTTTGCCTTCAAATAATTGCATTCGACGAAATAAAGGAACATAATCGGGCATGCTCATCCACACCCACACCCAGCGCGTGCTCGATCTGGTCGGCCAGAAAGGGCTGCTGCGCGCCAGCGATCTGGACGCCATCCATGCGCCCCGGGTCGTCCTGACCAGGCTGACCGCTGCGGGCCTGCTGGAGAAGGTTGAGCGTGGTCTTTACCGCCTGCCGGACGCACAAGTCTCGGAGTTCGAGAGTCTCGCCACCATCGCCACCAAGGTGCCCCAGGCGGTGTTCTGTCTGCTCACGGCGCTGCAATTTCATGAGCTGACCACGCAGCTGCCGCGTCAGCTCTGGATCGCCATGCCGCGTGGCAGCCACCCGCCCCGGATCGACTATCCGCCGCTCAAGATGGTGCAGTTCACGGGCGAGGCCTACACGGCAGGCGTCGAAGAGGTCGTTCGCGATGGCGTCAAGCTGCGGGTATACGGCGTGGCCAAGACAGTAGCGGACTGCTTCAAGCACCGCAACAAAATTGGCCTGGACGTGGCACTGGAGGCGCTGAAGGATGCCCGCTCCCGCAACAGGGCATCGGTGGATGAGATCTGGCGCTATGCCAAGGTCTGCCGCGTGGCCAACGTGATGCGGCCCTATCTGGAGAGCATCGGATGAGCCCGGTACATCCCAATGTCGCGGCCTCGGTCCGTGCGCGCCTGCTTAACGTCGCCAAGTCGCAGGGCGTTGATTTCAACCAAGTGCTGGTGCGCTTTGCGCTGGAGCGCATCCTCTACCGCATGACACAGTCACCGCACGCCGACCGCTTTTTGCTGAAGGGCGCCTTGCTGTTCACGCTCTGGTATGGCATGCCGCACCGGGCCACGCGCGACGCCGACTTGCTCGGCTTCGGCGCGAGCGATCAGGATTCGGTCGCCCAGGTTTTCCGAGACATTGCGGCCGTGGCAGTGGACGACGGCATCGTGTTCGATCCGGCCTCGGTCATGGTCGAGGACATTCGCAAGGAGGCCGGCTATGGCGGCGTCCGCGTAGTCATCGCAGGCGATCTGGCCCGGGCACGCTGCAAGACGCAGATCGACGTGGGCTTCGGCGATGCGGTCACGCCCGCCCCCGTGGATTCGGTCTATCCGGTGTTGCTGGCCGATCTGCCAGCGCCCCGCCTGAGGGCTTACCCGACGTACACCGTCATCGCGGAAAAACTCCACGCCATTGCCCTGCTGGGCATGACCAACAGCCGCCTGAAGGACTACTTCGATCTGTCGGTGCTGCTGGAGCGAGAAACCCTGGATACCGGTCTGCTGGCCCAGGCGATCAAGGCCACGTTCGAGCGACGCGGCATGGCCGTTTCCGGGGCGCTGCCGGTCGGCCTGACGGACGAGTTTTCGCAAGATGCCTCTAGGCAGGCGCTATGGCTCGCGTTCCTCAACAAGAATGAACTCATCCCAGAGCCCTTGCCCGCCGTCGTTGGCCGCTTGCGTGCGGGATTGACGTCGGTGTTGACTACCGCCTCGTAGGTCAGCTGCCTGGCTGCTCGGCCACTTTGCTGAATGGGCTCACTTGGCATTTCTGGCGGCTGTAGGCTAATTGAGCACTGCCTGTTCATTCACCGAATCGCTAAAATTCGTGTGATCGTATGAAAGTCAACGCTGGTAGTACGACCGCTATTGCAATCATTAAGTCGTACCAAAAATCCCACACAAGCGTCATTTCGAAAAGTGACGGTACTTTTGACGGTACTTTTTACTTCGCCATTCTAAAAATCCAGCACCCATGCGGGTCGCAGGCTGGTATGTGATTCCGGCCCCGCACCATTTGATAGCGTCAGACCTCTCAGAACCCGCATGTCTCCAAGGCATCGCGGGTTTTTTATCGCCTCAAGGGGTTTCACTGGCTACATCCCGCCACAAGCCCGGGTGACCATGACGAGTGTGTTCCAATTTGTCTTCAAATAATTTCATTCGACGAAATAAAGGAAACCACTTCGGCCATGCTCTCTGACACCCACACCCAGCGCGTGCTCGATCTGGTCAAAGCCGCTGGCACGGCCGTTGTCAGGGTCAATCAAGCCGTGTCAAAAATCCCACGAAAGCGTCATTTCAAAACAGGACGGTACTTTGGGCGGTGCTTCTCAAAATACCTTGAACAGAATCCAGCATCCATGCGGGTCGCAGGCTGATATGTGATTCCGGCCCGGCAGCGGTACCAGCAATTGATACTGCATAGAGCTTGCAAGCTTGATTCAGGCCACAACGAAGCTCACAGCGTCAGCGTTAAATGCCTGCCGAAGTTCTCGGCCAGATATTCTTCGCCTCGCTCCAGCACAAAGTACCTGAACGCCTCTGCAGCCGGTGAAAGCAGCTTGGACAGCATGTGCACCACGTTCCACGCTCTGACGACAGGCGCACCTTCCACGTCAAGCATGCCGATGAGCTTGTTGTCCAGCTCCAGTCCCAGTGTGTGCAGTGACAAAAAACTCAAACCCATGCCGGCCATGACGGCCTGCTTGATGGTTTCGTTGCTGGCCATTTCCATGGCGACCTGAGGCGCGAAGCGCGTGGTAGCAAAAAACTTCTCCATCGCAGCGCGGGTTCCCGAGCCTTGTTCACGCAGGATGAAGGAATACGACCGCAGGGCTTCCACGGTCTGAAGCCCCTGCGCCAGCAACGGGTGGTCTACCGGCGCAACGAAAACGTGTGGATGTGCCGCGAAAGGCTCAGCCCGGGTAGCGAGTTCCTTCGGCGGACGGCCCATGATGGCGATGTCGAGTTCGTTGGCTTGCAGCATGCGCACCAGTTGATCGCGATTGCCCACGGCGAGCTTCACGTCAATGCCACCATGTTCGCGCCTGAATTCGGCCAGCAGACGCGGTAAAAAATACTTGGCTGTACTGACCATGCCGATCGTCAGCGTGCCGACTTCCAGGCGCTGCAGCCGTGCGGCGGTGTCTTCAGCGTCTTTCAGCGTGGACAGCATCCGCCGCGCAAAAACCAGCATGTATTCGCCAGCCGTGGTGAGCGCGACCTGACGCCCGTTGCGCTCAAAAAGCGGCATGCCCACGTGGCCTTCAAGCTCCTTGACCTGCATCGTGATGGCAGGGGGTGTCAGGTGCAGCGCGTGGGCGGCCTTGCTGAAGCTCAAATGCTTGGCGACTTCACTGAAGACACGCAGTTGTCTGAAGGTGACATTTTTCATTAAGCTTTTACTGAATTTAAAACAAATAAATATTGAATTTACCTTAATTGATTGCTTGCATAAAGTCCAGCTCACCACACAAGGAGTTTTGAAATGATCGATGGAAGCCAGATCACCGACCCTAAAAAACGTTACAGCGCCGGCGTTATCCCGTACAAAAAAATGGGTTACTGGGACCCCGACTACCAGATCAAGGAAACCGACGTGCTGGCCATGTTTCGCATGACGCCGCAGGCGGACGTGGAGCCTGACGAATGCGCCGCCGCCGTCGCCGGTGAATCGTCTACTGCCACATGGACGGTCGTCTGGACCGACCGCTTGACTGCCTGCGAGATGTACCGCGCCAAGGCCTACCGGGTGGATCTGGTTCCCAACACGGGTCCCGGCACTCAGACCGAAGCCCAGTACTTCGCCTACATCGCTTACGACATCGACCTGTTCGAAGGCGGCTCGATCGCCAACCTGATGGCATCAATCATCGGCAACGTCTTCGGCATGAAAGCCGTCAAGGCGCTGCGCCTGGAAGATATGCGCATTCCGGCCGCCTACCTCAAGACCTTCCAGGGTCCGGCGACCGGTGTCATCGTCGAGCGAGAGCGCATGGACAAGTTTGGACGCCCGCTGCTGGGCGCCACCACCAAGCCCAAGCTGGGCCTGTCGGGCCGCAACTACGGCCGTGTGGTGTATGAGGCGCTAAAGGGCGGACTCGACTTCATGAAAGACGACGAGAACATCAACTCCCAGCCTTTCATGCACTGGCGCGACCGCTTTCTGTACTGTATGGACGCTGTCAACAAGGCATCTGCCGCGACCGGCGAAGTCAAGGGTCACTACCTGAACGTGACCGCGGGCACCATGGAGGAGATGTATGCACGGGCCGAGTTCGCCAAGTCGCTGGGCTCGATCATCATCATGATTGACCTGGTGATCGGCTACACCGCGATCCAGTCGATGGCAGTCTGGGCACGCAAGAACGACATGATTTTGCACTTGCACCGAGCCGGCAATTCCACCTATTCGCGGCAGAAGAACCACGGCATGAGTTTTCGCGTGATTTGCAAATGGATGCGGATGGCTGGCGTTGACCACCTTCACGCTGGCACCGTAGTCGGGAAGCTCGAAGGCGATCCGATGATGATTCGCGGCTACTACGACACGCTGCTGGACACCCATACGCCGGTGCAGCTTGAAAAAGGCCTGTTCTTTGAACAAGACTGGGCATCCCTCAACAAGGTCATGCCGGTGGCCTCGGGTGGTATCCACGCCGGTCAGATGCATCAGTTGCTGCACTACCTGGGCGACGACGTGGTGCTGCAATTCGGTGGTGGCACGATTGGCCACCCGGACGGTATTCAGGCAGGCGCAATTGCCAATCGCACGGCACTCGAAGTCATGATCATGGCGCGCAACGAAGGCCGCGACATCTGGAACGAAGGCCCGCAAATTCTTCAGGAGGCAGCGAAATGGTGCGCCCCGCTGAAAGCCGGCCTGGCGACCTGGAAGGACGTGTCCTTCAACTACGCCTCGACCGACAGCCCGGACTTCGTGCCGACACCGACCGCCAGTTATTAACCCATTGAGGAGTCCATACC
>JANNKV010000233.1:0-2933 GCA_031396485.1 Polaromonas sp. | reverse complement strand
GCTTGAGGGCCAGGATATTGGCCGATGTTGACACATTGTCAGACGCTGCACTGCGTACGCTGGCCGTAGCCTATCGACCGCTGGCGTCCGGCGAAGACAGTGCAGATACCGCCTCGCTTGAACGAGATCTCATCTTCGTCGGCACGGTGGGCATGATTGATCCACCGCGTGAAGAAGCCGCGGTCGCCATTGCAGATGCACGCAGGGCGGGTATTCGGGTCATCATGATCACAGGCGACCACCCGCGTACTGCAGCGCGTATTGCAGCAGACCTCGGGATTGTTCAGGCTGGTGCCGGTGCGTTGACAGGGCATGACATTGATGCGCTGGACAATGCGGCTTTCGCAGCGGCCGTGCGCGAAACATCGGTTTATGCCCGGGTGTCCCCCGCGCACAAACTGCGCATCGTTGACGCCTTGCAGGCGGACGGAAACATCGTCGCCATGACCGGCGACGGTGTGAACGATGCGCCAGCACTCAAGTCAGCCGACATCGGGGTGGCGATGGGTATCACTGGCACGGAGGTGACGAAGGAAGCGGCAAAGATGATTCTGGCCGATGACAACTTCGCCACCATCGTCGAAGCAGTGCGCGAAGGCCGCGGCATCCTCGACAACATCAGGAAGTTTCTGCGCTACCTGCTGTCATCGAACATGGGTGAGGTGCTGACGGTTTTTCTGGGCGTCGTCGGTGCCGGTGTTATTGGACTTTCAGGCAGTGGCGCTAACGGTAGCGGCGCGGTCGTGTTGCCCCTGCTCGCCACGCAGATTCTGTGGCTGAACCTGATTACCGATTCCTGGCCTGCACTGGCCATGGGCATCGACCCGTCCACCGACGACGTCATGGCGCGCAAACCCCGCCGGCTGACGGACCGCGTGATGGACGCCCGTATGTGGGCCGGCATCGTTGATATTGGCGTTGTCGTCGCCGTGGCAACCCTGCTGACCATGGACTTGTACCTGCCAGGCGGGCTGATCGAGGGCACCCACGATCTCACCAACGCGCGCACCGCAGGCTTCACCGTGCTGGTTTTTGCGCATCTTTTCAACTGCTTTAACGCGCGCTCGGACACCCGCAGCGCGTTCAGCCACCTGTTCGTCAACGCATGGTTATGGGGCGCCATTTTGCTGTCGGCGATATTGCAAGTCGCCGTGGTCAACCTGCCCTTCCTCAATCTGGCTTTTGGCACCACCCCCTTGAGTCTTGACCAATGGCTGGTCTGCGCAGCGATGGGCAGCGCAGTACTTTGGTACAGCGAGTTGCGCAAGCTGGCGTTCCGCAGCTTCGCGCGGCGCGCGTAGTACCCCATAAACACAAAAACAGCTGGTCAGTTTACTGGGTCGACCGCTACGTTTTTAATAGCTGGTCGCGCAGGTATCACCTGGGCTCTGGGCACTTTTTAGTACTCAAACAGATATCCAACGCATGGCGTTGCATGGAGCGGCGCCACCCACGCCCTGCGCGAAGCGCAGGCCGCCGCATGAAACCAGGTGCCGCCTGGAACAGTGAAATCATCCAATTTTTTTGTTTTACATATTTTTTCAGAAGCGGCAATTTAGAACATGGATGACAGATTTGTTGCACGAATCAGAACGGCTTAAACAGTAAGTTTTATTTTGAAATCTTTGGTATGCGGTTTGTTCCGATTCGATCTAACGCCAGTTCTGCGCAGGCGTGGTGCATGCAAAAACTATGTGCCCATTTATGGTGATTGGCGACGGATGTGAGTTTCCGCACACTCCATTCCCGACGCAGCTTGAAGCCAACCATCGTTTTTCAAGCGACAAAGGTAACCGGCAGCGTTGCCAGCACCAAGGAATTCGCCTTTCTGCTGAAGCTTGTGGAACCACTTTTTTTTAAAGGTAACTGTCATGAAAAAACTTGCACTCTTTGCCCTGTCAGTCGTCGCTACCGCTGCCATGGCTGCCGGGCCTGCGCCTGAAAGCGAAATCAAAATCTCCGGTTATTCGGAGCAGTCTGCTTACATCACGAACGCCGACGTGAGCAACAACGCTTACGGCGCAGACGCGCAAGCCCAGCAAAACCTGGCCAGTAATGTGGGTGACATCAGCATCAAGGGCGATTCGTACCAGAGCGTCACGGTGAACGGCGGCGCGGTCACCAACAAGGCTTACGACCACACCGTAGCCCAGCAGAACCTGTCGTCCAACATCGGTGAGGTCGAGATCACGGGTACCTCGTACCAGACCACTGTGGCACGCAATTCCTACATCAGCAACGAAGCCTGGGGCCGCGACGCGATGGCTGTGCAGAACATCGCTTCGAACAACTCCTGCTTTGTTTGCGAAGGCACCGGCAACCCACACAAAAAGTGAGCTGACGCGAAGCCGGCGGCGGTCAGCCATCACCCCAGTGGAACGATTGACCTCGCCCACTGCGGTTGATCTGATCTGCCGCTCCAGGGGAGGGTGCCGGACCAGGATGGCTGGTTCGGCGCCATTTCGGTTCAAGCCAACATCGAACAACGTAAAAGGAGAAGTGTGATGAAAAACTCAATTTTTGCAGAGGCATTTTTGGTAGCCGCCCTGGCGAGTTCCACGGTGACCGCGTGGAGCCAGAACGCGCCCGGTGAAGACCCGGTGATTCTGTCCAAACGCGTGACGGTACAGATGCTGCCGATTGGTGGCGCGAGGACCAGCGCACCGATGCAGAACGTCGCCGACATGCCGGCCTGGATGAAAGCCAAAGTCGCGCGCTATGAGGCTAAATTCAACGCGGAACAAACCGTTGGCATGGCCACCGACGCTGATGTAACCCGCACTGCCACCTCGGACGGACTGAAGAAAACCTGCATCCAGGAAGTCGGCAGCAACACCGTAGCGCCCGCGTCCAACGGTGGCCGGGTCTCTCCAAACAACCAGCAGATCGTGGTGTTGCGAGGTGACCTCGTGAACATCTGCAAGTAACTGGCC
>JANNKV010000229.1:0-28255 GCA_031396485.1 Polaromonas sp. | reverse complement strand
ACGGGCCGCGCGCGTCATGCCCCCCGGTTATCCGATAGGCGCCATCGGCATCAGCGCGATGTAGGTGATGACGGCGATGCTGGGCCATGAGGGCATGAAGAGAACGCCGTCGCCGAAGTAAAGTGCGGCTGCGGTGATGGGCACGGCGGCGATCAGCATTTGCCAGCCGGTGTGAACCACTGCAGGCGCATCAATGGGCCGTCGCTTGATCAACAGGGTTCCGAACGCCCAGCCGACCGCTGCCAGCAAGCCGAGCGCAAATCCGAGCGGTGCGTTCGCGTAAGCATCTACGCTGCGCGCCATCAGCAGGCCGACGCCCACGCCGCCCAGCGCGACGGCCAGGCCCAGTCGTAGAGTGGGGCGCTCGCCCCAAAACGCCCATGCGATCAACGTCGCCCAAAGCGGCATCGTGAAACCCAGGATCGCCGCCTGACCAGACGGAATCAGCACGGCGGCAAACGTGCTGGCGATGTTCCAGATGACCAGATAGACCAGCGCTGCGCCGACCAGCTCGTGCGCGGGATCGAGAGCGGCAGGCCGCGCATCGCCGCGAAGGCGAGCAGGCTGAGCCCGGCACACGTCATCGAGACGGCGCGAAAAGTCCACACCGACACTTCTTTCACTGCGTAGGGGAACAGCACCCAGGTGGTGCCCCACACCAGGGTGAGCACGACGACCAGCGGTAGCGCGGACTTCAGCGGTGAGCGATGGGGCATTGGGATTTGTCTGGACGGGCTGGCACGCGCTTGATGACGGCGGTGGCTGGAAACTGCAGTTTGGGCGTCACGTTGACCAACGCGGTATTGATTTTGCTTCAAAAGCCGTTTCAGCTTGGATTGAAGGTCGATTTGGCCTCTAGCCCAAGAAATACGTGCGCAAGCAGCTATTAAAAACGTAGCTATTTATGTCAATCGACTTGCGGTTTGGCTTGCTTGGTCGCCCATGTCAAACTGTCACCCTGCAGAAAACTATCGACATCAAAGGCAAGCCATGACCATCTCGACGCTCCACACCTGGCACGAACTTGTGCGTACGCGTAACGCGAAGGGCCTGGCTTCTCTACTCGCCGATGACGTTGTTTTTCACTCGCCCGTGGTGCATACGCCGCAAGTGGGCAAGGCGGTGACGCAGCAATACTTGTCGGCGGCGTTTCGAGTGTTCTTCGATGAGTCGTTTCACTACGTTCGCGAGCTGACCGGCCCGCACGATGCGGTGCTGGAATTTCAGGTTGACATCGATGGCATTGCGGTCAACGGCGTGGATATGCTGAAGTGGAATGCGGAAGGCCAGATCACCGAGTTCAAGGTGATGGTGCGGCCGCTGAAAGCCATCAACCTGATTCACCAGAAGATGGCGGCGATGCTGCAGGCGAATCAGTAGGCAGCCGAGGACACCATGCCAGCGATAAACATCCGCGACATTGACCATCTCGTTCTGCGTGTGATCTACCTCGATCGCATGCTGCGCTTTTATTGCGACGTGCTCGGCTGCACGGTTGAGCGGCGGCAGGATGCGATTGGCCTGGTGCAGCTTCGCGCCGGGCGTTCGCTGGTTGATCTGGTGCCGGTCGATGGTGAACTGGGCAGGGCCGGTGGTGCACCACCGGGCAACGATGGGCGCAACGTCGATCATTTCTGTTTTCGTGTGGAGCCGTTTGATGAGGCTGCGATTCGAAGTCAGCTTGAAGCGCACCAGGTGGAAGCCGGGCCAACGGCCAGCCGGAACGGCGCTGAAGGCGAGGGACCGTCGATCTATATTTCAGACCCGGAGGGCAATGTGGTGGAGCTGAAGGGGCCGCCTGAGCGCAAATAATGAATAGAAAAGGCTGCTAGCCCAGGTAATATCTGCGTGGGCAGCTACTGAATTAATAGCGGAATTCCACCTCTAAATCATTCGTGCACTTTGTAGTCTTCGCTGGCCGTACGTCTGTACTGCACGCCCCTTCGCCTTCGCGTTCACGAATGATTTAGAAGTGGAATAGGGCGACGCGATCAATCTTCGGTGTCGAGCTTCCGCGGTGGTTTCGGCCGCGGCGGTTGGCTGGTGTGAATCATCATCGTGGCTTTTTCCATGTTGCCGGCCAGCAGTTCGGGTACGGCTTTCAGGCAGCGGTCTATGCATTCTTCAATCGCCGCGCGATGTTCCTGTGACGGCTTTTTCAGCACCCAGTTGACCACCTCGGCTTTCACGCCGGGATGCCCGACGCCCAGGCGCAGCCGCCAGTAGTCGGGCGAGGCAACCTGCGCATGGATGTCGCGCAGCCCGTTGTGGCCGGCGTGGCTGCCGCCGAACTTGAGCTTGACCTGGCCCGGCACGATGTCGAGTTCGTCATGCGCGACCAGAATTTCTTCCGGGGCGATCTTGAAGAAACGCGCCAGTGCTGCGACGGACTTGCCGGACAGATTCATAAAGGTCAGCGGCTTGAGCAGCCAGACGGTCTGGCCGTTGATGCTGAGCCGGGCTACCTGGCCGTGGTAATTTTTGTCGAGCGCGAGTGGCGCCTTCAATTCGCGCGAAAGCGCATCGATCCACCAGAAGCCGGCGTTGTGGCGGGTGGCTTCGTATTCAGGGCCGGGGTTGCCCAGGCCGACAAACAGTTTGATCATGGATATGTAGATGGAAAGACGGCATTTCTTGATGATCGCGCAGCCATGGCGCAGATTATCAGCGCATCGAACGCGCAAGAAAAACGGCCTTTACCCTTCTGAAGGGTAAAGGCCGTAGGCCTTTTCAGGCCGATGCCGAAAATGAAGGATTACTTCTTCGCTGCAGGCTTGGCAGGCGTCTTGGCAGCAGGTGCAGCCGCAGCGGTTTTGGCCGCTGGCTTGGCACCCTTGGCGCCGGCTTTGGCGTCAGCAGCAGGGGCTGCAGCGCCTTCTGCAGGAGCGGCTTCGACTTCTTCGACGATGGCAGACACCGACACCAGCACTGGGTTGTCCTGGCCTTTGGCGACAAACTTCACGCCTTTTGGCAGCTTGATGTCTTTGAGGTGCAGCGGGCTGCCCTTTTTCAGACCGCTCAGGTCGATGTCGATCGACTCGGGCACGTCGGCCGGGAAGCACGATACCGTCAACTCAGTCAACACGTGGTTGACCAGGCAGTTTTCGGCCTTGACCGCTGGGGACTCTTCTTCGCCGCTGTAGTGCAGGGGCACTTTCATTGTCAGGCGGGTACGCGCTTCGACGCGCTGGAAGTCGATGTGCAGAACCTGTTGCTTGAACGGGTGCATTTGCAGATCGCGCAGCAAAACTTTTTGCTCTTTGCCGCCGAGTTCCATTTCAAGAATGGAGGCGTGGAACGCTTCTTTCTTGATGGCGTGCCACAAGGCGTTGTGATCGAGCTCGATCAGGATGGGTTCACCGGTGCCACCGTAAACAATACCGGGCGTGCGACCGGTGATGCGGAGACGGCGGCTCGCACCCGTGCCCTGCTTGGCGCGCTCAAAAGCGACGAATTTCATAATATTTCTCCAGAAAGGGCAGGCCGCGACCAGCTCACCCCAGTTAACAAGACTGTTCGCATTCGTGAATGCGGGCAGCCACCTTTTTGCTTCAGATCAAAACAGATTGTCCTGGTCTGAAAACAAACTCATGACCGACTCTCCACGGGCAATGCGCTGGATCGTTTCGGCGATCAGCGGGGCCACGGAAAGCTGGCGAATTTTTTTGCAGCCCTGCGCGTTCGGGCTCAGCGGAATCGTGTTGGTAATCACCACTTCATCGAGCGCTTCACCCTTCGCAATCCGCTCAATGGCCGGGCCGGAAAAAATGGGGTGCGTGCAATAGGCATAGACTTTTTTCGCGCCACGCTCTTTCAGCACTTCAGCCGCTTTGAGCAGCGTGCCGGCGGTGTCGATCATGTCGTCCATGATGACGCAGTTGCGGCCGTCGATGTCGCCTATCACGTGCATGACTTCAGACACATTGGCCTTGGGCCGGCGTTTGTCGATGATGGCCATGTCGCAGCCCAATTGCTTGGCAAGCGCCCGGGCGCGAACCACGCCGCCGACGTCGGGTGATACGACCATCAGGTCGGTGTAATTTTTCAGCCGCAGGTCGCCCAGCAGTACGGGCGACGCGTAGATGTTGTCGACAGGAATATCGAAAAAGCCCTGAATCTGGTCGGCGTGCAAGTCCATCGTCAATACGCGCGAGACGCCAACGGCCTGCAGCATGTTGGCCACGACTTTGGCGGTGATGGGCACGCGGGCTGAGCGCGGCCGACGGTCTTGCCGGGCATAGCCGAAGTAGGGGATAACCGCAGAAATCCGCTCGGCCGATGCACGCTTCAATGCGTCGACCATGATGAGCAGTTCCATCAGGTTGTCGTTGGTGGGCGCGCAGGTGGACTGCACCACGAAAACATCGCGGGCGCGAACGTTTTGCTGGATTTCGACGGTGACTTCACCGTCCGAGAAGCGCCCGACATGCGCTGCGCCGAGCGAGATACCGAGATGATCCGCAATTTCAAGGGCCATGCTCGGGTTGGCATTGCCGGTGAAAACCATGAAATCGGGGTGGTGCGTTTGCATGTGTGGCTCAGCTGAAATCGAACTTGAACGTGGCTGAAATTTCTAATAATGCAAGCTGCGCACAGGGCGACGGTCGCACGGGGAAACGGGTCGGAAAAGATGGCCGGTACGGCTCAAGCTTTGCCTGCGCTTCCAAAAAAAGCAATGACCCGCGAGCGGGCCAGTGGTCAAATCAGCGTCCAGTACGCGGGGCTGATCGCAGCCAGGGTCGACGCCAGCGAAACGGGCGGTCACCCGGATCTGCGTCTGACGAACCTGAAAATTTGGCAGGGGTGGAAGGAGTCGAACCTGCGAATGCCGGAATCAAAATCCGGTGCCTTAACCAACTTGGCGACACCCCTACACGGGACAGCTGTTGTTGCCAACAACCGACCGATTAATCGTTTACTTCAAAAAATCCACTTCATTCCCGCCTGAAAGCCACCTGAAAAACCAGAACCGATTTTACCAACCGGCCAAAGGATGCGCTTCCAGGTTGCTGCACTTGCGAACTTGCCAGCCGCCGGGGGCGCTGGCCAAATTTGCATCGTGCGGCAGTTGCGCAAATACAGCACTTCCTGAGCCGGTCATTCTGCCGCGAAGCTGCTGGGCAGCCAGCCAATCAAGCGATTGACCAATCTGCGGACACATCATCAAAGCTACCGGCTGCAAGTCGTTTCGGCCGAATTCGACTAATTCTGTTATCGAATTCTTGTCACCGTTTGCATTTGCAGCAAAGCCTAAGATTGTAGCAGTCTCTGTGTCGCGTTTTAAGTCTGGCGCGCTGAAAATGTCTGGCGTGGACACCCCCGTCGGTGGTTTGGCGACCACAAAATCGGCATGCGGCAAGGAAATGGGTGTGACTTTTTCGCCAACGCCTTCGACCCAGGCGTGACCGCCAGACAGAAAAAACGGCACGTCCGCACCCAATGAAAGCGCCAGATTCTGCAGCGCGGCTGGCGCGATGGATACGCCCCAGAGGCGCTGCAGCGCCAGCAGGCAGCTGGCCGCATCGGACGACCCGCCACCCATGCCCGCCTGCGACGGGATGCGTTTGTTCAGCCCGATGTGAACGCCCAGCGACGTGCCACAGGCTTTCTGCAGCGCTCTGGCTGCACGCACGGTCAAGTCGTCAGCGGGCAGGGCGTCGTGGTCGCCCGGCTGCAATGGCTCGCCATCTGTCAGGTCTTCGCGCGTGATCTGGCCATCGCTGCGCAACTCAAAATGCAGCGTATCGCACCAGTCGATCAGCATGAAAACGGACTGGATCAGGTGGTAGCCGTCGGGCCGACGCCCGGTGATGTGAAGAAAAAGATTCAGCTTGGCGGGCGCGGCCACGTCGTAGATGGCGTGGAGCGGGTGTCCAGGGGCTTGGGTCACGGCAGGGTCGTTCTCAAAAACAGGCAGACAGCGGCGCTGGCCTATTGGTCCAGCACCACGCGCAGGTCGGCCTCGGGGGCTGGAAGCGTTCTTCTGGCGCTGACCCGGCCTTCGCCATGCCGCGACAAATCGGCCGACCAGCCGCTGGCCGTAGCGTTGGTTCCCTGCAACCAGGCAAAGAGCGCGGTAAGCGGGATGGCCGCGCCTGTAGTTCGCTCCATCAGCTCGTCGATCGACGCAAATTGCTGGACATCTTGCTTTCCGCGGTCCAGCAGGGCTTGGCCGGGTGACCAGCGCAGCACGCCGAGAATATTTCCAAGTGGACTGATCAGGGTCAGTTCGCCGTTCTCGGCGCGACCCTTGAGTTCAAAACTGGCAGAAAAAGACTGCACCGGCTCACTCGCGACCTGCAAGCTGATACGTCCGGCCCAGGCCTCAATTTTCGCATCATTTTGGCCTCTAGCCCTCGGATTACCTGCGCACCCAGCTATCAAAAAAATAGCAATCAACGCAATGTGAAGCCAGGCGCCCCGCGCCAGTTGACGAAGTAACAAAAGCGGTTTCTCCGTTTACAGCTTGACGCGCAGACGCTTGAGGGTTTCCAGCAGCGTTTCGTTCTCGGGGTTGATCAGTTTGCCTTCTTTCCAAATGGCAATTGCGCGGTCACGCTGGCCCATGCTCCATAGCACTTCGCCATAGTGCGCTGCGATTTCCGCGTCCGGCTTCGCTTTGTAGGCAGCCTCGAAAATACTGGCCGCCTCGGCCGTGTTGCCCATGCGAAATTCGACCCACCCCAGGCTGTCCCTGATGAAAGGATCTGTCGGCGCGTAGGTCAGCGCCTTGCGGATCAGTTCCTTGGCTTCGGGCAGGCGAATGTTTCGTTCAGCCAGCGAGTAACCCAGTGCGTTGTAGGCGTGGTGGTAGTCGGGTTTGAGTGTGATGACCTGGCGCAGCAGACGTTCCATCTCGTCGAGCTGCCCAAGCTTTTCGGCCATCATCGCCTGGTCGTACAGCAGTTCGGGCTCATTGGGCGACTTGACCAGTGCCTGGGCGAGCGCATCGTAAGCCAGGCGGTATTGCTTGACGTCCCGCAACAGTGCGATCTCTGCATTGACCTTGAGTCGCGCTTCAGCAGGAGTTTTTTCCGGTAGCTGGCGGATAAGTTGACGGCCCTGCTCGAGTTTTCCCTGGCTGGCCAGAATGGATGCACGCCGGGTCTGGGCCTGAATCATGTCGGCGGAGTTCTCGATCTTGCCCAACCAGCTCTCTGCCGCCCCATAGTCTTTTCGCTTTTCAGCGACTTGCGAAAGCGACAGATACGCTTGCGCCAGGCCGCGACTGCGCTCCGCTTCTGCCGGCTGTTGCTGTACCAGGCCGACGTAACGCTCGAGCGACGCCTGCGCTTGGGCGAGCTGGTTGTCCTGCAACTGAAGCGAGCCCAGCACCAGCCACGCGTCAGGGAAATCGGGCTTCTCACGCGTGAGGACCTGCAGCTGGGCAGCCGCTTCCGCGTAGCGCTGTGCGTCGAGCAGCGCCCTGGCGTAGCCCATGCGAATCTCGGGCATCGCCTTGGCGTTGCCGTCCAGGTATTTCATGACGATGCGTTCGCCCTCGGCGGGTAGCGGCTCCATCAGCTCAAGTGCCACCAGTGCCGGGCCCTCTGCAGTGGCGCTGGCGGCCTGGCCGCGCTGCGCCGCTTCCACCGCGCCGCGCGAATTGCCGGCAGCTAGCCGCATTCGCGACACCGTTGTCCAGGCCGCGCTGGCCGCGCCAGGATTGGCGGGATTGTTCAGATAGCTGGCCAGGGCATCTTCCACAACCGCACCGGCCGCGGTCTTGTCGGTTGCGCGCGCGTAGGCCCGCGGAATCGATGCCAGAACGGACAGGCGTTCGATCTCGGGAGCCAGGCGCAATTCTGTTTTCAGCGGCTCAGCCGTTTCAGTTATTCGGCCCAGTGCAATCAGGATCTGCAGTACGTAGCGATTAGCCTCGCGTGAGTCCGGCATTTCCTGGGTCCAGGCCTGCGCGGCCTGCAATGCAGCGTCACCCGAGCGCGACTGCAGCGCGATCTCGGTGGCACGCTGATACAACTGGGCGTCTTTTGTTTTTCGGGCAGCGTCCAGCATCAGCGCGAAACCCGCTGATGGCTCGCCGCCCTGGGTCGTTATTTCCCCGATCAGCAGCTGGTAGAAAAGTGCACTGTTCAGTGCCGAGGAAGGCGCTGCCTCCTGTGCAGCCTTGGCCTCTGCCAGCCCGGAAGGTACGGGCGAGGGGGTTTGCGCATCAACTGGCAAAGCAGCGAACCACACAATAGCGAGAGCAAAGCCGGGAAGTTTCTTCATCAAGCCATGATAATTGAAGGCACTGGCTTGCGTTATCCACCTCGCTCAAAGGGCCGCAAGCCGGTTTGTTGCTGACGCAAACCCGGTCGCAGCGATTTACCCTATTTTTCTTTCCGATGCCCGAACTGCCCGAAGTTGAAGTCACCCGCCTGAGCTTTGCAGATCGCATTGCTGGCGGCGAAATCACGTCAGTGACGATGGGCAAGCCCCTGCGCTGGCCTTTGGGTTGCGACCCCAAGATTCTGCTGGGTCAGCAGGTTTTAAGGGTACGCCGCCGGGGGAAATACCTGCTGCTTGATTTGACCGGAGGTTTGCTATTGATTCACCTGGGTATGTCAGGCAGCGTGAGTTTCGGCTTCGGCCTGGCGGACTGCGGTAAACATGACCACTTCAACCTGGCTACCAGTGCAGGAACCTTGCGGCTGAACGATCCTCGCCGGTTTGGGGCGGTCGTGTTCGCCCGTGACGAGTCTGATCCGGTCGCACAAAAGCTGCTCGGACGTCTGGGCGTGGAGCCCCTTACTGAGGCGTTTGATTCAAAGCAGTTCCATCTTGCACTCAAGCTGCGCAGGATTGCCATCAAGCAGGTCTTGCTGGCGGGTGAAGCCGTTGTGGGCGTCGGCAATATTTATGCGTCGGAGGTTTTGTTTCTGGCCGGAATCCGCCCCACCGCGCGAGCGTCAAGCATCAGCAAGCCCCGTGCCGCGTTGTTACACCGCGCCATTCAACAAGTTTTGACACAAGCGGTTACAAAAGGCGGCAGCACTTTGAGAGATTTCACCAACGCTCAGGGCGAGGCGGGCCATTTTCAGCTGGAGGCCCGTGTTTACAACCGGGCCGGCATGCCATGCCATGTTTGTGGCACTGCCATTAAAACCATTCGTCAGGGACAACGTTCGACTTTCTATTGCGTTCGCTGTCAGAAACCTTGAGTGCCACGCTCGGTGACCGCATGGTTGTTTGAGTTCCGCGATGCTATATTGCTCTGAACCACTCCCAAGAGAACATGTCCTTTAACGAACAATTTGATCAGCACGGCTTGTGGCGGCGTGAGTTTGCATTGCGGCTGAAGTTGCTCGCGGAATGGATGAAGGATCACGACCTGCTGAACGCAGCCGTGGAAGAAAGATTGCATCGTCTTGAAGCGCAGGTGCGCTCCGACAAGGTCATGGTGGCGTTTGTTGCGGAATTTTCACGCGGCAAATCAGAGCTTATCAATGCGATTTTTTTTGCCGGCTATGGTCGCCGCATCATGCCAGCGAGTGCCGGACGCACGACCATGTGCCCGACGGAGCTTGGCTACGACGCCGCCGTGCCGCCCTGTCTTCGGTTGCTGCCGATAGAGACACGCCTGCAGAGCCAGGCGCTCATGGAATGGCGGATGGTGCCCGAAAAGTGGACGCGCGTTGATCTGGATGTGAACGACCCGGCGCAACTGGCGCAGGCGATGGAAAAGGTCGCCGAGGTACGCCATGTGACCCGGGACGATGCGCGCCTCCTCGGCTTCTGGCACGACAACCATCCTGAAGACAATCCCCGTGTTGGTCCGGACGGGATGGTCGAGGTGCCGAAATGGCGCCACGCCCTGATCAATATCGCGCATCCGCTGCTTAAGCAGGGATTGGTGATTCTCGATACGCCTGGTCTCAATGCCATTGGTGCCGAGCCCGAACTGACCGTCAGCCTGATTCCACAGGCTCATGCAGTGGTATTTATTCTTGCGGCCGACACGGGGGTCACCAAATCCGATCTGGCCATCTGGCGTGAGCATCTGATCACCGAAGGCGATGGTGTGGAAGCCCGGCTTGTCGTGCTGAACAAGATCGACACCTTGTGGGATGCGTTGAGCACGCCGGAACAGGTACAGGCGCAAATTGACAGGCAAAGGGCGACATCCGCCGAGATCCTTGGTCTGCCGCAATCCCAGGTCATTCCTGTTTCAGCGCAAAAAGGACTGGTTGCCAAGGTAACGGGCGATGCAGAGTTGTTGCAGGCAAGTCAGTTGCCTGGCCTTGAACATGCGCTGGCCGAGGGAGTCATGGGGCAGCGGCAGAAAATTTTGCGCGCAGCGGTTGCTGCCGGCATCGTTGAGCTCAAGCACGAGGCTGGTCGTGCCATGCACATTCGCAGGCGGGATCTGGCCGAGCAGATGATGGAGTTGCGCGGACTGCGCGGCAAAAATGTGTCTGTCATCAAGCACATGCGCAGCCGCATCGTGCAGGAGCAAGCCGAGTTCGACTCGGGTGGATCGAAGATACATGCAGTTCGTTCGGTGCACCTGAAGCTGTTGCGCGAAGTTTTTCATCTTCTCAGTACGCCTACCCTGAGGGCCGAGCTGGCGGAGTTGACGCAGGCGCTGAAGCAGCCCGGAATCAAGCTTGGCGTCAAAAGATCGTACGGGCAGACTTTCTCGCGTTTGCGCGAAGGTATTGCCAAGTCACAAATACTCAGCGCCGACATCCAGGCCATGCTGACGGCCTCTTTTCGGCAACTCAATGCCGAGTTCAGTTTTTCGCTGCAGGCCCCGAAAGAGCCGGAGCTGGCCCGCTATCAGCACGACCTCGAGCTGATAGAGCGCAGCCATTTGCAGTATCTCGGAGTGCGTAACGTCCTCAAACTGTCCCAACCCGATTTCGCCGACCGGCTGGTTCGTGCGCTTGCCACGCGCCTGCGGGTGGTTTACGAGTCGGCATTGGGCGATGTGGAACTCTGGAACAAGTCAGCAGCGTCGCAGCTGGATGCGCAGTTGCGTGAACGGCGCCGTAATTTCGGTCGCCGCCTGGACGCGATCGAGCGTATCCAGGAGGCGGCATCGGGTCTTGATGAACGGATTGCCGAAATCCACGATCAGGAACAGGTGCTGATCGAGCTGGACGCTAAGTTGACGGAGCTGACCTCTCACCTTGTCGAAAGACCGATCAATATGTCTGACATGCGCGCGCTTCCTGCTCGCCCCGAGAAATCTGCCATGCAAAATGCCGCCTGAGACGCGGCGGGTGCCAACGCAGCATGGCAGCCTCCCCATTCTTCGTGCAGGGAAGGGCATGCGGGCGGCGTCTACCTCGCTTGCATTAGCTTTATCGGGGACGCCACCGGCTGACAGCCCAGATTTGACTACGGCACCTCCGGGTTTTGCAGACGAAATTGTGCGTTGGCAAATGAGCCACGGCCGCCACGCGCTACCCTGGCAGAACACCCGTGATCCCTACCGGGTCTGGCTGTCCGAGATCATGCTGCAGCAGACCCAGGTGGGGACGGTTATCGAGTACTACGACCGGTTTCTGGCGCGGTTTCCGACTGTGGCCGAGCTCGCCGCAGCAGGCGAAGATGCGGTTTTGGCGCTCTGGAGTGGACTCGGTTATTACAGTCGGGCGCGCAATCTTCATCGCTGCGCGCGAGATGTCGTTGCTCTGCATGGCGGAGAGTTTCCCCGCACGGCAGCCGAGCTGCAGACATTGCCTGGAATTGGCCGCTCGACGGCTGCGGCGATTGCCTCGTTTTGCTTCGGAGAACGCGTGGCCATTCTCGACGGGAACGTCAAGCGCGTACTGACACGTGTGCTTGGGTTTTCAGCCGACCTCGCAAAAACCTCGAATGAGCGCGCTCTTTGGGAGAAAGCTACCGAATTCCTGCCCAGTGGTGATCTGCCGCAGTCCATGCCGCGCTACACCCAAGGGCTGATGGATCTGGGGGCAACGATTTGTACTGGCCGGCAACCAAAATGTTTGCTATGCCCGGTCCAGCGACTTTGCCTTGGCAGTGCTAAAGGAAATCCCGAAAAATATCCGGTTAAAACGCGTACCCTCAAGCGAAGCAAGGAATCGTTGAGTCTGCTTTTGGCGCAGCGTACTGACGGCGCTTGCTGGCTGGAAAAACGTCTTTCGTCCGGTATCTGGGGTGGCCTCTACTGTCTGCCTGTCTTTTCTGGAGATGACTCGCTGAAGGCTTTTTTGCCTTCCTCGCTTCACCTTGAACTGGAAGCCTTGCCCCGACTCGTTCATGTGCTGACACATAAAGATTTGTATCTGTCGCCTTGGCGTATGCGGCTGCTTTCCACACAGGTATGGCCGTCAGAAGAGGTAAGCGTCCCCAGCGGTGGCGCATGGTTTTCACCAACTGAGTGGGAAGGCTTGGGCCTGCCGGCACCGATCCGAAGATTACTTGAGCAACACGCGTCCGATTGATGTGGTCAACCTGATCAGGATCCCGTCGAGAGAATTGCATCAAGCTCACGATGCCTTTTGAGCGTGGGCCAGTGCCGGGCGAATGCGGCCGCAAGCGTTTCAACCAGATATACAGAGCGGTGTTGACCGCCAGTACAACCAATAGCCACCGTGACATAGCTGCGGTGGTCGCGGACCATTGCTTTCAACCAGTGACTCAGAAACTGCTCGATGTGACTGAACATTTCACCGACTTCCGCGTAGCTGTTCAGATACTCCACCACCGGTTGGTCGCGCCCCGTCAAGTGACGTAGTGCAGATTCGTAATGCGGGTTTGGCAACATGCGCACGTCAAAAACATAATCGGCGTCAAGGGGCACACCGCGCTTGAACGCAAAAGACTCGAAAACCAGCGTCAACTGGAGAGCCGGGTTGGCGATCAAGGACTTCACATAGGCCTGAAGCTGCGAAGACCGGATCATACTGGTGTCCAGCGTATGAGCCTGGTCGCGCATGTCGCCCAGCAATTCGCGCTCAAGTTCGATGGCGTCGACCAACGCGCGGTGCTGGTCCGAGGCGTCCATACGGGAAAGTGGGTGGAGCCTGCGGGTTTCCGAAAAGCGGCGAACCAAAGTTTCGGTGCTGGCATCAAGAAAAATAGCCTGCACGGCAATTCCGCTTTCGCGCAGTACCTGCAGCTGCTTTGGGACTAGTGGTAGGGACGTCGCGCTCCTGACGTCCATGGCAATGGCCACTTTGAGCGCGCCGTGCTGCTGCTCCAGTGCCACAAAAGGTGTCAGTAGCTCAGGTGGCAAGTTGTCAACACAGTAGTAGCCGGCATCCTCCAGTGCGTTCAGCGCCACCGACTTGCCAGATCCCGACATGCCTGTGATGAGAACCAGTTCAATTTTCTGCGTCATTGCTCCAGCATTTCCCTGGCATGGGCCAGCGTCGTTCCCGAGAGGCGCTCGCCCCCCAGCATGCGTGCAATCTCTGCGATACGCTGCTCACCCGAGACCGCACCTACATGGCTGGTGGTCACGCCTTTCGCCGATCTTTTGGCAATGACCAGATGATGATCGGCACAAGAGGCCACTTGCGGCAGGTGAGTGACCGCCATGACTTGACGATCTTTTCCAAGCTGGCTCATCAAACGACCCACCGTCACTGCAACCGAGCCACCAACGCCGGAATCGACCTCGTCAAAAATCAGCGTTTGTGCCTGCCCCAACTGGCTGGTCGTGACTGCGATAGCCAGTGCGATCCGTGACAGTTCGCCACCAGAGGCCACTTTCCCGACTGGCCGCGGGGTGCTGCCACTGTGCCCGGCGACAAGAAACTCGGCCTGCTCCAGACCGTACTGCGCAGGCTGTTCCAGCGTGCTTAGCGCAACCTCAAATCTACCGCCCTGCATGCCCAGCCCCTGCATGGCTTGTGAGATGGATCTGGCGAGTAGAGGCGCTGCCTTTGCCCTCGACCTGGACACGCGGCGTGCCTCATCGAGATAGTTTGACCTGGCCTTGTTCTCGGCCTTTTCCAGCTGCGCCAGGTCCGCGGCTTCGTCCAACCTCTTAAGGTCCAGCTGCCATGACGAAAGCAGTTGAGGTAACTCGGCGGGGCTGCGTTTGTAGCGCCGTGCCAGGCTGATCCACAGTGAAAGCCGTTCGTCGAGTTCGGCCAGCCGCTCGGGCTCCAGTTCAGCGTGGCGGGCATACATATGAAGTGAATGCACGGCATCATCCACTTGGGCAAGGGCGTCTTTCAAAAGCGAAACCAGGTTTTTAAACTCGGGTTCGATATGTTCCTGATCCTCAAGTGAAGAAATAGCGCGCCCTAAAAGCCCGGATGCGTTTTCGTCAGAGTCTTGCAAGGCGTCGACCGATGCCTGCACCGCTTCGCGCAGGGCCTGTGCATGCGACAGGCGCGCATGCTGGCTATTGAGATCGTCCCATTCATTTTCACCAGGTGCCAGCTTTTCAAGCTCCCCGATCTGCCAGGCCAGACGTTCGCGCTCCTGCTGAAGACTGGCTTGCGAGGCTCTGGCTTCAATCAATGTCTTTTGCGCTGAGCGCCATTGCTGCCAGTTTCTGGAAAGTTGTTCGGTCACCACACCAGCGTAGAAGTCCAGCAGCCCGCGCACCGCATCGGGGCGCGTCAGGCTTTGCCAGGCATGCTGGCCGTGAATATCGACCAGCTGACTGGCAATGTCCTTCAGCTGGGTCGCCGTAGCCGCACCGCCATTGATCCAGGCCCTGCTTTTTCCCTGCACGTCGATGGTGCGGCGCAGGAGCAAGCCATCGCCGGCTTCAAAACCGGCTTCGCCGAGCCAGTCCGAGAGGCTCGCGGGGCTATCGAATTCCGCGCTGATTTCGCAGCGGTTCGCACCTTCTCGAACGACACTGGCGTCCGCGCGCCCGCCTAGCGCGAGCTGAAGTGCATCGATCAATATTGATTTTCCGGCGCCGGTCTCGCCTGTGAGAACGGTGAATCCGGACGACAGGTCGAGGTCGAGTTCTTCGACGATGACAAAGTCACGCAGTGAAATGCTTTTCAGGCTCATGGCTCAATTCAAAAGCAGGTTTGCAAGCGGGCTCATGCCACGCCTTCGTTCCAGTGAAGTTTTTTGCGCAAGGTATCAAAATAGCTCCAGCCCTTGGGGTGCAGAAATCGCATCTGGTGCTCCGATCGCCTGACGGTGATCCTGTCGCCATGCATCAAGCTGGCCAGTGACTGCATGTCGAAGTTGGCGCTGGCATCCCGTCCTGCTACTATTTCGATAGCAACTTCCCCTGCGTCGGGAAGGACAATGGGCCGATTTGACAGCGTATGCGGAGCGATAGGCACCAGTACCCATCCCGCGATGGACGGGTGCAGCAACGGCCCGCCTGCCGACAGCGCATAGGCAGTCGATCCGGTAGGCGAGGCAATGATCAACCCGTCTGCCCGCTGGTTGGCCACAAAGCGGCCATCAACTTCGACGCGCAATTCGACCATACCCGCTGTGGCACCTCGGTTGACAACCACATCGTTCATGGCCGTAGCACCGAACACACAGCGGCCGTCGCGAACAACCTCGGCCTGCATCATCCAGCGCCGTTCTTCCTCAAACTCGCCCCGCAGCATCGGCTCGAGCGTGGATTGGTAGTCGTCAAAGGCGATGTCGGTGATGAATCCAAGCCGGCCCTGGTTGATTCCGACCAGCGGGATCCCGAACTTTGCCAGCCGCCGCCCGATTCCCAGCATGGTTCCGTCACCACCCACCACCAGAGCGAGATCGCATTGCGCGCCAATGGCCGCTGCGTCAAGCGTCGGGAATTGCGTCAGGCCGGTATTGCTGGCCGTATCCTGCTCGATAGCCACTTCGCATCCCTTGGTGCCCAAGAAGTGCGCAATATGCTCGAGTGCCGAACGAGAGCCCTGGGCTTGAAACTTGCCGATCAGCGCGACATGGCGAAATTGCGACTTCATCGTCAAATTACATCACAACATCAATGACAAGCTTCGTAGAATGCTTTGATGCTTGATGATCGCGCCCGATTGTTGCTAAAGGCGCTTGTAGAGCGCTACATTGCTGATGGTCAGCCCATCGGTTCGCGCACGCTTTCCAGGGCGGCCGGGATCGAACTATCCCCAGCGACGATTCGCAATGTCATGAGCGACCTTGAGGATCTTGGCTTGATCGTCAGTCCTCACACGTCCGCCGGCCGAATTCCCACCGCTCGCGGCTACCGCCTTTTTGTCGACACAATGCTCACCGCACAGCGGGACCAACTTTTAGGGAGCGGGCAGATAACTGCGGCCATGCTGGCACCTGATCAGCCTCAAAAGGTGATCAGCAATGCGGCTCATATGCTATCAAGCCTTTCGCAGTTCGTTGGTGTGGTCATGGCGCCGCGCCGGACGTCAGTTTTCAGGCATATTGAATTTTTGAGGCTGTCTGAAAAACGCTTTCTCGTCATCATTGTCTCGCCGGATGGTGATGTCCAGAATCGAGTTATTTTTACGGAAGCGGATTACACCCAGTCCCAGTTGGTGGAAGCCGCTAATTTCCTGAATTCGCACTACGCCGGAATGGCGATCGAAGAAGTACGCGAACGCCTGAAAAATGAGGTTGAAGCGCTAAGGGGCGAAATTGCCACTTTGATGCATGCGGCGGTAAAGGTCAGCTCCGAAGCGATTGAATCGCGCGAGGAAGTAGTCATTTCAGGTGAAAGGAACCTCCTGGCAGTCAGTGATTTCTCGGGAGATATGGGCAATCTGCGCAAGCTCTTTGATCTGTTTGAACAAAAGGCACAACTCATGCGGCTGCTTGATGTTTCCAGCCGTGCCGAGGGCGTGCGGATTTACATTGGCGGAGAGAGTCAGGTTATTCCGTATCAGGAGCTTTCTGTCGTGACGGCGCCGTATGAGGTTGATGGCCAGGTCGTAGGGACCCTCGGCGTGATCGGGCCCATGAGAATGCCGTACGAGAAAATGATCCAGATTGTTGATGTGACCGCAAAAATGGTGAGCAGTGCGCTCAGCCACAGCAAATAGGCTCCTAGCCCGAACGACGAGTGCGGCCGTCTGGCCTGCAACTACAGCAACATGCGTTGTATGACGGCGGGTCATGCTTTCCTGCATGTCTTTGCTTACTGCCAAACTAACGACCGTCAGTCTTGCGTGATGGGCGCCTTACAATCGGGTTTCGGTTGGGGCGTTAGCTCAGTTGGTTAGAGCAGAGGACTCATAATCCTTTGGTCGAGTGTTCAAGTCACTCACGCCCTACCATTTCCTACGCTATAATAAAAGGCTAACGCGGCTGTAGCTCAGTTGGATAGAGTACTTGGCTACGAACCAAGGGGTCGTGGGTTCAATTCCTGCCAGCCGCACCAAAAAAACGAAAGCCTGCAACGAAAGTTGCAGGCTTTTTCGTTTTCCAGTCGTTTTCCAGTCGTTTTTCAGTCTCGTCCCGCCTTATCCCGCTCTTCACTGCTGCCACCATCGACTGCTATTCTGTGCATGATATGAACAAAGCTTTCACTAGGGAAACCGAAGGCGACGACGAGGATTTGGAACTCGCCCCGCTGCCTGCAGGCGGAAAAAATTACATGACCCGAGAGGGTTACGAGCGACTCCGGGCAGAACTATTGGGCCTGATCGACGACGAGCGGCCCAAAATAGTTGAGATCGTCCACTGGGCAGCCAGTAATGGTGACCGGTCTGAAAATGGCGACTACCACTACGGTAAAAAAAGACTGCGGGAAATTGACCGGCGCATTCGGTTCCTGACGCAGCGTCTGGAGGTTGCCGAAATCAGTGATCCATCCATCCACCACGGAAGTGACCAGATATTCTTTGGAGCCACCGTTCGGTATTCCGATGATGCTGGCGTCGAACGCACCATCACGATTTTGGGGATAGATGAAGCCAGCAGTTCAACGCAGCAAGTTAGCTGGATTTCCCCGGTGGCCAGAGCATTGCTGAAAGCGCGAATTGGGGATGAAGTCAGTTTTACGACGCCCAGTGGCGTTCATACTCTGGAAGTACTGGATGTTCAATATCCGGCACCTTCTTCCCCGAAGCTGTAGCAGCTTGTTGTTTGAAAGCCGCTTCGAGTCATTAAGATCAGGCGCTAATCGGCTGAAACTTGAGAGCTTAGCCAGCGGACTTTGCACGCTGGACCCGCAATACGGATGAAGTGCGTTTGACGCTCCGCATCGCGGAGGCGAGATGAACGCGATCACGTACGGCGATACCGAAGCGGAGGTCAGTTGCGTCGTGCGATGGCTCGTGCGCCATGTCCACGTGGGTGATATCAGCTTCCGCATTGGCCAGCGCAGCTGCCACGCGAGCCAGAACGCCCTTGCCGTTGGAAACAGTGACCAAAAGATTGGTTTCGAAAGCCCGGACAGGCTCGTCGGACCAATCCACTGCAATAAATCGCTCACTGTCCCGGTGCTGCAGCCGTTTGGCCACGGCGCAATCGTCTGTATGTACAACCAGACCCTCGCCGCGGCCCAGATACCCAACGATGGCATCACCGGGAATCGGACAGCAGCAGGGAGCAAACTGAACAGATGCACCTTCGCCCCCGTCCAGCAAGAGGCCGCCTTGCGACACGGAGTCGTGAGCAACATAGCGTTCCCGGCTCATAAGTAACGCGTCCGGTTTTTCGCCCGTTTCTGCAAGGAGGGTAACGATGCGTTTGGCGACCATCGTCGCAATGCGTTTTCCCAATCCGATGTCGGTCATCAAATCTGCCCGTGAACGGTTACCGGTGAAACGAAGGATCTTTTCCCAAGTCGTTCGGTGTGCTTCGTCGTCTTCTGGCAGGCGCTCCCTCTCGATCCCTTCAGCCCGTAAAGCCTGCGCAAGCATTTTCTCGCCGAGTTCCTGGGACTCGGTAAGTGCCATGGTCTTCAGGTGGTGGCGTATTTTTGATCGCGCTTTGCCAGTGCGGACAAAGCCCAGCCATCCCGGGTTGGGGCTGGAGACTGAAGCGGTAATGATTTCGATGACATCGCCATTGTGCAGTTCTGATCGCAGTGGAACTTGCTCGCCATTGACTTTGGCCGCCACAGCGCGATGCCCGACATCACTGTGAATCGCATATGCGAAGTCGACAATGGTGGCGCCTCTGGGCATCGCCATGATCTGGCTTTTTGGCGTAAAAACATAGACTGCATCGGGGAAAAGATCAATTTTGACGTGGTCCCAGAATTCTGCTGCGTCACGTGTTTCCTGCTGAATGTCCAGCAAAGACTGCAGCCATTGGGTGCCCAGCCGCTCCGACGCATCGCTGCCGGGTTCAGTCGCCTTGTAAAGCCAGTGCGCCGCAACACCGGATTCCGCCACGACATGCATGGCTTCGGTACGCATCTGGAACTCGATATTGGTTCCAAAAGGGCCAACCAGCGTCGTATGCAGGGACTGGTAGCCATTTATTTTTGGAATGGCAATGTAGTCCTTGAACTTGCCAGGCAGAGGCTTGTAAAGCTGATGCAGTACGCCCATCGCGGTATAGCAGGCTGTCAGATCGCGCACCAGGATCCGGAAGCCGTAGAGATCGGTGACTTGCGCAAACGAAAGGTGTTTTTCGTCCATCTTGCAATAGATGGAATAAAGCGTCTTCTCCCGGCCATAAATATGCACAGGCACGTTGGCAGCCGCAAATGCGGATTCGACCTCCGACTGCACACGTTTGATCACGTCACGCCTGCGTCCTCGCGCGCGCTGAATGGCTTTGGTCAAGGTGACATAACGCCAAGGATGCAAGTGCTGGAAGGAAAGATCCTGCAGTTCCCTATAGGTCGCGTTGAGTCCGAGGCGGTGCGCAATGGGCGCATAGATGTCAAGCGTCTCGCGCGAGATGCGGGTCCATTTGCTTCGAGGTACATCGCCCAGGGTCCGCATGTTGTGCGTGCGATCGGCGAGCTTGATCAGGATGACCCTGACGTCGCGTGCCATCGCAAGCAGCATCTTACGAAAAGACTCTGCCTGATTTTCTTCCCGAGTGTTGAACTCCAGCTTTTCCAGCTTGGTCAGGCCGTCCACCAGATCGGCTACCGGCGCACCGAAACGCTCGATCAGTTCTGGCTTGGTAACACCACAATCCTCGATCGCATCATGGAGCAGCGCCGCCATCAGGGCCTGAGCGTCCAGCTTCCACTGTGCGCACTGAAGCGCCACTGCAATCGGATGGGTAATGTAGGGTTCGCCGCTGTTTCTCAGTTGCCCGAGATGAGCCTCATCGGCGAATCGATAGGCTTGGCGCACGCTCTCGATGTCCGCAGCACCCAGGTAGCTTAGTTTTGCGGTGAGCGCAGCAAAACTCGCAGCCGCGGCGTTGGCAGCGGCGGGCGTCGACTTGCTGGAAGAAGCAGGCGAAAGCAGTGCATTCATGCCTTAAATGTATCGCGCCCGCAGTACAAACAAAAGAAAATGGACTTTTTGCGTTGCTCAATGAAAAAAGCACCGCCAGGCGGTGCTTTTTCTGAAGCGCAGACAAGGTCTAACCCGGGACCTTTTTCAGCATTTCAAGACCAATTTTACCTTCAGCGATTTCGCGCAGCGCAGTGACGCCGGGCTTGTTTTTACTCTCGATTTTGGCTGCGTGTCCCTGGCTTAGCATACGGGCACGGTAAGTCGCGGCGAGCACCAACTGGAAGCGGTTTGGGATTTTTTCGAGGCAATCTTCAACGGTAATGCGGGCCATGGAGGTCTCCGGTTAGGTCAGGAATTCAACTAATTTGAAGGGCCGAAAAAACGTCAGCACGGGCGCGTTTCTGGGCAGAAAACTTCAGTCTTTGAGCGTGCACGATGGTTTTCAGGTCGAAAACTGCGCGTTCAAACAATTCATTGATTATAACGAAGTCGAATTCATGGGCTTGTGCCATCTCCTCGGCTGCGTTCTTCAGTCGGAGCTCGATCACGTCCGGAGAGTCTTCGCCGCGCCGTTGCAGTCGGGAGCGCAGTTCTTCCCAGCTCGGTGGCAAGATAAAAATCAGCACCGCATTGGCAAAGATCCGTTTGATATTGACGGCGCCCTGAAAATCGATCTCCAGTATGACGTCGGAACCGTTCGCCATCCTCTCTTCAATCGCCTGCCGCGACGTGCCGTAGCGCTGACCGTGCACATGCGCCCATTCCAGAAAAGAATTTCGAAGCACCATGCCATCGAATTCTTCCGACGACAGGAAAAAGTATTCCCGGCCATGCTTTTCCTGCCCGCGAGGCGGCCGGGTGGTGTGTGAGACCGCGGGCTGAACCCGGGAGTCAAGCTCCATGAGCGCCTTCACCAGACTGGATTTCCCCGCTCCACTGGGAGCGGCGACTACAAAAAGATTTCCCGGATAGTCCATTCGCGCTGTTTCGCTGGTTTGTTGCTGTGTTGAGGGCTGGCGAATGCGATTACTCAATATTTTGCACTTGCTCACGGATCTGCTCGATCAGCACCTTCATGTCGACCGAGATTCGCGTGAGGTCCAGCGACACCGACTTGGAGCCCAGGGTGTTGGCTTCCCGGTGAAGTTCCTGGATCAGGAAATCAAGACGCTTGCCGAGTTCGCCGCCGGCAGCAAGGAGCCGGTCGATCTCATCGAGGTGCGAAGACATGCGGGTTACTTCTTCCGCCACGTCAATCCGGATCGCGAAAGCGGCGGCTTCCACCAGCGCCCGATCCTGGGCGACTTCCGGCAGCGTCGACCCGTCCGACAAGGCCATTGCCTCTTTCCAGCGATCGAGAAAACGCGTTCGCTGCAGCTCCACCAGCTTGGGGATCATCGGCACGGCGACGGCAGCCAGTGCGCGCAACTGCGCGGTTCGGTCCAGCAACATTAAACTGAGTCGGGCACCTTCGCGCTCGCGGGCCAACAACAGCTCCTTGAGGGCCTTTTTGGTCAGCTGGATCAACTCATGACTGTGGTCATGTGGTTTTTTGTCTTCATTTGTTGCAATCCTCAGGACATCAGCCACGCTGAGCCCCGCAGCCTGCGGCAACCAGGATTTGATACCGTCTTCTAGCGTCCCCAGGCGCTGCAAGGTGGCTGAGGAGGGCGTCTGCAGCGTGGTCCCCGTGGCGCTTTCGAGCCACACCCGCAGTTCAACCTTGCCGCGCTTGAGCTTGCCGGTCAACAGGTCACGCAAAGCCGGTTCAGACTGCCGGAGCTCGTCGGGCAGACGGAAAGCCAGATCAAGAAAACGGCTGTTGACCGACCGGATTTCAACACCGAGTCGTGAACTGGCGCCCGTCTCCAGCTCGCTTCCTTCGGTCGGGCGCTGCGCGCTGGCTTGGGCGCTTGCGTAGCCCGTCATGCTGTAAACTGCCATGTGTCGATACGCCTTCGTTGACCGATTTACCTGAAGAAAATCAAAACAGCCCCGTGATCAGGTCACTGCGGCGCGAACCAAATTATGTCAAAGGTCAAGCCCGCTTCGTTGCCCCCTGATACCGTGATTGGCGGTTATCGCGTTGTGCGAAAGGTTTCTGCCGGCGGTTTCGGGGTAGTTTACTTGGCGGTGGACAACGAGGGTCAGCAAGTCGCGGTCAAGGAATACCTTCCGTCATCGCTGGCAACCCGCTCCCCGGGTGAATTGCTGCCGCAGGTGCATCCTGACAAACTCTCTCTTTACCGGCTTGGTCTCAAAAGTTTTTTCGAGGAAGGCCGGGCGCTTGCCCAGATTTCCCATGGCTCGGTTGTCAGCGTACTGAATTTCTTCCGCGAAAACGAAACTGTCTACATGGTGATGAACTACCTCGAGGGGGGCACCCTGCAGGACTTCATCATCACGGCGCGTGACTTGAAAAAGCAGAAGGTTTTTCGCGAATCGACCATCCGATCGCTGTTTGACGAAATCCTGCGCGGCCTGCGCATCGTGCATCAGCACAAAATGCTGCACCTGGACATCAAGCCGGCCAATATCTTCATTACCGATGACAACCGTGCCGTATTGATCGACTTTGGCGCCGCCCGCGAGGTGCTGAGCAAGGAAGGCAACTTCATCCGGCCGATGTACACCCCCGGGTTTGCAGCGCCCGAAATGTATCGCCGCGATTCTTCGATGGGCCCGTGGACAGATATTTACGCCATCGGCGCGTGTATTTACGCGACCATGCAGGGTTATCCACCCAACGATGCGCCGCAGCGACTTGAAAAAGACCGTCTGTCTCTCGCTTTGTCCCGTCTGCGCGGTGTGTACTCCGATAACCTGATCGAAGTAGTAGAGTGGTGCATGTCGCTGGATCCGCTGTCACGACCCCAATCCGTCTTTGGATTGCAGAAAGAGCTGAGCCGGGAAGCCGAGCGCAGCTATACCAAACTGACGGTCAGCGAGAAGGTGCGGTTGCAATTCGACAACATCGTGTCCGAAACGAAAAAAACTGCGCGTAAAGCCACCGGCTACGCCACCCGATTTAAATGAAATTCTCTGTTTTCCAGGTGAGCCGCAAGGGCGGGCGCGAAAAAAATGAAGACCGCATGGGTTACTGCTACACGCGGGAGTCAGGGCTATTCGTGTTGGCTGACGGCATGGGGGGGCATCCGGAAGGCGAAGTGGCAGCCCAACTGGCGCTGCAGACGATTTCAGCCCTGTATCAAAAAGAAGCCCGTCCTGTCATCAAGGACACCACCGAGTTCCTGTCGCAGGCGCTGATGGCTGCGCATCACCAGATCATTCGTTACGCTACTGAAAAAGGCATGCTCGACACGCCGCGGACCACGCTGGTCGCGGCCATCTTGCAGGGCACGGGTGCGACCTGGGTCCATTGTGGCGATTCGCGGCTCTATGTGGTGCGCGATGGCGAGTTGCTGACCCGCACGCGCGATCACTCTTATCTGGAGCAAAAAAGCGCCGGCGTCGTCAGGCTCGAACGCATCAACCGCAATATTCTTTTTACCTGCCTGGGTTCGCCCACAAAACCGGTCTTTGATGTGGCCGGCCCAGTGACCCTGCAACATGGCGACAAACTGCTGCTCTGCTCTGACGGTCTGTGGGGTAGCCTGAGCGATGAGGAAATCGTTCGGCACATGGCCAACAAGAATGTTTCTGATGCGGTTCCCGACCTTGTGGAAGATGCCTTGCGTTTGGGAGGTCCGCACAGCGACAACGTGACCGTGCTGGCGATGGAGTGGGAAACGCCGGACGCGTTTGAATCTACGCGCGGCATCTCCACCGACAGCATCATGGAAGGCGTATTCGCCTCGACCATTCAGGCCGGCGTGCTGGACACGTTGGTCGATGAGCTGGACGAGGCCACGATTGAGCGATCGATTGCCGAGATCAACGAGGCGATCCGCCGCTCAGCCGCACGCAAAGCCTGAAGATCTTCGGCTTGGCTGCCGTGCCGTCCTCGGATAACAGTGGCTGGTACGGCCCTGCCTTTTTATTATTCCGGCCCTTGAGCCAGAAAGTCACTCACCATGAGCCAGTTTGTCCGCAGCAGCGCACGCGCCGCTGACGCGCTTCGTTCCGTTCGTATCACACGCCACTACACCGTTCACGCTGAGGGCTCGGTATTGATCGAATTTGGGGGCACCAAGGTGCTTTGCACCGCGTCGGTTGAAGAGCGTGTACCGGGCCATAAAAAAGGCAGCAGCGAAGGCTGGGTCACAGCCGAATACGGCATGCTGCCCCGCGCCACCCACACCCGCAGTGACCGCGAGGCTGCCAGAGGCAAGCAAAGCGGTCGCACGCAGGAGATTCAGCGCTTGATCGGTCGCTCGATGCGTTCCGTGTTTGACCTGAAAAAACTGGGTGAACGTACGATTTACCTCGACTGCGACGTGATTCAGGCCGACGGCGGCACGCGCACTGCCAGCATCACCGGTGCCTTCGTGGCGGTGCAGGATGCGGTCAACAAACTGCTGGCTGACGGCAAATTGCTTGAAACACCGATCCTCGACCACGTGGCAGCGATTTCTGTGGGGATCGTGCAAGGCACGCCCCTGCTTGATCTTGAATACACCGAAGACTTCGCCTGCGACACCGACATGAATGTGGTGATGACCGGCGCCGGCAACTACGTCGAAGTGCAGGGCACAGCGGAAGGCGCCGCTTTTTCTCGCAAGGAAATGGATGCACTGCTGCTGCTGGCCGAAAAAGGTATTGCCGATCTGGTCACGATGCAAAAGCAGGCGCTATTAAATTCATAGCTGCTCACGCATGTTTTACCTGGGCTAGAGGCCGATTTGACTATGAAAATTGTACTGGCGTCAAATAATCCCGGCAAACTGGCTGAATTGCAGGCCATGCTGGCGCCGTTGGGCGTGCAGTTGCTGCGCCAGGCGGATTTGGGCATATCGGAGGCCGAAGAGCCGTTTCGCACCTTTGTTGAAAACGCACTGGCAAAGGCCCGCCATGCCTCGCAGCTCAGCGGCTTGCCCGCGCTGGCCGACGACGCCGGCCTGTGCGTCGAGGCGTTCGGCGGCTTGCCGGGCGTTGACACGGCGTTCTACGCGACGCAATTTGGCTATGCCAAAGGTGATGACAACAACGTCAAGGCGCTGCTGGAGCAGATGGCCGGTGTGGCCGACAGGCGGGCTGCGCTGGTCAGCACGCTGGTCGCCGTGCGGTCCGCCGATGATCCCGAGCCCCTGATTGCGAGCGGAAGAGTTGCTGGCGAAATAACCCGCGAACCCTTGGGCAGCAACGGCTTCGGTTTCGATCCAGTGATGTTTCTGCCCGCGTTTGGCAAAACCTTTGCCCAGTTGCCAGTCGAAGTCAAAAACGCCAATAGCCACCGCGGCCAGGCGGTCAGGCAGATGCTGGTGTTGATGCGCGAGCGGTGGCTTCCAGCGGGGCCGCTGCGGGTTTGAGCCATGGCGCAGCAAGACATCCAGCACTACATGCGAAGCGGCACGCTGCAACTTGCAGCGCTTCCTCCGCTGTCGCTGTATGTGCATTTGCCGTGGTGCCTGAAAAAATGTCCTTACTGTGATTTCAACTCGCACGAAGTCGCTGGCGAGATGCCCGAGCAGCGTTATATCGAGGCACTGGTGGCTGATCTTGAGTCGTCACTGCCGCTGATCTGGGGCCGCACCGTTCACAGTATTTTCATCGGTGGCGGCACGCCCAGCCTGTTCTCTCCGCAGGCGATTGACCGGCTACTGGGCGATATTCGCGCCCGCTTGCGGCTGGAGCCTGACTGTGAAATCACGCTTGAAGCCAACCCGGGCACGTTCGAGAAAGACCGCTTCCGCGCTTTTCGCAGTGCCGGCGTGACGCGCCTGTCGGTAGGCGTGCAAAGTTTCGATGACCGTCACCTGAAGGCGCTCGGCCGCGTTCATGACCGCGCGCAGGCCATTGCAGCCGTCGAGGAGGCCGCGCAGGCTTTTGACACGTTCAACCTCGACATCATGTATGCACTGCCTGGCCAGACCATCGAGAATCTGGCGCAGGACATGCGCCAGGCGCTGTCGATGTGCCCGCCGCATATTTCGATCTATCACCTGACCATTGAGCCGAACACCTACTTCGCCAAGTTCCCGCCAGCAATTCCCGAAGAAGACTTGGCCTATGCCATGCTCGACAAAATCACCGAGATGACCGAAGCCGCCGGGCTGCAGCGCTACGAAGTGTCGGCTTATGCGCGCAATGGCCATCGCTGCTTTCACAACCTGAACTACTGGCAGTTTGGCGACTACCTTGGCATCGGCGCGGGCGCACACAGCAAGCTCAGTTTTGCGCACCGTGTCGTGCGGCAGGTGCGCTTTCGCGAACCCAAGCTCTATATGGAAAAAGCGCTGACGGGTGATGCCGTGACGCAAGACACCGAAGTCTCACGCGCCGATTTGCCGTTTGAGTTCATGCTCAATGCGCTGCGGCTGCGCGATGGCTTCAAGCTGCAGGACTTTGTCGAGAAAACCGGCTTGCCCTTCACGGCTATTGAGCAAGGGCTGGCTGAGGCCGAACGCAAGGGTTTGATAGAGCGCGACTTTGTACGCGTCAAGCCGACTGTACGCGGCTTTGATTTTCTGAACGACCTGCAGGCGCTGTTTTTGAGCTGATGCGCCGATTCGTGGCGCTAGTCCGCTCACCCGATTAACCGATTGCCTGATAGTTAGATGGAGAGATGGAAAACGTCAATATCATTCTTCTCGTGGTCAGCTGTGCTGTCAGCTTCGCACTGGGGCGCGTCTACGTGCATTTTCGGGATAAAAAACGCAAGAAGCTCAAGGACGAGCTTGAGGCGCGTCGTGCGCAAGTGCTGCGCGAGCAGCCGGCCGGGCCAGAGTCAAAAAACAAAAGCAAGCGCAAAAGACAGCAACAACAAAGCCGCGCAGACCAGCGGCGCTGAGTGCGCGGAAGGCGCAGACCAAGGGATGGTTTTCGCGATTTGGAGTCCAACCTGCCGGTTGGATTATTGAAGGGTAGTTGACGGGAAACTGCCCTGTGGCGGAAGCGGTGAGATTCGAACTCACGGAGGACTCGCATCCTCGGCAGTTTTCAAGACTGCTGCATTCAACCGCTCTGCCACGCTTCCGGAGCCAGAAGTTTAACCGTTGTACGGGGCATTCCCGAGACCCCACGCATGAAACTGGCTTTTTACTGCGCCCGCAGCATGCCTTTCGTCTCGATAAACGCAATCACCTCCGCCAGTCCGGCATTCGTTTTCAGATTGGTCAATACAAACGGTTTCAGGCCCTTCGCCGTGGTGCGCATGCGGACGGTGTCCTGCTCCATCACCCCCAGGTCAGCGCCCACATAGGGAGCCAGATCGGTTTTATTGATGATGAATAAATCGCTTTTGGTGATGCCCGGGCCGCCTTTGCGCGGTATTTTTTCACCAGCGGCAACGTCAATGACATAGATCGTGAGGTCGCTTAACTCCGGGCTGAAGGTTGCGGCGAGGTTGTCGCCGCCGGATTCGACAAACACAATATCTGCGTCAGGAAAGTCCACCAGCATGCGGTCGATGGCCTCCAGATTGATGGATGCATCTTCGCGAATCGCGGTGTGCGGGCAGCCACCGGTCTCGACACCCATGATGCGCTCGGCGTCTAACGCGCCGCTCACAGTCAGGATGCGCTGGTCTTCCTTGGTGTAGATGTCGTTGGTGATGGCTACCAGGTCGTATTTCGCCTTCATGCCCTTGCAGAGCATTTCCAGCAGCGTCGTTTTTCCCGACCCGACGGGCCCGCCTATGCCCACGCGAAGCGGCGGCAGTTTTTTTGTGCGGTTGGCGATGTGGTGCATGGGCGAGGCGATGGTCATGAGCGAAACAACCTTGAATATTGAATTTCGTGCTGCGAAGAAAGAATCGCCAGCATCGGTGAATACGACTGGCGCTCGTCATCGCCAAGCGCCATGGCTGACTCGACCGCGACAGGGATATTGCGACTGAGCCGCGCTAGTATGCGCTGGCCGGAACTTTGCCCGAG
>JANNKV010000208.1:0-6398 GCA_031396485.1 Polaromonas sp. | reverse complement strand
GGTTGATGTGGGTGTTCATGGGAGTCTCTCGTGCAGTATGTCCGGGTAAAGATGCCCGGGTAACAAAACTGCAGTGTGAACCTTACCATCGTGGCAAGGTCAATCCTGTTGAGGTAATAGCCGTAAGGATGGCGCGGGCATTCAACGCGACCCCTTGACCTTGCCCCCATGGGAAGGTTCAGACTCGTCATCGGGTTTTCAAACTATTTACTGTTTCAAGGAGTCATCATGGAATTCAACATCCCCTCAATGAGCTGCGGCCACTGCGCCGGCGCGGTCACGAAAGCCGTCAAGGCCGTCGATCCGCAAGCCGAAGTCACCGTGGACCTGGTCACCAAAAAGGTCACTGTGCAGACGTCGGGTGACCGGCAGGCGGTGGAAGCGTCATTGGCCGAGGCGGGTTATCCCACGCACTGAAGAGCCCGTGATGCGCCCGTGATGGGGCCGGCTATCGGGGCACGCCTTCGGCGCAAGGCGTCGCCTCGATAGAATCGACCTTCCCCCACTACCGGCTGCGCCTGTGTCTGATCGTTTTGCCGTTTTGCCCCAATACCTGCTCCCAAAACAGGCGCTGACCTCTTTCGCAGGTTTTGTGGCATCGCCCAGACGCGGCTGGGTCACGACCGAAATCATCCGCCGCTTTGTCGCCAAATACAGCGTCAACATGGACGAGGCGCTTGATTCGGACATCACCAGCTATAAAAGCTTCAATGATTTTTTCACCCGCGCCTTGAAACCTGGTGCGCGGCCTCTGGCAAACGCCGACCTGATCTGCCCGGTCGATGGCGCCATCAGCCAGTTCGGTGCCATCGAAAACGACCAGATTTTTCAGGCCAAGGGCCATCACTATTCGACCACCGCGCTGGTCGGCGGTGATGCGGCGCTGGCGGCGCAGTTTGACAACGGCAGTTTCGCCACGCTGTATCTGAGCCCGAAGGACTACCACCGCATTCACATGCCGACTGATGGCCGGCTGCTGCGCATGATTCATGTGCCGGGCGATCTTTTTTCGGTCAACCCGACGACCGCGCGGGGCGTGCCGGGGCTGTTTGCGCGCAACGAACGCGTGGTGTGCGTGTTCGAGTCGGCGCGCGGCCCGTTCGTACTCGTGCTGGTCGGCGCGACGATTGTCGGCAGCATGGCGACCGTCTGGCACGGCGTGGTGAACGCGCCGCGCGTGGCCGATGTGCGCGAGTGGCACTACACCGCCGCGGGGCAGTCGGTTGACTTGAAGCGGGGCGAGGAAATGGGCCGCTTTCTGCTCGGCTCCACCGTGGTGATGCTGTTCCCGAAGCCGGCGCTGCAGTTCAATCCGCTGTGGACGGCCGGCCGCGAGATCCGGCTCGGCGAAGCGATGGCGGCCTACGCGGCGCCGTAAACGTCAAGCCGCCAGGCGCGCCAGCAAAGCCATGGCCGCCGCCGGCGCGCGTTCTTTCGCGCCGTTGATGAAATACACAAACACCTCGCGCGGCCGCGTACCACCGGCCCAGGCCCGCGCGCCTGCTGCCCACGCGTCGAGGGCCGCAGGCGCGTAGCCGGTCGGGGTGTCTGCCTCGCTGCGCATCAGCCGCAGGTAGGCGAAGTCACCGTCGGCATCGGCAATCAACGGAAACTTTTCAGCATCGGTGTGCACCGTCACGCAGCCATAGCGCTGCGCCAGTGCCAGATACGCCGGCGTAGTAAAACTGTCATGCCGCACATCGAGTACATGACGGAGCTGCCAACCATCGACACTCCGCGGCAGCAAGGCCAGAAACGCCTCGAAATCTTCCGCGTCAAACTGTTTGGTCGGTATGAACTGCCAGACGATGGGACCCAGTTTGGCGCCGAGTTCGCTGATGCCGCTGTCCACGAATCGCGTGATGGATTCGCCCGCAGTGGCCAGCAGTTTGCGGTTGGTGGCAAAGCGGTTCGCCTTCAAAGAAAACACAAAGTCGTCGGGCGTCTCATCGCGCCATTTCGCGAAAGTCGCCGGCTTGAAGGTGCTGTAGTAGGTGCCGTTGACTTCGATGGCAGTCAGCTGGCGGCTGGCGAATTCAAGCTCCTGATGCTGCTTCAAACCGGGCGGATAGAAGTTGCTTCGCCACGGCTCGTACGTCCAGCCGCCAATGCCGACGCGAATGCGCGGGGCGCGAGTGGGGTTGGTGGTCTCCAGCGCGATCTGAGGCAAATTGGCATTCATCAACGCATTTTCCTGAAAAATCGCAGGGCAAGGTTTTGCTATAAAAGAAGGAGCTGCTGGCGCATATATTACTTGGGCTGGCGGCCTGTTTGACTATAAAAAGCGGGATTTTCACGCTTTTTGAGCCCGTCACATCGGGTTTCAGGTCTTTACCGCGGGCTTGCGTTCCCCCGCGCGGTGCGGCGCACAATGAGCATGGCAACACTGCCATGGAGTTTTCCTGCGAATGATGCGTTTTTTCCGGGTTCAAACCCTTCTGTTTTTGGCCGCCAGCGTGCTGGCCCTGTCGTTGCCCGCAGGCGGTTTCGCCGCGCCGGGTTCGAAGACGGTCACCATCCCGCAAGACCAGTTGCAAACGACGATCGGCAAGCGCTTTCCCTACCAGCAGAAGCTGGCCGACGTGCTCGACCTGAAGATTCTGTCGCCGCGCCTGGCGCTGCTGCCCGACACCAACCGCATCGGCACCGAACTCGACCTGAACCTGTTTGAGCGCATTGGCGGCAGAACCTACACCGGCACGATGGCACTCGACTACGGCCTGCGCTTCGAGCGCTCTGACAACTCTGTGCGCATGACTGGCGTGCGCGTCAACAGCGTGCGCCTGAACGATGTACCCGAACCGTTCAACGGCGCCATTTCGCGCCACATGCCGCGCATGGCCGAGCAGCTGCTGAACAACTACGCGCTGCATACCTTCAGCGAACAGGACATGAGCCTGGTCAGCGGCCTGGGCTTTGAGCCGGGTGAGATCAAGGTCACGCCCAAGGGACTGCGCGTGACGCTTGATCCGATGCAGTCAAAATAAATTTGTTGACTCAAAATTCGATACTTCAGGAGATTGCCATGACCGCACGTTTGCCCGCCTCCGTTCTTGACTCCGCCATCGCGCTCGACCAGGTCAGCGCCCAGTGGGACGCCGACATCGTCAAGCAACTCACCGACTACATCGGTATTCCGGCCAAGTCGCCGACCTTCGACAGCGAGTGGAAGGAGCACGGCTACATCGACACCGTGATGTGCAACGCCGCCACTTGGGTTGAGGCGCAGAAGGTCGAAGGCCTCACGCTTGAAGTGGTGCGGCTGGAAGGGCGCACGCCGGTGCTGTTTTTTGAGGTTCCGGCGACGCGCGCCCATTCGACGCAAACGATATTGATGTACGGTCACCTCGACAAACAACCCGAATTCACCGGCTGGCGCAGCGACCTGAGCCCGTGGAAAGCGACTTACGAAGACGGCAAGCTCTACGGCCGTGGCGGCGCCGATGATGGCTACGCGGTCTATGCCAGCATCGCGGCGATTCAGGCCTTGAAGGCGCAAAAAATCGAGCACCCGCGCATCGTCGGCCTGATCGAAACCTGCGAGGAAAGCGGCTCCTACGATTTGCTGCCGTATGTCACCGCGCTGAAAGACCGGCTCGGTGATGTCGCGCTGGTGGTGTGCCTCGATTCCGGTGCCGGCAACTACGACCAGCTGTGGCTCACCACCAGCCTGCGCGGCAACGCAGCGGGTGTGCTGAAGGTCGAAATTCTCACCGAGGGCGTGCATTCGGGTGACGCCAGCGGCCTGGTGCCATCGAGCTTTCGTATCATGCGGCAGGTGCTGGACCGCCTGGAAGACAGCCAGACCGGCCGCCTGCTGCCCGCCAGCTTTCACTGCGAAATCCCCGCCGACCGGCTGGCGCAGGCTGAGGCTACTGCCAAAATTCTGGGCGACGAGATCTACAAGCGCTTTCCGTGGGCGCATTACGACTGCGAGGGCTCCAGCACCTTCGCGCTGCCGACCACGCTAGAGCCGGTCGAGGCGCTGCTCAACCGCACCTGGCGGCCGACATTGAGCGTGACGGGCGCCGAGGGCTTCCCGGCGCTCAAAGACGCAGGCAATGTGCTGCGGCCGTACACGGCGTTCAAGCTGTCGCTTCGCTTTCCGCCGCTGATTGATGCCGGTGCTGCCGTGGCAGAGCTGAAAACCCTGCTCGAAGATAACGCGCCCTACCAGGCCAAGGTCACGTTTGAAAGCGGCGGCGGCGCGACCGGCTGGAACGCACCCGGCACGGTGCCGTGGTTTGACGACGCGCTGAACGCCGCGTCGAATGAATTCTTCGGCGCCCCTTGCGGAACCATCGGCCAGGGCGGCACAATTCCGCTCATGAACATGCTCAGCAAAGGTTTTCCGAAGGCGCAGATGATGGTTTGCGGCGTGCTCGGCCCGAAGAGCAACGCGCACGGGCCGAACGAATTTTTGCATGTGCCCTATGCCAAAAAACTGACGGCAGCCGTCGCGCATGTGATGGCGCGGGTGCCCGGATGAGCGGGACGCGCACGCGTTGGCAGGTGGGCCCGGGCGCGGCCCGCGCCTGGCGCTGATCGTTCAGTCACCCGCACGCATGGCCTCGACGGTACTGGCTCCTTTCACCGCGCGCGACGGGGAAAACCTGGCCATGTACGAGTGGCCGCTGGACGACTGGAACAGCCGCATGGGTGAACACGCGCCGCCGCCGCGTGGCGTGGTGCTGATGGTGCATGGCCTGGGCGAGCACGCGTGTCGCTACGACCATGTGGCGGAAAAATTGATGGACTGGGGCTTTGCCGTGCGCGCCTATGACCAGCGCGGACATGGCGAATCAGGCGGCGCACGCGGCGTGTTGCCGAACGACACGGCGCTGCTCGATGACCTGGAAGAAGTGATCGACGACACGCGTCTGCATTGCCTGCAGCTCCCGCAGATGCGCCGCGCCAAGGGGTTTGCGCAAAAGCCGCTGCCGCTGATTTTGCTTGGGCACAGTCTGGGCGGTCTGGTGGTGAGCCGGTTTGTCTCGCTCAACACCCGGCCTGTCGAGGGGCTGGTGATGTCGTCGCCGGCGCTCGATGCGGGGCTGAGCCGCTGGCAAAAAATGCTGCTGGGCATCACGCCGCGTCTGGCGCCCAACCTGTGCATCGGCAATGGGTTGAACCCGCGCTATATCTCGCACGATGAGGAGGTCGTCGAGAAATATCGCGCCGACCGGCTGGTTCACAACCGCATTTCGCCGCGCCTGGGCAGCTTCATCGCCACCGCCGGTCCGGCCACCGTCGAAGCTGCTGCACGCTGGAACACGCCGACGCTGCTGATGTACGCCGGCGCTGACCGGCTCGTCAACCCGGCGGGCAGCCGCGCCTTTGCGCAGCGCGCGGCGGCGTCACCGTCGGTCAAGCCGGGAACGGTGAGCGCCGCCTGCTTCGAGCGGCTGTACCACGAGATTTTCAATGAGGCCGAAACCGTGCCGGTTTTTGCCACGCTGAAAACCTGGCTGGATACCCGGTTCAAGTGAAGGCCGCTGGATTCCCGCCTTCGCGGGGACGACGGTTCGCAGCCCGGTATTACGCTTGTTTTATAAGTAAAAATAGCCGCTAGCCCAAGTAAATCCTGCGCCAGAAGCTATTAAATCAGGGGCTTAGGAAGCAAAGTCCGTTATAGGGGATTGGTTCTCAGTAGGGATAGCAGCGCTTTGTAGAGACTTGAGTGACGGTGATTGAAGCGAAACTCGGTTTCTTTCAAGTGCAGGTAGAGCGTGTGCCTGGGCACGCCGTTGAACTGCACCATCCGCCTCTTGGCATAGCTCCAGAAACTCTCAATGCCATTGACATGAACCGAGCCCCGGGCAAATTCATTGTTGCCATGATTAACCCGCAAGTGCTTGTCAAAGCCTACATCGACCAGGCCATCGTAGCCACGCCAGCGATCCGTGTGGATGATGCTGGCAATGTCAGCCTTGCCTCGAATGATGGCCTGCAGCGTGCGCTTGGTGGCATCAGGCACTATCTCCGTATAGACGCTGTCACCTCGCTTGAGCAAGCCAAATACTACGGTCTTTCGACCGGCTCCCCGACCACGCAATCCGCGCACGCGGCGAGGACCAAAGTACGACTCATCGGCTTCGAGCTCACCGCCCAAAGGTGAGATTTTCTCGCACTGTTCGGCCATGCGCCTTCTCAGGCGCAAGTAGATCGTGTTGATGGAGCGTACCGAAATGCCGCTTAACTCTGCACAGTCTGTGGCAGTCAAATCCATCGCGAAGTACCGCAGGATTTGACGCACTTTCGCTTCACTGAGTTTAGAACGCCTGAAATACCGATTTTTCTGAATCACCATAGGAACTTAGCTCACTTGATTGTGAACTTTGCTTCCTAAGCCCCAAATTAAATAGCTGCCCACGGACGTATTACTTGGGCTAGAGGCC
>JANNKV010000179.1:0-14325 GCA_031396485.1 Polaromonas sp. | reverse complement strand
ATTTGCCTGCGCCACTGGATGCGTTTGCCGGCATCTTGCGCGCGCGCGGCTGGTCGTGGGCCGACCGGCTGTCGCTGCTGAAGGTGGCCCTTGGCTGGCAGGTGCAAGGCTTTCGTTGCGCCAGCGACCAATCGGTGGCTGACCTCTGCCGCGGGCTGACAGCCGCAACGATGAAGCAGTTGATCGAGCCGCTCTGCGTGTCGGCCCTGAACACACCCGCCGACCGGGCCAGCGGCCAGGTTTTTCTGCGCGTGATGCACGATTCGCTTTTCTCGGAAAGCGGCGGCTCGAATCTGCTGCTGCCGCGCGTCGACCTCAGCGCGCTGCTGCCTGATGCGGCGCTGGCCTGGCTCAGCGCCAACGGCTGCCCGCCGCAACTGGGCGTGCGGGTGCAAGGCATTTCGCGCGTCGATCAGCGCTGGCAGATCACTGCCCAATCCCAAAGGCAGCCCGACGACAGCTTTGACTGCATCGTGCTGGCCTGTCCCCCGGGCGAAGCCGCTCGACTTGTCGAAGGCAGCGACGTTGGCGCCGAGGCGTGGCAGTCCCAAACGCGCAGCCTGCACTACGAAGCGCTGACCACCGTGTATGCGCATGCGCCCGGCGTGCGCCTGAGTCAGCCGATGCTGGCTCTGCCGGCGACAGAAGAGGCGCCTGCCCAGTTCGTGTTCGACCGCGGCCAGCTCGGCGGCCCGGCGGGTTTACTGGCCTTTGTCATCAGCGCCAGCCAGGGCGAAGGCGCGGTGCTGACAGCGAGCGTGCTGGCCCAGGCGAAGGCGCAACTCGGGCTACCGCTTCACGCGGTGCAGACGATTGTGGAAAAGCGGGCAACCTTTGCCTGCACGCCGGGCTTGCAGCGGCCAGCCGCTGCGGTCTCTGCCGGCCTGCTGGCCTGCGGTGACTACATCGCCGGGCCGTATCCGGCCACGCTGGAAGGCGCGGTGAGGTCTGGACTGGCAGCAGCCAGAAGTGTGAAAGGCGCTGCGACGACCACCCAGACGCTATCTAATTCATAGCTGTCTACGCAGTTATTTCCTGGGCTGCAAGCCTTTTTCTTATATAAAGTTTCACAGTTGAGTTCACCCTTTGTCACCAGGGAAGAATCCCAATCATCACCTGCCGCGTCAGCGCAACCGCCACGATGTAGGCAAAAACAGCCAGCGCGGCAAATAGCGCGCCCGCTCTCACAGACCTGCTTTTTCCGCGTTTCAATGCCATCGTGCCGAGCCCGATATAGGCGATCAGCGCAAGCACCTTGGCCGTCAGCCACGGCTGGGCAAACGGATACTGGCCGCTCCAGAAAACCATGACGAGCGCAGTGGTCAGCAACAAGGTATCGACCGCATGCGGCACGACCTTGACCCAGCGCCATTGCAGCATGCTGGATTCCCGCAGCATCCAGATGCCACGCAATAGAAAGAAACTGCCGCTGATCACTGCAAAGGTGATGTGCAGGTGTTTGACGACAAGGTAATTCAAAAAAAAATCCAGGTGGACCAGATCAACCAAAGCAATAGGCGGCTGGCAGTTGCTAGCCGCCCGCCGCCTTAAAGCCTGACGTTCCCAAGTTTATCGGTCAGGCCTGCTTTGTGCGTCCAACTTGTCCTGCTACCTGCGGCAGGCTCTTGCCGCGCATCAGCAAGCGGATGGCAAACCAGGCCAGGAATCCGATGCCGATGGAAAACACTATATCCCCCGGCACCCGCATCCACACCATCGTTTCCATGAACGGCGAATGCACCACTTCGGGTGAACGCGCGAACCACATGCCTTTGGTGGTGCTGGCCCAGGCCTGGTAAATGCCGGCTGGCACCAGCGACAGGAACACCATCATGGCCAGACCGATATTGAGCGACCAGAACATCGGCGCCAGCAGCTTGTCGGACCAGCGGGCGCGGTCAGACAGGCCACGCAGGCAGAACAGCAGCAAGCCAATGCCCAGCATGCCGTACACGCCAAACAAGGCGGCGTGGCCGTGGGCCGACGTCATGTTCAGACCCTGCATGTAGTACAGCGCAATCGGCGTGTTGATGGTGAAGCCCAGCAGGCCGGCACCGACGACGTTCCAGAAACCGACGGCAATGAAGCACAAGATCGACCACTTGTAGGCCTGAATCCAGGGCGCGGACTTGGAGCGCTTGAAGGTGCGATAGCCTTCGACACCGATCATGGCCATCGGCACTACTTCGAGCGCCGAGAACATCGCGCCAATCGCAATCACAAAGGTCGGCGTGCCGGTGAAGTACAGATGATGCAAGGTGCCCAGGATGCCGCCAAACATGAAGACGATGGTTTCCAGCACGATGGCAGCGTTGGCAGTGGCGGCGCGAATCAGGCCAAGGCGGGTGAACAGCAGCGCGATGACGGCAGTGGCGAACACTTCGAAAAAACCTTCAACCCACAGGTGAACCAACCACCAGCGCCAGTACTCGATCATCGCGTAATGGGTTTTCTGCCCCCAGGTCAAAGACGTGGCATAAAAGCCGCCTATGCACAGTGCTGCCAGGAAAACCATCGCAATCAGGCCGCGGCTTTCCGACGGTTTTTTCAACGCAGGCATCAAACCGCGACCGAGCAGCACAACCCAGAACAGCAAGCCGACGAACAGCAGGATTTGCCAGATGCGGCCCATGCTGGTGTATTCGAGGCCCTGGTTGCCAATCCAGAAACTGAAGTCATTGCCCAAATGCTGCAGCGTGCCGAGCCAGCCGAAGGCGGTCGAGCCGACAACAATAAAAAGCAGCGCATAGAACAGCACGTTGACGCCGAGTTTCTGGTACTTCGGTTCATGACCGGAGATGGCCGGCGCGATATACAGGCCGGTCGCCAGCCACGCAGTTGCAATCCAGAGCACCGCAAACTGGGTGTGAATCGTGCGGCTCACGGTAAACGGCAAAATTTGCGCCAGTGGAAAGCCGAAGAAGCTTTCACCCTCGACCGCATAGTGGGCCGTGATCACGCCCATGCCGACCTGCGCCAGGATCAGGCCGATCACCACATAAAAATACTTGCGGGTGGCCTTCATCGACGGCGTGGGTTGCATGTCGAACAGCGGATCCGCTTTTAGCGGCTTGGGATCTTCTTCTTCCTTGACTGTCGAGTGGTAAAACACCATGGCCCAGATACCGGCGATCATGAGAATGACGCTGGCGATCGACCAGATGCCGGCGCTCGCAGTTGGCGTGTTGTCCACCAGCGGTTCATGCGGCCAATTGCTGGTGTAGCTCAGATCGGTCTCGTTGGGCCGGTCGGTGGCTGCCGACCAGGCGGACCAGAAAATAAAGGCAGGAAGCGCCTTCAGGTCAGCCGCATCCGGCAGGCTTCCTGAACGCATCGCGTACTGTTCACGCAGTTTGTCCAGTGACGGCGCATCGCCAAACAAGTCGGTGTAGTGCTTGCCAACCTGCGCAATGGCTTGGGCCCGCTCGGGCGACACCATGATCGCGCCGGTGGCGGCGTCATAGGTGTTGCCGCGCATCTCGCTCTTGAGCCGGGCATTTAATTCGCCCTGCCTGCCGACGCTCAGCTCTTCAAACGTTGTACCAAATTCGCTCTTGGCCCAGATGCCGCGCAGTGCCAGAGCCTCGCGATGCAGCCAGTCGGCCGACCAGTCAGGCGCCAGATAGCTGCCATGACCCCAGACCGAACCGAGCTGCTGCCCGCCTGCAGACAACCAGGCTTCCTGGCCGCGTTGAACCTGGCCCTCTGAAAAGAGCACATCGCCCCGGGTACTGATGACTTGTTTGGGAATCGGCGGTGCTGTCTGGTATATCTCTGTGCCGACCCAGCCCAGGACGGCGAAGGACATCACGCAGATGACACCCAGCCAGGTCCAGAGTTTGCGCGTAGCGTGCATTGGCATATTCCTTTTTTTGGACTTATAAAAAATTTGACAGATTCAAATTCTCAAATCCGTTAAGATGCATTCTAGTTGCACCTTTACTAAACATGCAATCACAATATATGTTCTTACAAAAATGATTTGGGAAAATGTCAATCCGAAAAATTCTTCCGCGCTTTGAACGCAGTAACGCTCGTGCTGCAGCCGCACTTCCACCGGAGCTTTTGAAGCCATGAGACTGACCACCTACACCGACTACGCACTGCGCACCTTGATGTACCTTGCTGCAAATCGGGGACAGTTGGTGACGATTCAGGACATCGCAGATGTACACGGCATTGCGAAAAATCATCTGACCAAGGTGGTACACCAGCTCGGTCTGCTGGGGATTGTCGAAACCGTGCGGGGCCGCAACGGCGGGCTTCAACTGGGCAGGGAGCCAGCCCAGATCAATATTGGTGCCGTGGTACGTCTTACAGAGCCAGACTTTTTTATGGCCGAGTGCTTTGACAAAGACAGGAATGCCTGTGTGCTGACCCCCTCCTGCGGATTAAAGGGCGTACTGCGCTCTGCGACAGCGGCTTATCTGGCGGTTCTCGACGGCGTCACACTTGAAAATCTCGTTAAAAGAGACCTGGCTGTCACAAAGGCTGGCACCAAAGGAATCATCAAGCCAATTGTGTTCAAAGCGCCGCTGAAAACTTGAACCGGCCCGCACGCGTATCAGTTCATATCAACTTGGAATAAGTTGATGTTGTCGGCTGCCCCAGGTACTTGTCGAACACCATGCCGCTGGCTCGCACAAAGAGGCGACCCTTGGCCGTAACTCGGATGGCCGCTTGGTCGATGGTGATCAACCCGGCGATTTCGTAGGGCCTGAGGAGTTCCAGCTCGCGTGCGAAGTACGCATTGAAGTCGATACCATGTTCAAGGCTGATGGCATCAATCTCGACCGGTGCGCTGCACATCAGGGTCATGATGATCTGGCGCCGCAGTACATCGTCGCTGTTCAGCTCGAAACCTTTGTCCGTCGGAAGCCTCGCCGCATCGAGATGCTCATAGTAGGCGTTTAACGTGCGAACCGACTGGCTATAAGACGTGCCAACCTTGCTGATGGCAGAGACACCAAAACCAATCAGGTCGCATTCAGCGCGCGTGGTGTAGCCCTGAAAATTGCGGTGCAGGGTTTTATTTAACCGCGCCAGGTTTAGCTCATCATCGGGTTTTGAAAAATGATCCAGACCGATGTAGACATAGCCTGCATCGAGCAACCTTCGCATTGACATCAAAAATATTTGCAGGCGTGCTTCGGCCGATGGCAAATCGCTTTCGACAATCAGCCGCTGTGCCTTGAACCGGCTGGGCAGATGTGCATAGTTATAAAGCGCAATGCGGTCAGGTGACACGCGAATCAAGCTGTCCAGCGTCCGGCTGAAACTTTCCAGCGTCTGTTTCGGCAATCCATAGATCAGATCGGCATTGATGGACTGAAACTTGGCCTCACGGCTCTCAACTACCGCTTTTTCAACCATCTCCAGCGGCTGGATGCGGTTAACCGCCTGCTGCACGGCAAGGTCGAAATCCTGCACGCCAAAGCTGTTGCGGTTAAAGCCAAGCCCGGCCAGCATGGAAAGGGTTCCGGGTTGCACGGTACGCGGGTCGATCTCAACGCCCAGCTCGGCGTCCGGCGTAAATTCGAAGTGGCGGCGCAGCAAGGTCATCAACTGATGCAGCTCGTCCGCATTGAAAAATGTCGGTGTACCGCCGCCCAGATGCAGCTGCACCGCCAGCCGGTCGCCGCCTATTTGGGCCGCGACCAGCGCCATCTCCTTGTCGAGATAGCGCAGGTACTCAGTCACGCGTCCATGGTCCTTCGTAATGATCTTGTTGCAGGCGCAAAAATGGCACAGCGATTCGCAAAAAGGCAGGTGCACATAGATCGACAGCGGCGGGTTATTGGTGCTTTCCGCGCGTTGCTTGAGGTAGCGGAGATACGACGCCTCGGCAAAGGCTGTGGTGAAGCGGTCTGCCGTGGGGTAGGAGGTGTAGCGTGGACCCGAGGTATCGAACCTGCGAATCAGTTCTTCGGACAGTTCGATGTCCGGCCATGAAATGCTTGTCGGCGTATGAGTTGTGTTCATTCAGCCCATTTTGTTCCCAATGATGGTGAAAACTGCCATTGAGGCTCGCGCAACAGCACCGGGTTTGATCTGGATCAAGCTTAAAGATACATTTCATATGTACCATTTATTACAAGCAGATCGGGCAGACCCGCTGCGTACACCACCACACGCGCTGTCAGCGGCTCGCTGGGTGGAACCCGGAAGGCCTTCCCAGAACGCTGGGCCAGGCCAACCCATTGGCAGACACTCAAAAGGTGATAGAAATGAAAACCGGTTTTTTCCAGAAAATGGCGGCTACCGTCGTCATCGGCTTTGTCGGAATGCTTGGCCAGTCGACAGCCTTTGCGGCAGATCCGCACCACGACACAGGCGTCAAATACCGTCCAGACGTGACGTTCACCCTGCGTACCGATATTGCGGATGGCAAGCTGGTGTTCGTGGGCGAAACCGGAGCCATCAAGGGCCAGGTCAACCCGTCGCTCGCAGTCGCTGAAGGTGCGATTGTGCAGATCAATCTGGTCAACGGCGATGGTGCGACGCATGACATCAGCGTTCCTGACTTTGCTGCTACGTCGAATCAGCTCAATACCAAAGGCGCCAGTACGGCCATCGTGTTCAAGGCAGACAAGAAAGGCGATTTCAAATACATCTGCACGCTGCCGGGCCATGTCCAGGCCGGCATGATCGGCAAGATTGTCGTCGGCGGTGGCGATAGCCTTGCAAAGCAGCAACCCAAAGGTGCTGAGGTATCAGGCAGTCCGATGGAGGTCGGGCAGCCTGTTGGCAAGCGCGGGCCGCAAAGCGTGACGGTCAATCTGGAAACCACCGAAGTGCTGGGCCAGCTGGCCGATGGAACTACCTATAAATACTGGACTTTCAACAACAAGGTACCAGGTCCGTTCATTCGTGTTCGCGTAGGTGATACCGTTACGGTCAACATGGCCAACGCCAAAGACAGCCGCATGATTCATTCGGTGGACTTCCATGCGGTGACCGGCCCTGGCGGCGGCGCTGCCGTGACTCAGGCGGCGCCCGGCTCCAGCAAGAGCTTCACCTTCAAGGCGATCAATCCGGGGCTGTTTGTGTACCACTGTGCAACGCCGATGGTCGCGCAGCATATCTCGAACGGCATGTACGGCATGATTCTTGTGGAGCCTGAAGGTGGCCTGCCTAAAGTAGACCGCGAGTTTTATGTGATGCAGGGCGAGTTGTACACCAACCAAGCCCACGGCACCCTTGGAGAAAACGAGTTTTCGCTGGAAAAAATGCTCAAGGAACAACCCGAGCACATGATGTTTAACGGCACGATGGATGCGCTGACGAAAACCCACAAGATGGAAGCAAAAACCGGCGAGACCGTGCGTATCTTCTTCGGTGTTGGCGGTCCCAACGCGACCTCGAGTTTCCATGTGATCGGCGAAGTCTTCGACCGGGTATTCAATCAGGCGGACCTGACTTCCGCGCCAGCGAGAAACGTGCAGACCACCAGCGTACCGCCGGGCGGCGCGACCATGGTCGAGTTCAAGGTCGAAGTGCCTGGGCGCTACATTCTGGTCGACCATGCCTTGTCACGGCTTGAAAAAGGTCTGGCTGGCTTCCTGTATGTGACTGGTCCTGCGAACCCTGCGGTGTTCCGCGCGTCCGAAAAAGCAGATCCAAATTCCGGACACTGAGCGTCTGGTTTGTCAGCTTGGCGGCAACGCTACTGACTCCAAGTTTACAGGGGTGACGCCATAGCTTTGGTTTCACACCTTTATTTTTGTCGGCCAGTCTCCAGCGCCAGGGAAAACAGAACCAGTCTGCTGCGTCCAGGCAATTCCCAGCCGAGCCTACTTCAGTCACCGCTATGATATTAATAGCTGCTGACGCCCGGACTGCCTAACTCCCAGCCTAGAGTACTTTTGCGCATGGCACCTTGTCGTTGAATCTGCCGCCACATATTGCGAGAATTGTGGAGCCCCAATTTCGCCGGGTCAGCGCGGAAACAGGTCGCACAGTTCGGCGAGCGAGGTCACGGTTTCGTGCGGTTCGGCATGATGCGTCCAGATGTGATCAGCCCGGTTAATCCACACGGTCTGCATGCCGCAGTTCAGTGCACCCAGCACATCCATGGCCGCGTCGTCGCCCACATGCAGCACGTTGTCGGGAATGACTTCGGCTGCGCCCGAGGCCGCGTAAAAAATACGCGGGTCCGGCTTGCCCGCACCAAATTCCTGGGCACTGATGCTGGCTACGAAATACTGACTCAGGCCGATGCGCTTGATGTCGGCGTTGCCGTTGGACAAGGCGACCAGCGGATAGCGCGACGATAAAAATTCGAGCGCCAGCAGCGCATCGTCGAACAGCTGCACGCGGTTGCGTTCGGCAAAAAATACGTCGAACGCCGTCTCTGCCATCAACGGGTCTTCACCCGCACGGTACAGGGCCAGCCGGATCGCCTCGCGGCGAATCGCGCTCAGGTTGCATTTCCATTCGGGGTGCGAACGAACCACATGTTCGCGGATCTCGTGGCGAATCGTCGGGTTGGCGAACATCGCCGCCGTCATTGGCGCATGCTCGCCGAGCCAGCGGTCCAGCGCTTTTTCCGCCCGCTCGATGGCGGGCCAGACCGGCCACAAGGTGTCGTCGAGGTCCAGGGTGATCGCTTTGATCAAAGTCACGTCGAGCATTGAAAATTTCTGGTGTGGGCGTGAACGATGCCAGTCAGGCCGGGCGCACGGGCGCGGCGCAGGGCACAGGGTCTATCGAGGCAACCGGGGAAAATAAGGGGTCAATTGGGGTCGGGGGAATCTTGTCGTTTTTGATAGCAGAGTGCAGATTGTGGCGGGTGATTTGCCGTGGATTGAAAATTTGCCAGCCTTTTTTTGTCTCTTCCGGGATGCAACGCCACACTAGAATAACTAATGTCTTTTGCACCAGAGCCTGCTTTTTCCCACGGATCGCCGCCCACCGCAGCGTCAACCACCGCCATCCTGCTCTGCAACCTCGGCACCCCCGACGCACCCACGGCGCCTGCCTTGCGCCGCTATCTGGCGGAGTTTTTAAGCGACGCGCGCGTGGTCGAAATCCCCCGGCTGGTCTGGTTGCTGATTCTTCACGGCATCATCTTGCGCACCCGACCCGCCAAGTCGGCGGCCAAGTACGCCAGCGTGTGGACACCTGACGGGTCGCCGTTGAAAGTGTGGACGCAAAAGCAGGCCACCATGCTGCGCGGCTACCTCGCGGTGCGCGGCCACAACGTCGAGGTGCGCTATGCGATGCGCTACGGCAACCCGTCGATTGCGTCGCAGCTGGACCTGCTCAAAACCGACGGCGTCACGCGCGTGCTCATCCTGCCGGCTTATCCGCAATACAGCGCCACCACCACCGCCAGCGTGTTCGATGCGGTCTATGCCTGGGCGGCGAAGACGCGGCTGATTCCCGAGTTCCGCTTCGTCAACCAGTACCACGACGACGCGGGCTACATCGCCGCACTGGCCGCCAAGATTCGACACCACTGGCAAAAAAACGGCCAGGCTGAACAACTCGTCATGAGCTTTCACGGCGTGCCCGACCGGACGCTCAAACTCGGTGACCCGTATCACTGCCATTGCCACAAAACGGCGCGCCTGGTCGCCGAAAAGCTCGGCCTGGCCAAAGACCGCTACAAGGTCACGTTTCAGTCACGCTTCGGCAAGGCCAAATGGCTGGAGCCGTACACCGAGCCCACCTTGATCCAGATGGCGCAGGCTGGCGTGAAAAGCGTCGATGTGATGTGCCCGGGTTTCACCGGCGACTGCCTGGAAACGCTGGAAGAAATCAACATGGAAGCGCGCCACGCCTTCATCGACGCCGGCGGCAAGGAATTCCATTACATCGACTGCCTGAACGACAGCCCCGAGTGGCTGGCCGGTCTGGCCGACTTCAGCATCACCCAGATGGGTGGCTGGCCGACCGGCCCGGTCAAGGCCGATGCCGAGAAGTTGGCGGCATCGAAGGCGGCGGCGCTGGCGCTGGGCGCTGTGCAGTAGCCTTCTCCACCATCCTACTCGCTATATTTTCAATAGCTGCTGACGCAATAACTACCTGGGCTGGCGGCCTATTTTGCTTAAAAAATGACGTTGCAGCGGCTTGCAACGCTGTGCGCAAGGCTGGTCGCGCTGCTGCCCGTTCCGTTTCCAATTCAATACGAGATCAGGCGCCCCGCCGCAGACAGTGCTGTCGCACGGCAAGGCGGGGCAACGACATATCGTGTTGAATTGGAAACGGAACTACTTGAGGATGGAAAAGATGCTGCTGTAGTCATCCTTCCACGGCTGAAACCCTGGCCAGTCGGCGATCAGCTTGGCGCCGCGCAGTTGCGGGCTTCTGAAAAACGCAGCGTCGTTTGACAGCAAGGCCCAGTTCGAGCGGAGCACCAGTGTGCCGTCGACGCTCTCCGAATCCACCATCCGAACCTCTCTTGCAAAGCGGTTGGCTGCCGTTTTCACCACCGGCCGCAGGTCCAGAAAACGGTTGGTGATGTGCACTGCCAGCACGCCGTTGGGCTTGAGGTGCCTGAAGTATTGGGCGAAAGCCTCGTACGTCAACAGGTGAATCGGTACCGAATCACCCGAAAAAGCATCAATTAGCAGCACGTCGAACTGCTGCGCCGGTTCGCGCTCCAGTTGCACGCGCGCATCGCCCAGGACCACTTCAGTCGCAGCCGGAGTACGTGAGAGAAAGCTGAAGTTCTTGCGGGCGATGTCGATGACCAGCGGGTCGATGTCGTACAGCCTGAAATAGTCATCCTTTCGTCCATAGCTCACCAGCGTGCCAACCCCCACGCCGATCACCCCGACCCGCAGCGGTCCCTGCGCGGCCTTGATCTGCATCGCCTTGCCGGCGCCGCCTTCAGGGGTGTAGTAGGTGGTGGGCTGGTCGAGTTTGCCCGGCGCCGTGTGCTGGCGGCCATGGATGATTTGCCCGTGAATCATGGTGCGGTAGGCGCCCTCGGCGTTCTCGAACACCTGCAGGCTGCCGTAAAAATTACGCGCCGTCACTTCGGCGCCCCGGGTCTGATTGAGGTGATCTTCCACGCGAACCCACGCCAGCGCGAGCAGCATGACGGCCGAGAAACCAATCGCCACTGATCGGCCCTGCGGCACCGGATAAACCGCCTTGGGAATCACGGCAATCGCCGCCACCAGGCCGGTCAGCACAATGCCGACTGACAGCTCATAGTTGCTATTAAAAAAGTACGGCGCAATCACCCCGACAAAAAAGCCACCCACCACGCCGCCGACCGCCAGCATCAGGTAATAACCGGTGAGATGGCTGGGGTGCGGCTGCAGCCGGGCCAGCTCGCCGTGGCACACCATGCAGGCCACGAAGAAAGCCGTCAGGTTGATGCCCATCGAGGCGTAGAGCGGAATCTCGGTGATACCCAGCGTCGGAAGCCAGGCCAGCACGGCCAGCCCGACCACCAACAGAGGCAAAAACACCTTTCGCTGGTACCAGCCGCTGCGCTCGAAGCTCAAGATAAACGACAGGAGATACAGCGCCAGCGGCGCGACCCAGATCAAGGGGATGGGTGCGATGTTGGTCGTCAGAAAACTGGTGTCAGCCACCATCAAGATGGACGGGCAGGCGGCCAGCGCTGACCACAGCAGCTTGTCTGTCCAGCGCGGCGCTTCTCCTTCATGCTGCGCTTGCGGCGCAATCGCCGTGCCCTTGCGGCCGCGCCAGGCCAGCAGCGCGCAGGCCACCACAAAGCACGCATACAGGCCCGACCACAGATACGACTGCCACAGCGTCGGAAACACCGGCTCGACCGCCACCGGATACGCCAGCAGCGCCAGCATCGAGCCGAAGTTCGACAGCGCGAACAGGCGATAAGGCACCTGCCCCGAGCGCTCCCGCGCAAACCAGGCCTGCAGCAACGGTCCGGTGGTCGACAACACAAAGTACGGCAAGCCGATCGACACCGTCAGCAGCCCGAGGATGCGCAGCGTCGGGTTCTCGGCGCCGAGTGGCTTCCAGTCGAGGCTCGGGCTGATCGGAAGCAGCAACAGGCTGACCAGTAGCAAGCCGCCATGCACCAGGCTTTGGCGTGACGGACTCAGTGTGCGCGTGACCCAGTGAGAGTAAAAATAACCCAGCAACAGCACCAGCTGAAAAAACAGCATGCATGTGGTCCAGATCGCTGCGGAGCCGCCGAACCACGGCAGGATCATCTTGCCGATCAGCGGCTGCACCTGAAACAGCAGGAAGGCACTGAGGAAAATGGTCAGGCCATAGTGAAAGGCCAGGCGCAGGTTGATCTTCATGCAGGGTCCTGTTGATGCACGGCGACAGCGCCTTGAACACCTCGCGCAGTTTACGCGCCCACTTTTAGGGGTCAGGCGCTGTCACCACCCTGCCCGACCACAGGTCGACTCAGCGTAATCCCGGTGGATGACCGGTTGTCGGTGGCCAGCGCTGACAACCCATCAAGCCCCGATGGAAGACCGCCGTAACCGAGCCGCTTTAACAGGTGCCTATCACGTAGTAGTTGGTGCCGGTCTTTTTCAGGGTCGTGACGGCGTAGATGTTCCACAGACCCATGTACTGGCTGGAACCGTTGGCATAGGTGTAGCCCCCCAGCACATAGGCGCGGCCTGCGGTAGTGTGCGCATAGTTCGAAGCGGTGTAGCAAGTCGCCGCCGGCGGCGGTGTGCCTGTGGTGGTACCCGACACTGCCACGGAAGCCGCCCCTTCGGCATTGCTGCTGTCGACAGCCTTCACAGTCCAGCTGTAGGTGGTGGCAGCGGCCAGGCTGGAATCGTTGAAAGTGGTTGCGGTCACGGGCAGGGCATTGGTCTTGTTGGCGTTGCGGTACACGTTGTAGCTTGAGGCGCCAGCCACGGCGTTCCAGCTGATGGTCATGCTGCTGGCCGTGGGGTTGGACGTTGCCAGGCCGGTTGGCGCAGGAAGTGCGGACACTGGCGGTGGGTTTGCGCCTGAAGAAACCTGGTCCACCATGGCTTTTATCGCAGCCATCTGCGGACCTGATTTTTTTGCATAGTTGGCGCTGTCGTAACCCCACCAGTCCCAGCAGCTGTTGGTCGCCTGCGTGCTGGTCTGCGGGTAAATCATCACCATGTTGTTGGTTTCGGCCCAGCGGTTGTAGCCGGTGTTTCGCACGTACTGCTGCTGGACCAGCGTCACGTTTTGCTGGCAACCATGCAGCACCACATGCACGCGGCACTGCGCACCCGAGGTGCAGGCCTGCGGAAAGTAAGCCCAAGCGGTGGGAGCCATGCCGTGGCCGGTGACGAACTGACTTTGATTGAACTCGACAAAATTGGCGGCCGGCAGCGTTGCGCTGCTGCGCGGATTCAGGCTGCCATATAAATGCGCCAGCATCGCGCCGGCCAGATCGAAGTTGCAATCGCTGATGTACGGCGATGCTTTCGTCGAGCAGGCGTTGCCGTAGTCGTCCGTGATCATGGCGTGCTCGGCGGCGATGTCTTTTTTATAGAGCACATTGGCGGCTTGAACAAAGCTGCCGTAGTAAGTCTTCAGCGCGTCCATCACGCCTGGCTTGACCGTACTGTCAATCGATCCTGAAAAAAGATACACCTTCGAGCTCTGCAGATTCGCGACCGGGTCGATGATGCCCTGGCTGGCCCAGGTATTGGTGGTACTGACCAGGCTGCTGACGGGAATACCCGCCGGACTGGCCATACAACGGCCTGTGGCGTTGACGATCGAGCCCTCCGCGCAATAAAAGGGACCACCTGCGACGATGCCAGCGCCCTTGTTGAACGTGGCGGAATAGGCCACATGCAATTGAGCCGCCATGAATCCACCGGATGAGAGTCCCGATACGGTGGTCTGCGTTTTGTCGATGTTGAGCGCGGGCAGATTGACGGCAGCAAATGCCGAGCCCGCCATGAAGGCCACCGATGCAGCGACGCTACCAAGAAGTCTGAATATCATCAATTTGTCTCCTGTCGTTTTTAGCCAATAGCCGCCCAGTCCTTCTCTGTCGGAAGATTCCAGAACGACTCATGTACATGATCGGGCGGCCAGAGCCTTGTGGCGGATGTCGGCACCCTGGTTGCCTGTCATGTTGCCGTGTGCCCTGAACCGGCGTGGCGATATTAAAAAAGCTGCGCATGCTGACCGGAATCAAGCAGCACCGGGTTTGCTGCAGCAAAATCGGCACGATGGGACTGGGCTCACGCACAAAGCTTAGGTGTTTTGCCCATGCACGGCCATGGGGCTTTCAGCGGTTTGGGAGGTGATGGGTAGTACTACGTAATCCCGATCAACCGAGACTTGCAGCCCTTGCGCAGGTGCTGCGTCTGACCGCGCGCAGAAGCAAAAAAAAAGGTGAAGTCTAGGGACGCCGGCGGC
>JANNKV010000167.1:0-6079 GCA_031396485.1 Polaromonas sp. | reverse complement strand
CAGCGCGCCTTCGCAATAAGATTTTTGCGCCAGCAGCATGCGCTTGACGTCGGCGTGTTCGATGATGCGGATCTGCGGCTGGGCAACGTCTTTGCCTCCAACGCCAATAGGCCGGCCCTGCGGACGGTTTTTGGCGTAGTCAAGCGACGCATAGTAGCCCGCCATGCCGAGCATAGTGGCCGCCATGCCAACGCCGATGCGCGCTTCGTTCATCATGTGGAACATGCAGCGCAGGCCTTCGTGCGGCTTGCCGACGAGATAGCCCACGGCTCCGGCCTGACCATCGACGGGGTACTTGCCTTCGCCGAAATTGAGCAGCGTGTTGGTGGTGCCGCGCCAGCCGAGTTTGTGGTTTAGCCCTGCCAGCGCCACGTCGTTGCGCACGCCCGTTAACCAACCCTTTTCATTGACCAGTTTTTTCGGCACGATGAACAGCGAAATGCCGCGCGTACCGGCAATCAATTTACCGTCGGGCCCCGGAATTTTCGCCAGCACCAGGTGGATGATGTTTTCGGTCAGCTCATGCTCACCGGACGAGATCCACATCTTGTTGCCCTTGAGGCGATAGCGCGGGCCGAGCGCATCGGCTTCAAAATCATCGCCGTCAGGCAAAGCCCGCGTCGTTACATCGCTGAGCGACGAGCCCGCCTGCGGCTCTGACAAGCACATGGTTCCCGAAAAGCGCCCGGAGAATTCGTTCTTCGCGAAGACTTCTTTTTGCGCCGAGGTGCCATGCACCATCAGCAGATTCGCATTGCCAGTAGTGAGCATGCCCGAGCCAATACTGACCGAAGCCATCGCAAAAAACGCGTTGGCGGCCGCCTCAATGGTGTAGGGCAACTGCATGCCGCCCAGCTCGTAGTCTTGCGCCGCGCTGAGCATGCCCGAAGCCGCGTAAGCCGCATGGGCGTCGTGCGTCGCTTGCGGCAGGATGACTTTTTCACCGTCGAAATGCGGCTCTTGCGTATCAACAGTGCGGTTGAACGGCGCGTATTTCTCGCGGGCGATGCGCTCGCAGGTGTCGAACACGGCGTCGAAGGTTTCGCGCGAGTGGTCGGCGAAGCGTTCCCGCTTCGTCAGCGACCCGGCGTTAAGCCAGTCGTGAAGCAGAAAATCCAGTGTTTCGCGCAAGGCCATGGTGTCCAGTCCGTCAAATTTTAGGGTGCCATCGTGCCATGTTGCCAGAAGCCATTCTCGTTCGCTGGCCAGCCTTGCGACGTGAGTCCAATCGGGTGATCAGAGCACCTCAAAAACCCCCGCAGCGCCCATGCCGCCGCCGATACACATCGTGACGCAGACGCGCTTGGCGCCGCGGCGTTTGCCTTCAATCAGGGCATGGCCCGTCAGGCGCTGGCCGGTCACGCCGTAAGGGTGGCCGACGGCAATCGCCCCGCCATTGACGTTCAGCTTGTCCATCGGAATGCCGAGCTTGTCGGCGCAATACAGCACCTGCACCGCAAAGGCTTCGTTCAACTCCCACAGGTCGATGTCGCTGACTTTCAGGCCCAACTTGGCGAGGACTTTCGGAATGGCGAACACCGGGCCGATGCCCATTTCGTCAGGCTCGCAACCGGCCACCGCGAAGCCAAGGAAACGACCCAGCGGCTTCAGGCCTTTTTTCTCTGCGACTTTCTCGTCCATCATGACCACAGCTCCGCCGCCGTCCGAAAACTGGCTGGCGTTGCCGGCTGCAATCACGCCGCCCGGAATGGCCGGCTTGATGCCGCTGATGCCTTCCTTGGTGGTGCCGGCGCGAATGCCTTCGTCGTTGCTGACAGTGACTTTTTTGGTCGTCAGGCCCATCACCGGGTCAGCGACGCCCATGGTCACCGTGATCGGGGCGATTTCTGCCTCGTACAAGCCTGCTGCGAGTGCGGCAGTGGCTTTTTGCTGGCTGCCGGCGCCGTATTCGTCCATGCGCTCGCGCGAGATGCCGTAGCGCTTGGCAACCTGCTCGGCAGTCTGCAGCATGTTCCAGTAAATCTCGGGCTTGTTTTTCATCAGCCAGCTATCAGCCAGCATGTGGGTGTTGGCCTCTTGCTGCACGCAGGAAATGCTCTCGACGCCACCGGCGACGTAGATATCTGCCTCGCCGGCCACGATGCGCTGGGCCGCCAGCGCGATGGTCTGAAGGCCCGAGGAGCAAAACCGGTTCACCGTCATGCCGGAAACAGTCACTGGCATGCCGGCGCGCAGTGCGATCTGGCGCGCGATATTGGAGCCGGTCGCGCCTTCAGGCGTTGCGCAGCCGATGATCACGTCATCGACTTCGGCTGCCTCGATGCCGGCGCGCTTGATGGCGTGCTCGACCGCGTGGCCGCCCAAGGTGGCACCGTGCGTCATGTTGAAGGAACCCTTCCAGCTTTTGGCAAGCGGGGTACGGGCGGTCGAAACAATTACAGCTGAGGTCATGGAAATCTCCGGAAATGGGGGTTGAAAGCGCTCGACGGAAGAGCTTGACGTTTTTGCGTCTTCAGATCAGTTAAAGGTCTTGCCCTCGGCCACCAATCTGGCCAGCAGTGGCGCGGGTTTCCAGAAATTGGCGTCGTCGAGCGGGTTCTGCGCGAACCGGTTCATCGCCTGCACCACGTTGAAGAGGCCGACCTGGTCTGCATACAGCATCGGGCCGCCACGATAGGCCGGAAAGCCATAGCCCATCAGGTAAACCATGTCGATGTCGCTGGCTTTGGAGGCAATGCCCTCTTCCAGAATGTGCGCTCCTTCATTGACCAGCGCGTAGACCAGTCGCTGAACGATTTCTTCGTCAGATATCTTGCGCGGCGTGATGCCGAGTGACGCGCGATGGTCTTCGATCATTTTGACGACTTCTGCGTTCGGAATCGCATCGCGCTTGCCGGGAAGATAGTCATACCAGCCGGCGCCAGTCTTCTGGCCGAAGCGGCCTTTCTCGTACAGCAAGTCGGCGGTCTTGCTGTACTTCATGCCCGGCTTTTCCAGGTAGCGGCGCTTGCGAATGGCAAAGCCTATGTCGTTGCCAGCCAGGTCGCCCATGCGGAACGGGCCCATCATGAAGCCAAACTTTTCAATAGCCTTGTCGACCTGTGCCGGTGTGCAGCCTTCGTCAAGCAAAAAGCCGCCCTGGCGGCCGTACTGCTCGATCATGCGGTTGCCGATGAAGCCGTCGCAGACGCCTGAGACGACTGATGTCTTGCGAATCTTTTTGCCCAATGCCATCACGGTGGCCAACACATCCTTGCCGGTCTTTTCTGCGCGGATGACCTCGAGCAGCTTCATCACGTTGGCGGGGCTGAAAAAGTGCGTACCGATCACGTCCTGCGGACGCTTGGTAAAGGCCGCGATCTGGTTCATGTCGAGCGTGGAGGTGTTGGACGCCAGAATCGCACCGGGCTTCATCACGCGGTCAAGGTCAGTGAACACTTTTTCTTTCACGCCCATTTCTACAAACACAGCCTCGATCACCATATCGGCGTCTTTGAGGTCGTCGTAGCTGAGCGTGGTGGTGAGCAGGCTCATGCGCTGGTCGTACTTGTCCTGCTTGAGCTTGCCTTTTTTGACTTGCGATTCGTAGTTCTTGCGGATGGTGGCGATGCCGCGGTCCAGCGCGTCCTGCTTCATCTCGAGCATCTTCACCGGTATGCCGGCATTGAGGAAATTCATCGAAATGCCGCCGCCCATGGTGCCGGCGCCAATCACGGCGACGGATTTGATCTCGCGCTGCGGTGTGTCTGCAGGCACGTCCGGAATCTTTGACGCAGCACGCTCGGCCATGAAGATATGGCGTAGCGCGCGGCTTTCCGGCGTGAACATCAGGTTGGTGAAGAACTCGCGCTCCACGGCCATGCCTTCGTCAAACTTGCGTTTGGTCGCTGCCTCGACGGCGTCCACACATTTGAGCGGCGCCGGGTAGTTTTTAGCCATGCCCTTGACCATGTTGCGGGCAAACTGGAAATACGCGTCGCCGTTGGGATGCTTGCACGGCAGATTGCGCACCAGCGGAAGCGGCCGCGTATCGGCCACCGACTGGGCAAACGCCATCGCCTCTTCGGCCAGTGATTCTGCCGACTGGGACACACGATCGAACAGTTTTTGGCCGGGAATCTGGGCCAGCAGTTCACTTTTAACGGGCTCGCCACTGACGATCATGTTGAGCGCTGGCTCGACGCCCAAGGCGCGCGGCAGGCGTTGCGTGCCGCCGGCGCCGGGCAGCAGGCCGAGTTTGACTTCCGGCAAGGCCACGCTGCAGCCCGGTGCGGCAATGCGGTAGTGGCAACCCAGTGCCAGCTCCAGACCACCCCCCATGCACACCGAATGAATCGCAGCCACCACCGGTTTGGCCGAATTTTCAATCGCCAGAATCACGCTCAACAGATTCGGCTCAGACATCGCCTTGACGGTGCCGAACTCCTTGATGTCAGCCCCCCCGGAAAACGCCTTGCCTGCGCCCGTGATCACGATGGATTTGACGGTGGCGTCGGCATTGGCTTCTTGCAGGTTGTTGGCGATACCCAGCCGGGTCGCATGTCCCAGGCCATTGACCGGCGGGTTGTTCAGGGTGATGACGGCGACGCTGCCGTGAACTTCATATTGGGTGGTCATGGAGGCATCTTTCGTTGATGGGGTTGTCTCGACTAGGGTCTCGATTTCAGTCTCAATTCGATACTTGAGTCAGATGGTGAGAATCTTCATATGCGACGCTCAGACGAGCCGGCGACACTTAAAAATAGCACGGTCGTTCTTTTATCATTGTAGGGGCGCTTTGCTTAGGCGCAAGCGCTTCACCGGGCCGGATGTCTCTACCGGGACATTTCAGTCAAGGTAATGCCAAGAACTTGTCCGTGAATAATTTGGGGTCGCGTTGGGGTGCAACCGGGATGAGTTGGCTGCCAAGATCACGCCGCATGGGTTCATGCCCATGCAAGGGATTTGGTAGTCAAATCGCCCGGTTTCACCCCAACCCCAAGGGCAAGTGGATTTTCGGGCGATCTGCGGCGTTGCAAAATCAGGAAAGGCCACGGCCTTGCCTTGGATTTTGCGCCTTGTAGCTCATCCCGAAGCGACCCCAAATTATTCACGGATAAGTTCTAAACCTCAAGCCATTCTTTGCGAGTGTAGGCATCTGCGCGCAGGCTGTCTGGTGTGCCGTGAAACACGATGCTTCCATGGCCCATGACCAGTGCCCGGTCAGAAATCGCCATTGCAATCGTCAGCTTTTGCTCGATCAGCAGCACGGAGATGCCCTTGGCCTTCAGCGTCTGCAAATACTGCCCGACCAGTTCCACGATTTTCGGCGCCAAGCCCTCGGTCGGCTCATCGATGATGATGAGTTCCGGGTCACCCATCAGCGTGCGGCAGAGCGTCAGCATTTGCTGCTCGCCGCCCGACAAAACGCCTGCCTCGGTATGCTGGCGTTCCCGCAGCCGTGGAAACATGGTGTACATGTCTTCGAACGACCAGCGCGAGCCCTGCCCCTTGCCCTTTTGCCCCAGCAGCAGGTTTTGGTGAACGGTGAGCTTGGGGAAAATGTCCCGATTTTCGGGCACGTAGCCGATGCCCAGGTGGGCGATTTGATAAGCCTTTTTACCCAGCGTTTCGGCACCTTTCCAGCTGATGGAGCCCTGGCAGTCAACCAGCCCCATGATGGCTTTGGCAGTAGTCGAGCGGCCCGAACCGTTTCTTCCGAGAAGGGCCACGATCTCACCCGGCTGGACATCAAATGAAACGCCGTGAAGCACGTGGCTTTTGCCATAGAAGGCGTGCAGGTTTTTTACTTGCAGCACGATCAATGCCCTCCCACTTGCTGATCGGCCACGGACGACCCCAGGTAAGCTTCCTGCACGCGCTGATCGGCCCGCACGGCCTCTGGCGTGTCATAGGCAATGACTTCGCCGTAAACCACCACCGCAATCTTGTCGGCCAGTCCAAACACCACGCCCATGTCGTGTTCCACGGTCAGCAGTGTTTTGCCGGTCGTGACTTCCTTGATCAGTTTGATGAAGCGGCTGGTTTCCGAGCGGCTCATGCCGGCGGTCGGTTCGTCCAGCAAAATAACGTCGGCGCCGCCCGCGATTGTGATGCCGATTTCAAGCGCCCGCTGCTC
>JANNKV010000160.1:0-5736 GCA_031396485.1 Polaromonas sp. | reverse complement strand
CGGCAGATGCTGCGGTCCCGGCAGACCACCCTGTCGGCCAAACTCGCGCCCCACGGCTTGTCGATCAACCGGGCCGTGCTCGACGACCCGACGCGTCATCTGGTGGCAGCGCGGCCGCCCGCTACGCGACTGGGCCGGGCGATTGCGTCGCCGGAAGACCTGATCGACGATTTAAGCCGGGTGGCGCGGCCGTCATCTCCGCGCGATTGAGACGCAAGTGAAACACACAAGCGCTGCGCTGCTGGACTTCCCTAGTGTCGCGGCCGCTTCCAGCGGGTTAGAGTACGTTGCAACCAACGGCATAACCACGGCATAACCAAGGGTCGATCACATGGCGAAAAAAGCGCCTCGCCGTACGGCTGAACGTATCTTAGAAGTCACGCTGGAGCTGTTCAACCGCTTTGGCGAGCCGAATGTCTCGACCACGCTGATCTCGGCCGAGCTCAGCATCAGCCCCGGCAACCTCTACTACCACTACCCGGCCAAGGACGAGCTGATCAATTCGCTCTTTGACCGCTATGAAAAATCATTGAGCGAGCTGCTCAACGCCAGCGACGGCGTGCGCAATGTCGAAGACGCCTGGTTCTTCATGCACACGCTGTTCGAACTGATCTGGCAATACCGATTCTTGTACCGCGACCTGAACGATCTGCTCAGCAAAAACCGCCGGCTGGAGACGCATTTTCAGTGGGTGTTGAAGAACAAGACGCGTTCGGTCAAGGCGCTGCTTGACGGCATGAGCCGGACCGGCGCGATGTCGATTGATTCGCGCGAGGTCGAGGCCACGGCCACCAGCATGGTGGTGGTGCTGACCTACTGGTTGAGCTTCGAGTACGTACGCGACCCGCGCAACGCGCTGGAGCCCGAAAACGCGCAGTCGGCGTTGCTGCGCGGCGCGCACCACGTCCTCAATCTACTGGTTCCGTATCTTGAAAAAAGCCAGCGCGCCCATTTGCAGGCGCTGGTGGATGCCTACAACACGCCCGCTTGAGTTTTCATGAGCGCGTAGATCAACAGCCAGCCTGAATCCAGCATCACCCCGCAAGACCCGGTAAGCTATCGCCCCATAAAAGCAAAAAGTAAAAGCAAAATTTCACTCAAGGAGACAACACATGGCCAAATGGACCCCTTTTCCCTATGCTGGCGAGTATGAATTCGATGTCGCCAGCCTGAAAAAGAACTGGGCTCGCCTGCATACGGGCGACTGCGAACCGCTTCCCAAAGAGGCGGCCGTGTTGCAGGCCTGGGTGTTGTTTCACAACGGAGAATTCCAGCAGGCCGCCGAGGCAGGGATCAAGGCCGGTGGCGATGGCATCACAGTGGCCAACAAGGCCACCAGCATTTACGCCAACTACCTTGAGAAAAAAGAGAAAACCAAGCTCGAACTGTTCATGGAAGTGGCCGGGCGCGCCGAAGCCCAGCAGGCCGTCGACCCCAAGAACCCCAACGCCTGGTATTGGCAGGCCTACGCGCTGGGGCGCTACAGCCAGGGCATCAGCGTGGCCAAGGCGCTGGCACAAGGGCTGGGCGGCAAGGTCAAGCAGTCGCTTGAGCAGGCCATCAAGCTGTGCCCGAAACATGCCGACGCCCACATCGGGCTGGCCGCTTTTCACGCTGAAGTGATTGACAAGGTCGGCTCGCTCATCGGCGGCATGACCTACGGCGCCAAGAAAGACACCGGCCTGGCGCTCTTCAAGGAAGCGCTCAAGCTCACCCCCGGCTCGGCCATTGCAATGATGGAACAGGCCAACGGCATGGTCATGCTGGAGGGCGACAAGAAAATGAAAGACGCCACCAAGCTGTACGAGCAGGCGGCCGCCTGCAAGCCGATGGACGCCATGGAGCGGCTGGATGTGGAGATGGCCAAGGCCGAGCTCGAAGACTGAGGCTTTTTCGCCTTTTTTGAAGCCTGCGTGCTGCGAAGTGCATGGGCTTTTTTGTTTTCGGTTTTTTTGTCGAAGCCTCTGGCCGCAACACCGTTCGGACTAAGTCTGTCGAAGCCTTGCGTTCAATTGAGTCCCGAGTTCGTTGGTGAGTTCCGGTGCCGCTCTGCCGCCGCGGCGGGCGACTCACCTTTTTTTGCTTCGCCAAAATAAGGTAAGCCAAAAAAAGGCGACCCTGGTGTCTGCGTCCCTTCGCTTCGCTACGGGCAACCTCCGGTGCTCGGTCCAGCCGGGGGCGAGCTCGAACTCGCTTCGCTCAGACAATCGCTCGCCCTGAACCGTCTGGCCCTGCGCTCCTCGGCGCATTCACAAGGGCTTTGGAAAGACTGGTCAGGGAGCGGGATCGGATTCGGGGCAAGCTCTGCTTGTGTGATGCTACTATTTTCATAGCTTCTTGCGCACGTGTTACCTGGGCTAGAGGCCGAAAAGGCTTGAGAAATCGTAGTGCAGCCTGGTTTTTGGGGTCAGATCGCAATTTCGCTGCGCAGCACCCGAAGGGCAAGCCAAAGGCTTGGCGAATTTGGGCTCTGCCCCCAAAAACGCGCGAATTCGAATCCGATTCCGAACCCATCCCCCCGCCGTGTGGCACGGCTGAGCAGCGCAGCGGCAGGCGGATCAGGGCGAGCGATTGTCTGAGCGCAGTGCAACGTAGCGAGTTCGAGCTCGACCCCGCCTGCCGCGAGCAGGGGTTTTTGGGGTCAGAGTCCAAATTCGCCGAGCCAAAGGCTCGCCCGGAGGGTGCGATGCTCCGCATCGCAGCGAAATTGGCGTCTGACCCCAATAACCCCCCTGACTTCGGCTCGCCTTTTTTTGGCTTACCTTATTTTGGCGAAGCAAAAAAGGTAAGTCGCACGCCGCGGCGACAGAGCGGCTCCGGAACTCATCAAAGAGCCCAAACCCATATTCAACCCAAACCCTAGCCGCCACACCGCACCTTCCCACAATACCGCTCGCAAAACGGACACCCCGTCATCGGCAGCGTTGAAGGTATGTTGTAGAAGCGCTTGTAGATCACGCCCAGCACACCGTCGCGGTAGGCGACGTAGTTGAAACCGACGCCTTCCACTGCATAAAACGGCACCCCATCCTGCACAAATTCAAGCGCGCGAACAGACTCGAAGTACGGTGAATACTCTTGCAGCCGCGGCGGCCCACCGGTGATGATGCGTATCGTCTTGCCATGATAGACCGAAAAATCCACCAGCATGTCGTCCTGCCGCGCATGGAAGCGGCCGACGCCGAACACGGGCATGTACGCGCGCCGCTCGAAGCCGTAGATTGAGGCGGCGGTGTAGGCCTCGGCCATCAGCACCACGCCGGGGCTGCTCATTTGCTTCAAGATCTCGGCGGTCTTATAGCTGCGGATCACCTGCGGATACAGATTCGAGAACGGTTTGACGCTGCGCCAGGTGTCCAGCGTCGTCAGGTGCAGAGCGGCGACCACCAGCACATGCAGGCCGGCGAACACGGCGATGCCTTTGGCGCACGTTTTCAGCTTGTCAGCAGGCAGCGCGAACGCCAGGTACGCAAACCCGAAGGCGTAGAACGACATCACCCAGTGCAGGCCGATGACTTTTTTGGCTGATAGTAGCGCGAAAAACAGCAGCGGCACCACGCCCAGGCAGGCCAGCAGCCGCTGCTTTTTCGCGGCGACGATCACGGCCTGCCGGTGCTTGAAGGCCAGCCACGCGGCCACCGGCGTGATCAGGTACAGCATCATGCCGACGTACATCAGCGGCTTGCGCAGCTCGAAGGCCTCAGCCTCGTTGCGGTTGTAGAGGTTGAACATGATGTTCGACCAGCCATGCGAGACGTTGTAGGCGATGTTGATGGCCGGCCCCGGCAGCGCGCAAAGCACCAGCACCGCAAAACCCGCCAGCCGTTCGCGCCTGTACAGCATGAAGTACACCCCGTAGGCCAAACCCAGCACCACCGAAAAATACTTCGACAAAAACGCACAGCCGAGGAACAACCCGGCCAGCGCATAAAGACCGTAAGCGGCGCGGTCCAGTTGCGCGCGGCGCTCGACCCGCAACAGGGCGGCTGCAGACCACGCTGACCAGAAGATCAGCGGCGTGTCGGTGGTGATCAGCATGTTGAGCCAGTTCACCGGCGCCAGCCAGAACAGCAGCACGGCCCAGGCGGCGCGCTCCCGATTCACGTCTTTGAGCCCCCACCAGATCGCGCCACCCACACCCAGCGGCAGCAAGACCACCGGCAGGCGTATTGACCAGATGCTGTCGCCCAGCGTCGCGCGCATCAGCGCAATGATCCAGCCGACCATCGGCGGATGGTCGGAATAGCCCCAATCGGGGTACACGCCCCACCAGTAGAAAAAAGCCTCGTCGCCGGTGATCGGGAAAGTCGCGGCGATCCAGAGTCGAAACGCGAGCGATGCCAGCCCGGCCGCCAGCAGCCAGCGCGTGAGCATGGGCGTGGTCAGCGCGTCAGGCGCGAGGGTGGCTTCGTGGGACAGGGACATCGGAGCGTGGGGAGGTGGAAAAAAGAGAGAACGCAAGAAACGGGGAGCGCCTTGCAAAACAGGCGACCGAGGCCATGCGCACTAGCGCAGGCTGATTTCCCTGCGAATGGCCGCACTATAAAGCAAGGTCGCCACGCCGATGGCTACGGCCAGCCACAGCGTCAGCAGGCGGATCAACACCGTCGCCGTGAGTGCGGTACCAGGAGCAGCGCCGTACGCCGTCAGCAGCCCGGCCAGAACCGCCTCGGTGCCGCCCAAGCCGGCGGGCAAAGCCGACAGCGCGCCGGCCACCATCGCCACCGCGTAAAACCCGGTCACGGTCATCAGCGTGATGTCAACGCCCAGTTCGCGGCAGACCAGCCACGCCGCCACGCCCTGCCCGGCCCAGGCCGCCAGCGTCAGGCAAAACCACACCAGCGGCCGTACCGAGAGGCAATGCCAGGCCTCGCGCAGCCACGCAAAGCGCACGCGCAGGGCCGCGCGCCACCACAGCGCCGCGGCCAGCCCGAACAACAGCACCAGCCCCAGCACCGCAAGCGCCAGTATCACGGTACGTGAATTCTTCACACCTTCATGCTGCGCCAGCCAGACCACGCCGGGCAGGCACAGCAGCAGCAGGCACAGCAAATCGGCAAGCCGCTCGGCGCTAAAAATTGCCAGGCTGTGCCGCGCACCGAGCGGGTTGCTGGCCAGCATCAGCCCGCGCGTGGCCTCGCCGATGTTGCCGGGTGTCGGTGTGAAGGCATAGCCGGCCAGGTACAGGCGCAAGCCCTGCAGCCAGCCGAAATGCCGGCCGTAATGCGCCATCCACAGCCGCCAGCGCATGCCGCGCAGGCCGTAGCCCAGCAGGCACAGGGCAGCGGCCTGCAGCCCGGTGAATGACCAGAGCCGGGCCAATGAGGCCTTAATCGCGCCGGGGCTGTCACCCCAGATCAGCAAGGCCGCTGCATACGCCGTCGCCACAATGCCCAGCACCAGCAGCAGCTGCTTGATGGGTAGGCGGAAGGGAACGCTGGCAGCTTGCATCGCAGGTGCTTCTGCCAACGAATCGGCCGGCGGGGAATCGTCGGCAGCCGGAACAGAGTCGCGCATCACAGCCAGCGACTGGAAAAAATCAGCAGCCACAAGACGCCCGCGGCCAGAATCCACGGGTCGCGCAGCAGGTCGCGTGCGACGTCTTCGCCGTGCCCGCGATGCACCTGATAGGCATAGCGCAGCATGCCGAAAATCACCACCGGCACGGTGTAGAGCAGGCGCTCGCCGTGCTGCAACTGCGCCTCGGGGCTGGTCGCAAACAGGCTGTACGTCGTC
>JANNKV010000146.1:0-1911 GCA_031396485.1 Polaromonas sp. | reverse complement strand
TTGGGCAGGGCGCTGTCTTTCAATGACGCTTCCAGGTCACTGACCGTTCCTTCCAGACCCGGATCAATTCCGCGAACGATGGCGCCCTTCATGTCTTCGCCGCGCGCCAGCAGCGCCTGCGCCGCGATGAAGGTGGCCGCGCCGACCACATTCGGGTTGGCGCGAATCTCGCTCAGCGTTTTTTGTGGGTCGGGCAGCGCGGCGCCATTCGGCGCGAAGATCTCGATGTGCGAGATCACGCCCAGCATGCGGTCGCGCACTTCTTTCTGGAAGCCGTTCATCACGCTGAGCACAATGATCAGCGCCGCCACGCCCAGCGCGATCCCCAGCATCGACACACCCGAGATGAACGAAATAAAACCGTTGCGCCGCGTCGCGCGGCCGGCACGGGTGTACCGCCAACCCAGAATAAGTTCGTAAGGCATTTGCATAACCGCCAATTGTGGCATCAGGCCATTGGGCCCCATTGATCCCGGACAATAGGCCCATGCCCCCAAAGCTCCATTTGATTATTCCCGGTGCCGTGCTGCCGCCAGAGGCCGCGGAACCGCCGTCGAACAGAGCGCCGGTGCCACCGCAGCTGCGCGCGCTGCTGGCCGCGATGGAGCCCGCCACGCGCATCGAATGCGCTGAAGACAGCCCGTCGACGCCCTGCGAACTGGCGGTTGCAGAGGCCAACGCCCTGCCCGGCGGGCCCGGCCATATCCCCTGGGCAGCATTTGAGACCGGCACCGTGGGCGTTCCCTGCGCGTTCATCAAGCTCTGCCATCTGCAGGTCGGCTCAGACCACATCCTACTGCTGGCGCCTGAAGATCTGGGAGTGGATGCGGAAACATCGCAAGTCCTGCTGGCTGCCATGGCTCCCTATTTTCTGGAGGACGGCATCGCGCTGCAGCCCTGCGGCGCTGTGCCCGGGACATGGCTGGCGACCGGCGAGCCTTTTCGCAATCTCCGCACCGTGTCGACGGACCAATTGGCTGGCAAGCGCCTGACGCGCGCCATGCTGGAATCGGCTGGGGGTTCGGCAGCCGTGTTGCGGCGCCTGCAAAACGAAATGCAGATGCTGCTGTACACCCACCCCGCCAACGAAACCCGTCAGCAACAGCGTCTGCTGCCGATCAATTCCTTCTGGGTGACCGGCGCAGGCGTTCTGGACGAGAAAATACCCAGCCGGCTGGATGTGATGGTGGAACCTCGCCTATACGCAGCCGCGCTGCGCCGCGATGCTGCCGCCCATGCCGACGCCTGGCAAAAAGTCGATGCCGACGCCTGCGCGCGGCTGCTGGACGTTATGCGCACCGGCGGAGACGCGCATCTGACGCTGTGCAGCGACAAGGCGGCGCAGACCTTTGTACCTGCCAAAACCAGCCTCTGGCGTCAGTTTAAAAGCGTTTTAGGCCTCCAGCCCACGTTTAATCTGCGCGAGAAGCTATGAATATGATAGTAACTAATCCTCAGAAGACCGCATGAAAATCCAGGTTCGTGATGTGCCACCGCGCAGCGTCTGGGCATTGACGCAGGGGGGCGTTCACCCCTTGCTGGCGCAGCTTTACGCCGCGCGCGGTGTGCATTCGATGGGCGAGCTGGACGAGGCCCTGAGCCGGCTGCTGCCGCCCGCGTCGCTGCACGGTGCGCATGAAGCCGCGCAGCTGCTGGCCGACACGATGGCCGCGGGCAAAAAAATATGCGTCGTTGCCGACTACGACTGCGACGGCGCCACCGCCTGCGCCGTGGCGCTGCGCGGCCTGCAACTGCTGGGCGCTAAAAATGTCGGCTACCTGGTGCCGGACAGGGTGATTGACGGCTACGGCCTGACGGCGCCGATTGCCGAGCGCGTCAAGGCCCTAGGGGCCGATCTGCTGGTCACGGTTGACAACGGCATTGCCAGCCTCGACGGCGTGGCGCGCGCCA
>JANNKV010000089.1:0-39280 GCA_031396485.1 Polaromonas sp. | reverse complement strand
GCGCGCCTGCTGCAAAAGCCGGTGAATTTTGACTGGCTGCAGGGCTACCTCACCGCCCTCGTGACGGCCAACCGCAAGTGGCGGCGGTAATTCCATCTCTAGTCAACCGTGCGCTTTGTCGGCTTCGCGTTCACGATTGATTGAGAAACGGAATCATCAGGGGTTTGGCTGACCCCACAATGCTATTAATTAGATAGCTGCCCACGCAGGTAATGCCTGGGCTGGAGGCCTAAAACACCCTCAAACCGGGCTAAACCGGGCTGAATCGGTAGATTCCATCGTCGTTCAGCCGGCGCGCTAAGCGCCCGCGATGCCACAGCGCATGCAGGTGCGCGAGCGCCTCGCCCATCGCAAACGTGGTCTGGTGCAGATCGAGTGGGCGCTTGAACATCACCGGCAAGATGTCGGCCGCGCTCGTGGGTCGCGCCGCGCAGGCTTCCACGACTTCAGCGAGCCGGTCGCGGTGGTGGTCATGCAACTGCCCGATACGCGTCTGCAGCCCGCGAAAGGGCTTGCCGTGCGACGGCAGCACCAGCGTGTCGGCCGGCAGCGGCATGAACTTGTCGATGGATTCGAGGAACAGCGTCAACGCATCGGCCTCCGGCTCCAGGTCGTACACGCTGACGTTGGTCGAGATGCGCGGCAGGATCATGTCGCCGCTGATCAAGACAGGGGCTGACCGCTGGGCCGCTCCACGGTCAACCGCGTTCCCTTGAAGGCCAGCCACATCCGGTGCCGTGGGGGCTCTGTACAGCGCGATGTGTTCGGGCGCGTGGCCGTAGCCGCTGATGCAATGCCAGTCGGCCCTGGCCTTGCCAACGCCCGCACGAAAGGATTTCCCGTCCATCAGGCGCACGTAGCGGGTCGGAACGTCGGGCACCATGCTCGGGTAATAGCCGGCGCGGCCCCTGATTTTTTCCAGCGAGTCCGCGTCAGTGAGGCCATGCGCTGCGAAAAACCGGGCCGCTGCCTCGCCGCCGAAACCGGTCGTGCTGCTTGAGGCCACGCGCGCGGCATTGAAATCAGTCGCGCTGATCCAGAGCAAACAGGCGTGTTCCGGGGTGCTCCAGCGCTCGCACAGCCAGTGCGCCAGGCCGATGTGGTCGGGGTGCATGTGCGTCACGATGACCCGCAAAATCGGCAGGCCTTCGAGTTCATTCTCGAAAATCGCCTCCCACTGCGCCTTTGATTCTTCACGGCTGATGCAGCAGTCAACCACGCTCCAGCCTTCGATCGTCTGGCCCGGCTCATCCGGCGAGTCGATCTCGTCGCGCAGCAGCCAGAGGTTGATGTGATCCAGCGCAAAAGGCAGGCCCATGCGCAGCCATTTGATGCCGGGGGCTACCTCCAGTGCCCGACCGCTGCCCGGAAGCAGGTCTCCGAATGGGTAGACGAGTTGTTGTTCGAGGTGATTCATGTAATATTCGGGTCAGATGTGACGTTTACGTAAACGTCACATGCAATGGATTGTAGGGACCCTGCCCGAATCGCGCTCTGCGCCAACCCCAGTCACTGTCAACCACTTCTGCCCACCCATGGCCCCCACCTACACCATCAGCGACCTGGCCCGAGAGTTCGACCTCACCACGCGGGCGATGCGCTTTTACGAGGACATGGGTCTGCTGCAGCCCGAGCGTGAAGGACCGGGCGGGCGCAACCGCGTGTACACCGCGCGGGACCGCACGCGGCTCAAGCTCACGCTGCGCGCCAAGCGGCTGGGGCTGTCGCTGGTCGAGGCCAAGGAAATCATCGACTCGTACGACAGCCCGCGCGACACAGCACCGCAGCTCAAGAAGTTTTTGGCGGTGCTGACCGACCACCGGAAAAAGCTGGAGGCCCAAATGATCGACCTGCAGGCCAATCTCGATGAGATTCGCGTGCACGAGAAAGAAGCCAAAGCACTGTTGGGCAAGGCTGAAAAGAACCAGGCGAACGTGCGCGAGCGTGCATGAGCCCTTAAGTCACCCCCAATTTTCAAGAGTCCTGAATGAACGAATCCCAAGCCAAGTCAGAAATTTTCCAGCGCGTCGAGGCCAGTTTTCTGCGCCAGGGCATGATGCAGCATTTGGGCGCGCGGCTCGTTCGCGTCGAGCCGGGGCTGTGTGAAATTGCGCTGCCGTACTCCGAACGCGTGACGCAGCAGCAAGGCGGTTTTCACGGCGGCGCCATGGGTGCGCTGGCTGATATTGCCGGCGGCTATGCGGCGCTGACGATGGCCGCACCCGACGCGGAAGTCACTACGGTCGAATACAAAATCAATTTTCTTGCTGGCTTCAATGACGGCGAACTGCGCGCCGTCGGCCACGTGGCCAAAGCCGGAAAACGCATTATCGTGACGACTGCGGACGTGACGCATGTCGCGCCCGACGGAACGAGCAATGCCTGCGCCGTGATGCAGCAAACGCTGGTTCCCGTACCCAAAAAATACTAACCCCTGACCCGCTTCGGTTCAGCAGAAAGCATCCACCATGACCGACCTTCCAGGCCTTAATTTTCAACTCGGCGAAGACATCGACGCGCTGCGCGACACCGTACGTGATTTCGCGCAAAGCGAGATCGCGCCACGCGCCGCCGAGATCGATAGCAGCGACCAGTTCCCGATGGATCTGTGGCAAAAAATGGGCAGCCTTGGCGTGCTGGGAATTACGGTGGGCGAGGAATACGGTGGTGCCGGTATGGGCTATCTGGCACACATGATCGCGATGGAAGAGATCAGCCGCGCCAGCGCATCGGTGGGGCTGTCTTATGGCGCGCACAGTAATTTGTGCGTCAACCAGATCAAGCGCAACGGCACCGAGGCACAGCGTCAAAAATACCTGCCCAAGCTGATCAGCGGCGAGCATGTCGGCGCGCTGGCAATGAGCGAGCCCGGCGCTGGCAGTGATGTCATCAGCATGAAACTGAAAGCAGAAGACAAGGGCGGGTTTTATCTGCTCAACGGCAGCAAAATGTGGATCACCAACGGCCCTGACGCCGACACGCTGGTGGTCTATGCGAAGACCGAGCCTGAGCTGGGCGCGCGCGGCGTCACGGCCTTCCTGATCGAAAAAGGCATGAAGGGCTTTTCAGTCGCGCAAAAGCTCGACAAGCTCGGCATGCGCGGCAGCCACACCGGCGAGCTGGTGTTCAACAACGTCGAAGTGCCTGCTTCGAATATTCTGGGTGGGCTCAATAGCGGCGCGAAAGTGCTGATGAGCGGCCTCGACTACGAACGCGCCGTGTTGACCGGCGGGCCGCTCGGCATCATGCAGTCGGTGATGGACAGTGTAGTGCCCTACATCCATGATCGCAAGCAGTTCGGCCAGAGCATCGGCGAATTCCAGCTGATCCAGGGCAAGGTCGCCGACATGTACACCGTGCTGCAGGCCGGCCGCTCGTTTGCCTACACCGTCGCGAAAAACCTCGACATGCTGGGAACAGATCATGTGCGCCAGGTACGCAAAGACTGCGCCTCCGTCATCTTGTGGTGCGCCGAAAAAGCCACCTGGATGGCCGGCGAGGGCGTGCAGATCTTCGGTGGCAACGGCTACATCAACGACTACCCGCTGGGCCGGCTGTGGCGCGACGCCAAACTGTATGAAATCGGCGCCGGCACCAGCGAGATTCGCCGCATGCTGATCGGGCGGGAGCTTTTTGCCGAAACCATGTAACTGTATTCAAAGAAAATAATAAATATGCCATCCATTCAAGACCTCTTCGATCACAACCGCACCTGGGCTGCGCAGATGGAAGCCGAACGCCCCGGCTTCTTTACCGGCCTGGTCAAGCAGCAGACTCCCAAATACATGTGGATCGGCTGCTCCGACAGCCGCGTGCCGGCCAACCAGATCACCGGGCTGGAGCCGGGCGAGGTGTTCGTGCATCGCAACGTCGCCAATATCGTCGTGCACTCTGACCTGAATGCGCTGTCGGCGATCCAGTTCGCGGTCGAGCGGTTGAAAGTCAAGGACATCATGGTCGTCGGCCACTATGGTTGCTCGGGCGTGCAGGCGGCGCTGGAAGGCGCACGCATCGGCCTGGCAGACAACTGGATACGCCACATCCAGGACGTACGGCACCGGCATCGTCAGCTGCTCGACAGCCTGCCCGACGCCGTGCGCGCCAACGCGCTGTGCGACATCAATGTCATAGAGCAGGTCGTCAACGTGTCGGTCAGCACCGTGATGGTCGATGCCTGGGCGCGCGGCCAGGGCGTCACGGTGCATGGATGGGCTTTCGGTGTGAACGACGGCTTACTGCAGGACTTGCAAATGAGCATTTCCAATCCCGATGAAATGGATGCGCTCTACCGCAATGCAGTTGACCGGGTTTGGGACTTGTGGACCCAGCGTAGCGCGGTGGCGCCGGTCATCTAGTCATGTTTCCACAGCGCCTCGACTCGACAGTAGCCTACGACATCGCCAAGGCGATGATGGATGGCTTCAATCGTCACTACCAGCTCTTTCGCACCGAGTCCGCGCGCGCCAAGCACCGCTTCGAGACGGCCGATTGGCACGGCCAGCAACGCGCGCAGCGTGAGCGCATCGAGTTCTACGACCTGCGCGTGCGCGAAGCATCAACCCGGCTGGAACGTGAATTCAAGGCCGGTGAACAGCCGATGGATGTCTGGCAGCAGGTCAAGTTGCATTACATCGGCCTGCTGGTCAACCACCACCAGCCGGAGCTGGCCGAAACTTTTTTCAATTCGGTCACCACGAAAATTTTGCATCGCAGTTACTTTCAGAATGACTTTATTTTTGTGCGGCCGGCCGTCAGCACCGAATACATCGAAAACGAAGAGCCCACCGCGCGGCCGACCTACCGCGCCTACTACCCGACGCGTGACACGCTGCACGAAGTCATCATCAAGATTGTGAAAGACTTTGAACTGCACCTGGAGTTTGAAGACCTCGAACGCGATGCCAGCTACGTGCTGGAAGCTCTCGGCGAACGCCTGGGCGAAGTGAAACTGCGCGCGAACTTCCAGATTCAGGTGCTGTCGGGGCTGTTCTTTCGCAACAAGGGCGCCTACGTCGTCGGAAAAATCATCAACGGTTTCAACGAGACACCGTTTGCGCTGCCCATTCTGCATCGCCAGCCCAAGCCATCGAATGGCAGCGATTCAGACGGTATTTTTGGCGAGTCGGCCTCCAGCAAGCTGGTGATTGATGCGGCGCTGTTCGGCGAAGACGATCTGCTGATTTTGTTCAGCTTTGCGCGTGCCTATTTCATGGTCGACATGGGTGTGCCGTCGGCCTATGTGCAGTTTTTGCGCAGCATGATGCCGCACATGCCGCGCGCTGAAATCTACAACGCGCTGGGCCTGGCCAAGCAGGGCAAGACGCTTTTTTACCGCGATTTTTTGTACCACCTGCGGCACTCGACCGACAAGTTTCGCATCGCACCGGGTATCAAGGGCATGGTCATGCTGGTGTTTGACCTGCCTTCGTTTCCGTACGTGTTCAAGGTCATCAAGGACTACTACCCGCCGCAAAAAGACACCACGCGCGAGCAGATCAAGGGCAAGTATCTGCTGGTCAAGCAGCACGACCGCGTCGGGCGCATGGCCGACACGCAGGAATACAGCGAGGTGGGCTTTCCGCGTGCGCGTTTCAGCGACGAGCTGATGGCCGAAATTGAAAAATTTGCGCCCAGCCAGCTGGAAGTCAGCGACCGCGACGGCGACGGCAATGTCGAAGTGATCATCAAGCACGTTTACATCGAGCGGCGCATGATTCCGCTGAACATCTATCTGCAGGAAGCGTTCGATGTTGGCGTGACCGAGCCTTCTGCCAAAGTGCAGATCGAGCGGGCCGTGTTCGAGTACGGCAACGCCATCAAGGATCTGGTGGCAGCCAACATTTTTCCTGGTGACATGTTGTGGAAAAATTTTGGTATCACGCGGCATGGCAAGGTGGTTTTCTACGACTACGACGAGATCGAATACATCACCGACTGCAAGTTCCGCAAGGTGCCCGAGCCGCGCAATGAAGAAGACGAGATGAGCGGCGAAGTCTGGTATTCCGTCGGGCCCAAGGATGTGTTTCCCGAAACCTTCGAGCCGTTTTTACTCGGCAACAGCGCGGTGCGCGAAGTTTTTTTGAAGCACCATGCCGATCTGTTGCAGGCCGCCTTCTGGCAAAGCCACCAGGGGCGTATCCGGGCCGGGCATGTGTACGACGTGTTTCCCTACGAGCAGGACAAACGTTTCAGCCATCGGCATGTGCCCGGCGCGGTGGATGACGAGGTGCCGTCCCAGTTGCCACCCGAACCGATGCTGACCGGACTGAGCGGCATGACCCACTGAATATGTTGCCCCCACGTTCGTTCGCTTCGCGTAACTCTCTGCCCCCCGAGGGGGCCGCTGCGCCTGCAGTCTGGCAAAGCCAGTCCTGCGGCCCCTGCTTGAATAGCTTGCCCCCACGTTCGTTCGCTTCGCGTACCCTCTGCCCCCCGAGTGGGCCGCTTCGCCTGCGGTCTGGCAAAGCCAGTCCCGCGGCCCCTGCTTGCTTGACGAGCTCACACCTTCCCGATTTACTCCCTCTCCCTCTGGGAGAGGGCAGGGGTGAGGGCTCCCCGTACCGGTACCCGCGGTTTCTCCATCAGCTTTTTTGAGGCTCATTACCTTGCCAGCTGATCCAGAAATTCTGAACCCAAAACCACCAACCCACTCGCAACAGGAGCACACCATGTCAGATTCCATCAAAGATTCCGTTGTTATCCTCGGTGCCGCGCGTACCCCCATGGGCGGCTTTCAGGGGGATTTTTCGTCGCTGGCTGCACACGATCTGGGCGGTGCGGCGATCAAGGCGGCCATCGAGCGTTCGGGCATTGCACCTTCAAGCGTCGATGAAGTGCTGTTCGGCAACTGCCTGATGGCGGGCCAGGGCCAGGCGCCGGCGCGGCAGGCCGGATTCAAGGGCGGGCTGCCTGCCAGTGCGGGTGCGGTCACGCTGTCGAAAATGTGCGGTTCCGGCATGGAAGCGACGATGCTCGCGCATGACCAGTTGCTGGTCGGCAGCCGCGACGTGATGGTCAGCGGCGGCATGGAAAGCATGACCAACGCGCCGCATCTGCTGCTCAAGGGCCGCAGCGGTGTGCGCATCGGCCATGACCGCATCTATGACCATATGATGCTCGACGGGCTGGAAGACGCGTATGAGCCCGGCCGCGCGATGGGCACGTTTGGCGAGCAGTGCGCTGAGAAATACCACTTCACCCGCGAGGCGCAGGACGCCTTCGCCGTCGCCAGCGTGAACCGCGCGAAGGCGGCCACTGAATCAGGCGCATTCAAGGCCGAGATCACGCCGGTCACGGTCAAGGGCCGCAGCGGCGAAACCATCGTTGCCATCGACGAAGGCCCGGGGAAGGTCAAGCTCGACAAGATTCCGTCCCTGAAGCCGGCCTTCAAGAAAGACGGCACCATCACGGCCGCTTCCAGCTCGTCGATCAACGACGGCGCCGCGGCGTTGGTGCTCACGCGCGAATCGACGGCCAGGGAGCTTAGTGCCCAACCGATAGCGCGTATCGTCGGCCACGCCACGTTTGCGCAGGAACCCGAGTGGTTCACCACCGCACCGGTCGGCGCCGTCAACAAGCTGCTCAAGAAGATCGGCTGGAACGCGCGCGACGTTGACCTGTGGGAAGTCAACGAAGCCTTCGCCGTGGTGCCGATGGCCGCAATGAAAGAGCTGGGCATCAGCCATGACATCGTCAATGTCAACGGCGGCGCCTGTGCGCTCGGTCATCCGATCGGTGCCAGCGGCGCCCGCATCATCGTCACGCTGATGTATGCGCTGAAGGCGCGCGGTCTCAAAAAGGGCATCGCGACGCTGTGCATTGGCGGCGGCGAGGGCACGGCGCTGGCCATTGAGATGATGTGAGTTGCTATGAAAATAGCAGCTGCTTGCGCATATATTACCTGGGCTGGAGGCTGATTTGATACTAAATTCAGAGCAGGAGCAGGTTCGTGATGCTGTTCGCGCTTTCGCGCAGGAGCAGTTGTGGCCGCACGCCGCGCGCTGGGACAAGGAGCACACGTTTCCGGTCGACGCGCACAAAGGCCTGGCCGCGCTGGGCGCCTACGGCATCTGCGTGCCTGAAGAATTCGGCGGCGCGAATCTCGACTACCTGACGCTGGCTCTGGTGATCGAAGAAATCGCCGCCGGCGACGGCGGCACCAGCACCGCGATCAGCGTGACCAACTGCCCGGTCAATGCGATTCTGATGCGTTACGGCAATGCGGCGCAGAAAAAGCAGTGGCTCACGAAGCTCGCGCAGGGCGACATGCTCGGCGTGTTCTGCCTGACCGAACCACACGTCGGAAGCGACGCGTCTTCACTGCGCACAACGGCAGTGAAAGACGGCGACGGCTATCTCATCAACGGCGTCAAGCAGTTCATCACCAGCGGCAAAAATGGCCACGCGGCCATTGTGATTGCGGTGACCGACAAGGGTGCTGGCAAGAAGGGCATGAGCGCCTTCATCGTGCCGACCGATGCACCGGGTTATGTCGTGGCACGGCTGGAAGACAAACTCGGCCAGAACTCCAGCGACACGGCGCAAATCAATTTCGACAACTGCCGCATCCCCGCTGAAAACCTGATCGGCGCGGAAGGGGAGGGCTACAAGATTGCGCTCGGCGGGCTCGAAGGCGGGCGCATCGGCATCGCCGCGCAGAGCGTGGGCATGGCGCGCAGCGCGTTCGAGTTTGCGCTGGCGTATTCGAAAGAGCGCCAGAGCTTTGGCACCGCGATCTTTAACCATCAGGCCGTTGGATTCAGGCTTGCCGATTGCGCGACGAAACTGGAAGCCGCACGCCAGCTGATCTGGCACGCGGCCAGCCTGCGTGATGCGAATCTTCCCTGCCTGAAAGAGGCTGCGATGGCCAAACTTTTTGCCAGCGAAATGGCTGAAGAAGTCTGCAGCGCCGCCATCCAGACACTGGGCGGCTACGGCTATGTCAGCGATTTTCCGGTGGAGCGCATCTACCGCGATGTGCGGGTGTGCCAGATCTACGAAGGCACATCCGACGTGCAGAAGATCATCATCCAGCGCTCACTCGCCTGATAGCTCTCAAGGAAGACCAGCATGCCCATTACTAAAGGATTCCGCGCCCTCGTCGACGAGGCCATGGCCGAGGTCAAGACGTATTCGGTCGCTGAGGTTGCGGCGCGGCTGAGCGACCCCAGCGTTCAGATCGTCGACATCCGCGACGTGCGCGAGTTGTCCGGCGGCACCGTGAGCGGCGCTTTCCACGCACCGCGCGGCATGCTCGAATTTTGGGTCGACCCGGCTTCGCCTTATTTCAAACCGCTGTTTGCCGACGAGAGCAAGGAATTCATCCTGTTCTGCGGCGCGGGCTGGCGCAGTGCGCTGGCGGCCAAAACCTTGCAGGACATGGGTATGACCAACGTGGCGCACATCGACGGCGGATGGGTCGAATGGCAGAAGCAGGGCGCACCGACCGAAACGCTGGAAGATCGCAAGGCAAAAAAGGACGGCAAAGCTTGACGCTTGCGGCCAGAGCAGTGCAGCCGTCGCAGCCGTGCCCCTGCGGCCGCTTGAGTCTTTCTAAAAAACCTCTGCCGCTGGCCGATTGCTGCGGCCGCTTCATCGACCACTTTGAAGACATGCCAGCGCCTGACGCCGAGTCGCTGATGCGCTCGCGCTACACAGCCTTCGTGCTGCAGCGCGCCGACTATCTGCTGGCTACCTGGCAGGCCAGCCGGCGCCTGACGCAGATTGAGTTTGATCCTGCTGTGAAGTGGCTGGGGCTGGAGGTGCGGCAGCATCGCGTGCTGGACGCAACTCACGCCGAAGTCGAATTTGTCGCCCGGCAGAAAAGCCCCGGTACCGCCGCCGTTCGCCTGCACGAGCGCAGCCGCTTCTTGAAAGACGGTGATGGGCCAGGCCGCTGGTACTACGTTGATGGCGATTTGCTCTAGTTTTTAATAAAACAGGCCTGTAGCCCAGGTAAATCTTGCGCAAGCAGCTATTTAATTTATAGCAGTTGAATCAACTTTTCGGCAGGTTCGCAGGGGCAGTGCAATCGCTGGTGCCCCGCCTTTCGCGCCCGTTGCCGGTCTGCGCGCCCGCCGATTTATCATGGCGCATGCTTACCCTCTACTACGCGCCCGGTACCTGTGCGCTGGCCTCGCACCTCGCGCTTGAATACGCCGGCGCTGCCTACGAAACCGTTCGCGTCGACTTCAGCCAGCAGCGGCAGCGCTCGGCCGACTATCTGCGGCTGAACCCTAAGGGCCGCGTGCCCGCGCTGGTGACGGAACGCGGCGTGCTGACTGAGACCCCGGCGCTGCTTCAGTTCATCAGCCAGACTTTTCCCGAGGCAAAGCTGGCCCCGCAGGGCGACCCTTTTCTGCTGGCCCGCGCCAACGAATTCAACAGTTATCTGTGCTCGACGGTGCATGTCGCGCATGCCCACCGCGTGCGCGGCTACCGCTGGGTCGATGACGCGCAGGCCATCGACGCGATGAAAGTCAAGGCGCCGCAGGTGATGGGCGACTGCTTCGAATTGATCGAGCAGGGCATGCTGCAAGGCCTGTGGGTACTGGGTGAGCGTTTCAGCGTTTGCGACATGTATCTGTTCACGCTGTCGCAGTGGCTTGAAGGTGACGGCGTTGATATGCAGCGCTTTCCGAAGGTGGCGGATCACTACCGGCGTATGGCTGTCGATCCCGTCGTTGTCAAGGTGTTGGCCACGCAGAAAGCGCCGACCTAGTCACCGAAATACCCTGCGACGGACTCGATGAAACCCTTCCGCATCGGATCAGGTGCCGGTTATTCCGGCGACCGCATCGACCCCGCGAAGGACCTGGCCGAGCGCGGCGCGCTGGACGTGCTGGTGTTCGAATGCCTGGCCGAACGCACCATTGCGCTGGCGCAACTGCGGCGCAGCCGCGACCCGTCTCAAGGGTATGACCCGCTGCTGCCGGAACGCATGCGCGCCGTGCTGCCCGCCTGCACTAAGCAGGGCGTCACTATCATCACCAACATGGGTGCAGCGAATCCGCTGGCTGCCGGCGAGGCCGTGCTGCAGGTCGCGCGCGAGCTGAGCTTGGCGCGCCTGCGCGTGGCGGTGGTGACAGGTGACGACGTGTTGCCGTGGATGCTGGCGAACGACGCGCCGTTGCTGGAATCCGATCAAACGGTGACCAGTCTGCGCGGCCGGTTGATATCCGCGAATGCGTATCTCGGTGCCGACGCGCTGCTGCCCGCACTCGCGGCCGACGCGGATGTTGTGATCACCGGCCGCGTGGCGGACCCGGCTTTGTTCCTCGCACCGTTAATGCATCACTTCGGCTGGCTCGCCGATGACTGGCAGCGGCTGGCCGGCGGCATTCTGGTGGGTCATCTGCTCGAATGCGCGGCGCAGGTCAGCGGCGGCTATATCGCCGACCCCGGTTTTGTCGATGTGCCGGGGTTGCATGAGGTCGGCTTTCCGTTGGCCGAAGTAGAGGCCGACGGCAGCGCGGTGATTACCAAGCTGGCTGGCACAGGCGGGCGCGTCGATCGACTGACTTGTACCGCGCAACTGCTTTATGAAATCGAAGACCCGGCCCGCTACCTGCAGCCCGATGTGACCGCCGATTTTTCGGGTGTGCAGATCAACGACTTGGGCGATGACCGCGTGCAGGTATCGCAGGCCAGCGGCCACGCCCGGCCCGAGCATTTGAAAGTAACGCTGGGCTACCGCGACGGCTTTATCGGCGAAGGCCAGATCTCTTATGCCGGCCCCGGTGCGCGGGCGCGCGGCGAGCTGGCGCTTAGCGTCCTGAAGCACCGTCTGAAAAAGCGCGGTCTCGATACGCTGGAGCATCGCTGCGAACTGATCGGCGTCAACGCCATGCATGGGCCCTTGCTGGGAACAGCCCATGAGCCCTACGAAGTGCGCGTGCGGCTGGCCGTGCGCTGCGAAACACAGGCGCAGGCCGAGCTGGTCGGGCAGGAGGTCGAAGCGCTGTACCTGAACGGCCCGGCGGGCGGCGGCGGCGTGACGCAATCGGTGCGCGAGGTGATTGCCGCAGCGTCTGCGCTCATCCCGCGCGAAGCCGTCCACACGCAATGCCACATCCTGGAGTTATGAGATGAAGGTGCGCGACATCGCATTGGCCCGCTCGGGCGACAAGGGCAACCGCGCCACGCTGAGCGTGATTGCGCGCAAGCTGGCTGATTACCCGCTGTTAGAGGCCGTGCTGACGGCCGATTGCGTGAAGGCCCATTACGAGGGCATCGTTCGCGGTGCGGTGCAGCGCTACACGCTGCCGCATCTGGGCGCCGTGCATTTTGTGATGAACGATGCGCTGGGCGGCGGCGTGACGCGTTCGCTGGCGCTCGATGCGCATGGCAAGACCCTGAGCGCCGCAATTCTCGATATTTCGCTCGATGTTCCGCTCGACGCCCCGCTGGATATCCCTCTCCAGACCGCACCCTAATCTGCCCTAAACTTGTTCGATAGAAATTTTGGAGACTTTCATGCGTTCTGCTTTTCGCTCGCTCGCCGTTCTGTGCGGCGCCGTGTTGTGCACCTCCGCCGCACTGGCCCAGGCCTACCCGACTAAGCCCATCAAAGCCATCGTGCCTTTTGCCGCCGGCAGCGCCACCGACCAGATCGGCCGCGCCTTTGCCGCTAAAATGTCCGAGACGTTGGGCCAGGTCATCGTGGTTGAGAACAAGGCCGGTGTGAACGGCATGCTGGGCGCTGATGCCGTGGCCAAGGCACCCGCTGACGGCTATACGATTCTGATCGGCACCAACAGCACCAACGCGGCGCTGAAAAGCCTGATGAAGACCTTGCCGTACAACCAGGACACGGCTTTCGCGCCGCTGGGTTATCTGGGCTCGGTGCCGCTGATCATCGCGGTCAACAACGACGTGCCGGCCAAAAACCTGCGTGAGTTTGTCGATATCGCGAAAGCCAAGCCGACCAGCGTCACATTTGCCAGTGCCAGCACGTCGCAGCTGGTATCAAGTGAAATGCTCGCCAGCATGGCCGGCGTCCAGATGACCAATGTGCCGTACAAGAGCGGCCCGGCCGCGATGACTGATCTCATTGGCGGCCAGGTGATGATGTTCAGCGCCGACTTCGCCGTCACGCTGCCGCAAGTCAAGGGCGGCAAGATTCGCGGCCTGGCCGTCACGTCGACCAAGCGCTCGCCTGCGATCCCCGAGCTGCCCACCGTCAATGAAGCGCTGGGCCTGAAAGACTACGAACTCATCGCCTACTTCGCCATGTTCGCGCCCGCCGGCACGCCGCCCGACGTGGTGGCCAAACTGAATCAGGCCATCAATGCGGCGGCCAACAGCAAAGATCTGCAGGAAAAGTTTGCACCGATCGGCTTTGCGGTTGAGCCCGGAACACCCGAGGCGCTGGCCCAGCGCAGCGTGAAGGAAACGGCCAAGTGGGCCAAGGCGATCAAGGACGCGAAGATTGAGCCGCAATAGGTGCCTTTTGCCCCTGTTTAGGTGGTAGACAGGCCTCTAGCCCACGTACTACGTGCGCAAGCAGCTATAAAATATATAGCAATCAACCTGTCCGCCTGTCCACTTGTCTGATGAATGCATCGCTTTCGTGATGCGCAGGTCACCGGCGTGATGCCCGATCTGAAAAACCGATGCGTGGGGCGTTTTCACCGCTGCGCCGCGCGGCGCCGCAGTCCTTCCCCCTGTGCCGGCAGCGGCTCGGCATCTGTCGATGCGGCATCGCCACGCAACCGGGCCACCATGAAGTCAGCGGCCTGAAGGATGTGCTGGCGGGTGATGCTTTCGGCCTTTTCCGCTGCGCCCGCCGCTATGGCTTCAAGCATGGCTTCATGCTGGTTCCAGATGTCGCGCGGCTTCTCGCCCTGCATCAGCACCTCGCCCATAACGCGCTGCGTGTAGGTCCAATGCGTTTCCATCACGGGGGCGATCAACGGGTTCTCTGACAGGGCATAGATGAATTCGTGGAAGGCCATGTCGGCAGCGATCATCTCGCCCACCTTGCCGCTGCTTACCGCCCTTCGGCCTTCGCTGATGAGCGCGGGCCCGCGCTCCCCGGCCTGCTGCGCATTGATCTCCGCGGCCTTTCGGCTGGCCAGGCCTTCGACGACCGCGCGCATGTCATACATGTTGCGCACGTAGTCCGCATCCAGCGGCGCGACGATCAGCCCGCGGCCGGCAGCGTCTCGCAGCACGCCCTGGTTGCGCAGCAGCAAGAGGGCCTGCTGCACCGGCTGGCGCGACACACCCAGGTCCTGCGCGATCTGCTCCTGGATAATGCGCGCGCCCGGCAGCAACCTGCCCGAGGAAATCTCCGACAGGATGGCGCCGTGGACCTGCTCCACCAGCTTGGGCTGCGATTCAAGAATTTTCATGATGGCGAATTATCAGGCGGGCGTGTTCAGTCTTGCTGCCGCGCCGCATTCGCGCCGGATTCGCGCCAGGCTCGCTCGGCCTGGTCCCAGGCGGCCAGCGGCTGCAGGTCCGGCACCCACGCCAGCCCCGACTTGGCATCCGACGAGACCGCTTCCGGCGTGACCAGCACATCGAGCAGCGCCGGCCGGTTGGCGAGCGCACGGGCGATGGCCGCCGGCAGGTCTTCGGCCTTTTCCACGCGCTCGGCATGCAGGCCGAAGGCGCGCGCCATCGCCGCGTGATCGGCAAACTGCAAACGGGTTCCGACCACCTTGCCGTGCGTTTCAAGCTGGTCGCGCACCTCGATGGCCCAGGAGCCGTTGTTGGCCACCACCACCAGCAGCGGCGCCTTGTGGCGCACGGCTGTGTCCAGCTCCATGGCGTTGAAGCCGAAGGCACCGTCGCCCGTGGCCACCACCGTCGTGCGGTCCGGGAAGGCCAGGCTGGCCGCCACGCCGAAGGGCGTTCCAACGCCGATGCAGCCCAGCGACCCCGGATCAAGATAGGTGGTGGCGGGCAAGCCCACGCGGGCAAAGCTCAGGAAGTCGCCGCCATCGGCTACCACGATCGCGTCTGGTGGCAGGGCATCGCGCAGGGCCGACAGCAGCCGGTTGGGATGCATCAGCCCGTCGCTGCCGGCGGGCGCATTGCGCATGGACGCCACGAGCTTGTCGGCGCGCTCCAGGTGCTTGCGGCGCAGGGCGGCGGACCACGCGGTGTCGGTGGCGCTCGGGCGCTCGCCCGCTGCCGCCAGGATGGCTTCCAGCGCCAGCGCGGGCGTGGCCAGCATCTCCACGCTGCCACGGCGGTTGTCGCGCAGCTCCGGCGCGCAATCGGCGATGCGCAGGAATTTCGCCTGGCCGAAGACCGATGGCGATCCGTAAGCCAGCTGGAAATCAAGCCGTCGGCCCACCGTGACCACCAGGTCCGCCTCGCCCATCACCGATCCGCGCATGGCCGCCACGACGGAGGGATGATCGTCTGGCACCAGGCCACGGCTCTCGCCGGTATCCAGGTAGGCGGCGTTCAGGCGGCTGAGCAGCCGGGCCAGCGCCGGGCCGGCGCCACGTGCGCCCCGACCCGAGATGAACAGGGGCCGCCTGGCCGACCACAGCAGGTCGGTAGCCGCCTGCACAGTCGCCGCGTCGGGTATCAAAAGGGGCTTGGCCTTGGGCGCGAAATGCTCGGGCAGCTGCAGCGCCAGCGGCACCTCGCCGCGCAGCGTGTCGACCGGAAAATCAAGGTAAACCGGCCCCGGCTCGCCGCCCTGGCCGAAGGCGCGCGCCACGGCCTCGTCCAGCTCCTGCAGCACCAGCTCGGGCTGGCGCACGGTGCGCGCATAGCGGGTGAGCGAGCGCACCAGGTCGGTGTGAGCCATGTCCTGCAGCGCGCCACGGTTTTCCTGGCGCACCGGCGGCACGCCCGACAGCACCAGCACCGGCACGCGCGACACGTGGGCATTGGCGATGCCGGTCATGGCGTTGGTGACGCCGGGACCGGCGGTGACCAAAGCCACCCCCAGGCCACCGGTGAGTTCGGCATGGGCATGGGCCATGTAGACGGCGGCCCGCTCGTCGCGCACGTCGATGATGCGGATGCCTTCGGCGTCCAGCCGCATCCAGATCGGCATGATGTGCCCGCCGCAGAGCCCGAACACCCGGTCTACGCCGCGCTGTTTGAGAAAGCGCGCAATCACCGCTGCGGCTGACTGTTCCGATATCGCTGAAATACCCATGGTTGGCTCCTTGAGGGTCGATGGCGCAAGAGCCGGCTTTGTATGATTGCCCGACTTGTCCGTTTATTGTATTCTGAATTCAGAGTTCTATAATCAGCGCAGTCGGAATTTTTCATCCCCCCAAGGAGCCCTGCCATGACCCGTTTGCTCACCATTGCTGACGCTGTTGCCACCCATGCCCGGCTCAACCCCACCAGGATCGGCGCACGCGATTCACGCCGCCAGATGAGCTTTGCCCAATGGAACCAGCGGGCCAGCAGCCTGGGCCACGGCCTGCTGGGTTTGGGCCTCTGCAAGGGTGATCGGGTGGGCGTGCTGGCTTACAACTGCATCGAATGGATGGAGATTTACGTGGCGCTCGCCCGTGCGGGCCTGGTGGCCGTGCCGATCAACTTCAGGCTGGTGGGGCCGGAGATCGCGTACATCCTGACGCACAGCGAGGCGCGCGCGGTGATTGCTGGCCACGACTTGCAGGGCCGCATCGACGCCATCCGCAGCGAACTGCCCATCGCGCCCGAATGCTACGTACAGTTGGGCGCCCCGGCTCCGGCAGGCTGGACCGACTATGAAACGCTGGCGGAGCAGCCGTCCAGCAACGACCCGTTTGACGCCGTGCACCCTAACGACACCTGCGCGCTGATGTACACCTCCGGCACGACAGGCCGACCCAAAGGCGCGGTTCGCAGCCACGCGGGCAGCACCTTGATCGCACTGGCCACGGCACTGGAGATGGGTTTCACGCGCGACGACACCGCCCTGCTGGTGATGCCCTTGTGCCACGCCAACTCGCTGTACTTCGGCATGACCTTCGTTCACCTGGGCGCGACCTGCGTGATCGACGACAGCCGGCACTTCGACGCCGAGGCGCTGCTGGGGACGCTGGCCCGCGAACAAGTGACGTTCACCTCGCTGGTGCCCACCCACTACATCATGCTCTTGGGGCTGCCGGCGCAGGTGAAAGCACGCTACGACGTGAGCCGTGTCGGCAAGCTGATGATCTCCTCGGCACCGGCGCGAAAAGACACCAAGCTGGCCATCCTGGAGTACTTCCGCAACGGCAGCCTGTACGAGCTGTACGGCTCCACCGAAGCCGGCTGGGTGACGCTGCTCAGGCCAGACCAGCAAATCGCTAGGCTGGGCTCGGTGGGCCGGGAATGGGCCGGCAGCGGCGCCATCAAGCTGCTGGATGCGGACGGCAAGGAAGTGCCCGACGGCGAGGTCGGTGAGCTGTTTTCCCGCACCGCCTATGTGTTCGACGGCTACTGGAAAAACCCCGAGAAAACCGCCGAGGCCTTCCAAGGCGACTGGTGTTCGGTAGGCGATTTGGCGCGGCGCGACGCCGACGGCTACATCTGGCTGGTGGACCGCAAGAGCAACATGATCATCAGCGGCGGCGAGAACATTTATCCCTCCGAGGTCGAAGGCGTGCTGGGCGCGCACCCACAGGTCAAAGACGTGGCCGTCATCGGCGTGCCGCACGACAAATGGGGCGAGTCGGTATACGCCGTGGTCGTGCTGCACCAGCAAGAGCAGCAAGAGCATCAACGGCAACAAATCGGCGAGGCCGAGGCCGAAGTCGAACTCAAGGCCTGGTGCAAGGCGCGCATGGCCGGCTTCAAGTGCCCGCAGTCCATCGTCTTCCTCGCCGACGCCGACATGCCGCGCACAGCAACCGGCAAGATCCTGCACCGCGTGCTGCGCGAGCGCGTGGCGTCGCGTAAGCTGGCAGACGCTTGCGTCTAGCGGGCAAGCAGCCGTGATCATCGAGCGGCGCAAAATTCAACTGGCGAAATTGTTCAGGCGGGCCCGGCGGTGACGCCTGCGGCCCGGATGCCGGCCTGTCAGGAAGAAACAGGAGAGAAAAGAGAGAAATAAGGTGAAAATATGAAGAAATTGGCATCCAGTCCAGGTAATACGTGCGCAAGCAGCTATCAAATATGTAGCAATGGAGGTTGTCGTTTTGAAGTTTGAAGCCGTGTTGTTCGACTGCGATGGCGTGCTGGTCGACAGTGAACCGATCACCAACGGCGTGCTGCGCGACATGCTGGAAGAGCGCGGCTGGAGGCTCAGCCCCGAGGAATGCATGCGCATCTTTGTGGGCAAGGCGGTCAAGGACGAGGCGCGGCTGATCGAGGCGCGCACCGGCCAGCCGGTCACCGAAGACTGGATGGTGCAGTTTCGCGAGCGGCGCAATCTTGGCTTGACGCGGGATCTTCGGGCAATCGAAGACGCGGTCGATGCCGTGAAAAAAATCAATGAAATGTTCGGCGGACGCATTGCCTGCGCCTCAGGTGCGGACCGCTTCAAGGTCGAACTGCAGCTGGAGAAATGCGGCCTGATGCCCTACTTCACGGGCCGAATTTTCAGCGGACACGAACTGCCGCGCTCCAAACCGGCACCCGATGTCTATCTGGCGGCGGCCGCGGCGCTGGGTGTTGACCCGCGGCGTTGCGCGGTGGTTGAAGATACGGTGACTGGCGTGACAGCGGGCGTGGCGGCCGGTGCCACGGTGTTCGGCTACAGCCCCTTAGAGGCTGGTCACGATGCGCCAGCAGTGTTGAGGCAGGCGGGTGCCGTGACGATCTTTACCGACATGGCTGCGCTGCCGGCGTTGCTGAGAGCGCCGTTGCTGGCCTAGGGATCCTCTGCATAACCCTGGCGGGACTGTGGCAGGTGGATCGGGATGGGCCGCAAGGCGTCTTTTTGCAGTCAATAGCCCCGCTATTGGCAAGAAATGCAACGCCGCAGACCGCCCGAGCCCACCTGATCACAGACCGCAGGGAGTTATGCAGAGGGTCCTTAAGCGAACCTATTGCGCCTAGCCCGTGAGGATGGGCCGCAAGGTCGACAGCTCCTGCACCATGAATTCAAAGAAAGCCGACACGCGCGGCGTGCGCCGCAGCTGACGCGTCGTCAGCATGCGCCAGCTGCGCGTCAGCTCGGTCACCGGCCCCAGCACCCGCACCAGATCGGGCTCGGCATCACCCAGCGCGGTGGGTAAGGTGGCCAGCCCCAGATTCGCCTTGGCAAAGTGCACTGTGCCCAGAACGCTGCCGCTCGTTGCGACCAGCTTTGCGCCGGGCGCCACCTGCCGCAGCCAGAGCGTGGCCCGGTGTTTGGCCATCGTCTCGTCGAACCCGACCCAGGCGTGCTGCGCCAAATCCTGCGTGCCGTGCGGCCGGCCGTGCTCGGCGAGGTAGGCCTGACCGCCATACACCGCCCACAGCGAATCGGCGATCTTGCGGCCCACCAGCTGGTTGTCCACCGTGTCGCCCGAACGCAGCGCCACATCCGCTTCGCCTTTGGCCAGATCAACGTAGTGGTCACTCATCACAAACTCCACATGCAGGCCGGGGTGACGCAAGCGCAGGCGTTGCAGCAGGTCTGATTTGCTGATGCGCAGCACGATGGGCTCCGGGCAGGTCAGGCGGATGACGCCGTTCAACTCACGTGCTGAAGACTGCACAAAACGCTGCAGCAAGAGCATCTGTTGCTCGACGCGCTCGGCGTGCGGCAGCAATTCCTGGCCGTACGTCGTCAGCCGGTAACCGGTGGCGCGCCGCTCGACCAGCGGTTGGCCGATGCGGCGTTCCAGCTCGGCCAGGCGCCGCTGCACCGTCGATTGATCGACCTTCATGGCGCGCCCGGCGGCGGTGGTGCTGCCATGGCGCGCGACGGCCAGAAAATGCTTCATATCGTCCCAGTCGAACATGGCGAACCCCCCTTGTTGCGGCCCCATTATGCAAATTTGCGGCTGGCGTACCGGCAGTTCGGTGCCTAGACTGGGGCGCATCAGCAACTTCCGAAAAAAGAGGCCCGTCATGAAGCAAAGTCACACCACCCTGATTGCCGCGCGCCTGGCCGGCGCGGCTTGCCTGGTCGGCATCGCCTTCGGCACCGGCGTTCATGCGCAGACGCCGGGTTTGGCCATGCCGACGCTGGTCCTGAAAGAAAGCGTGCCACAAATGCCCAAGTCAGACACGCAGGAAGTCCGGGTGCTGACCGCCTCGTTCAAGCCCGGCGACAAGACCGTCTTTCATTCGCACCGATGGCCCGTCACGGTGTATGTGCTCGAAGGCCAGTTTTCGCTGGACCTGGCGGGCAGGGCGCCCGTTGTCGTCAGCGCCGGGCAGGCTTTTGTCGAACCGCCGAACGTCAAAATGACCGGCTACAACAAGAGCGCCACCGATGGCTTACGTGTGGTGATTTTTTATGTGAGCGACGTTGATACGCCGTTTTTAGACCCGGTGCGCTGAGGCGGGCGTTACACCCCAAAACCGCAGGCGGAAAAGGGCTCTTGCCTTTGCCATCGCGCTATTCCCGTGCAAATCCTAGAATCGCCAGATGCAAATCACTGCTCCGCTCGCTGGGCCCGTGGCCGCTCAAAATCTGCATGACGACTTCTCGCAGCGCGTCGTCTCTCATGCGGCTGACGCCGAATGGCTGCCGTCGCCACTGCCCGGCGTGGAGCGCCGCATGCTTGACCGTGTCGGCGCTGAAGTTGCCCGGGCCACGAGCATCGTGCGTTACCTGCCGGGCGCCCGCTTTGCGCGGCATGTACATGGCGGCGGTGAAGAAATTCTGGTGCTTGAAGGCGTCTTTTCGGACGAACGCGGCGACTACCCCGCCGGCACCTATCTGCGCAATCCGCCCGGCTCTGCGCATGCGCCTTTTTCGCGCGACGGCTGTCTGCTCTTCGTCAAGCTGTGGCAGTTTGCGGCGCAAGACCTGGAGCCTGTGTGCCTGAACACCCGCACCGAACCCTGGCGACAGGGCTTGGTGCCGGGCTTGCAGGTGATGCCGCTGCATGAGCATGACGGCGTCAGCACGGCCCTGGTGCGATGGGCGCCCGACACCGTGTTCAATCCGCACCGGCACCCCGGCGGCGAAGAGATTCTGGTGCTCGACGGCCTGTTCCGGGACGACGCGGGCGACTACCCGCAAGGAACATGGCTGCGCAGCCCCCGGGGGAGCCAGCACGCGCCGTTCACCTGCGCAGAGGGCGCGTTGATTTATGTCAAGGTAGGGCACCTCGGGGCTGATTTCATGGCGCCTTGATTCACGGCGCCTTGTCGGGGGTCAAGCCGGAGGCCTGTTCAGCACTGGCACCGCATGCTAAGCTGCCTTCCCGACTTTTACCAACTACAAAGAGACCCCATCATGCCCGGACTCCTCCCCAACGTTGACCCTGACGGCCTGCTTGAATTTTCGGTGGTGTACACCGACCGCGCGCTGAACCACATGTCACGCAGCTTCCAGGGCGTGATGACCGACATCTCCAGCATCCTCAAAGAGGTGTACCACGCGCATTCCGCAGTGCTGGTGCCCGGCAGCGGCACCTACGGCATGGAATCGGTCGCGCGGCAGTTTGCCGCCGGTAAACACGTCATGGTGATTCGCAACGGCTGGTTCAGCTACCGCTGGACGCAGATTTTTGAGATGGGCAGCATTCCCGCGACGCACACCGTGCTGAAGGCGCGCAAGACCGCGCCAGGCGCGCAAACCCCGTGGGCACCCGCGCCGATTGCCGAAGTGCAGGCGGCCATTGCCAACGAAAAGCCAGCGCTGGTTTTTGCGCCGCATGTGGAAACCTCGGCCGGGATGATCCTGCCTGATGATTATTTGCGCGCCGTGGCTGACGCGGTGCACGCTGTCGGCGGCCTGTTCGTGCTCGACTGCATCGCCTCCGGTGCCATGTGGGTTGACATGCAGGCCACCGGTGTGGACGTGCTGATTTCTGCGCCGCAAAAAGGCTGGAGCAGCTCACCGTGCTGCGCCATGGTCATGCTCAGCGAGCGCGCCAGAGCCGCTATCGACGGCACCACCAGCTCCAGCTTTTCCTGCGACTTGAAGAAGTGGCTGCAGATCATGGAGACATACGAAAAGGGTGGTCACGCCTACCACGCCACCTTGCCGACCGATGCGCTCACCCGACTGCGCGCCGTGATGAAAGAAACGCAGGCCTACGGTTTCGCCAAGGTCAAGGCCGAGCAGGAAGCGTTGGGTAAAAAAGTCCGAGCCCTGTTTGAAGGCCGCGGCCTTCCGAGCGTGGCGTCCGAAGGCTTCAAGGCGCCAGGCGTGGTGGTCAGTTACACGACGGACGCCGATATCCAGTCGGGCAAGAAGTTTCTCGACCAAGGCTTGCAGACCGCCGCTGGTGTGCCGCTGCAGTGCGACGAGGGCACCGACTTCAAGACCTTCCGCGTCGGCCTTTTCGGGCTGGAAAAATGGCATCAGGTCGACCGCACCGTCGGCCAACTGGCTGCCGCGCTGGATCGTATCGGGCTGGTCGCGCCGGCCGCATCAACCGCGCCCGTGGCCGAGTCCGTGCCTGGCTGATTGCCGCCTTCTTAGCCGCTTGGTCGGGTATTCCCGTTTGCCCTGAGGTATCGAAGCGCTTTGCAGCATAGTGCTCATCGATACCTCAGGGCGAACGGTTCAAACCTGATATCGCCAGATCAATCAAAAAGAGATTCGTAAATGAAATGTGCATTGGTGGGTTCCCGTTTTTTCGCAGCCTCGGTGTTCGAGGCGCTTCGCCAGGAAGAGGGTATCGAATTCACAGGCGTCGTGGCACCTGCAGCCGATGACCGGCTGGCGCTGGCGGCCAAGGCGGCGGGCGTGGCGCTGCATGTGCTGGAGAACCCGAAAATCGTGCCGGGCCACGCCATTCCCGAGGGCACCGATCTCATCATCGCCGCGCATACCCATGCGCGGGTGAGCGACGAGGCATTGGCGCGTTCGCGCCTGGGTGGCGTCGGTTATCACCCGTCGTTGTTACCCAGGCACCGGGGTATTGCTGCGGTTGAGTGGACGATTCTGGAAGGCGACCCGATTGCCGGCGGCTCGGTCTACCACCTGGCTGATGGCTGGGACGCAGGCGGCATTGCCGCGCAAGACTGGTGCTTCGTCAGAAAAGGCGAAACCGCTCGTGAATTGTGGGAACGCGCGTTGGCGCCCATGGGTCTGGCGTTGCTCACCAAAGTCGCTCATCACGCGCGCCTGCAAGGAAGCCTGCCCGCCTTCCCGCAAGACCCGCGCTTTGCGACCAAAGCGACCATGATTCGCAAGGCCGTGGTGTTGACTGAAGAGGTCTCGCCAGCGACGACCGCACTCGTCGTCTCCATCGTTGGCGCCGACCGTCACGGCATCGTCAGTTTGCTGGCTGATCGGGCCCAACGCTACGGCGCCAACTGGGCAGCCAGCCGCCTGACCCGGCTTGCCACCGAGTTTGCCGGCACTGTTCATTTTGAGGTGCCGCGCGAAAACGCCGATGCGTTGGAAAATGCCCTGCGCGGGCTTGAATCCAGCGGCCTGCAGATCGTCATCGCCCGCAGCGACGGCGCGACGGTGCCCGATTCACTTCGCAGCGTCGAGCTGGAGCTGATCGGTGAAGACCGGCTCGGCATCGTCAGCCGACTGACCAAAATACTGGCCGAACGCAGCGTCAGCATCGAGAGTATCCATACCGAAATAATCCGCAGCGGCGTTTCGGGCAAGCAGACTTTCAAGATCGAGGCGCACCTGCTGGTACCAGCGGCTTTGTCGGTGGATGTGTTGCGACTCGAGCTGGGCACGCTGGCCAGTGAAATGATGGTGGATATTGCACTGGGCGAGCGCCAGGTGGCGGGTCAACAGATTCCTGCACCGGCGGCGTAAGCGCAGCGCTTCCTCAGGGCTACGGGCCTGCGACGCACAATGAACAATCGCCTTACTGGGCAGATCAAGGACGCCGATCATGCAAGTTCGTATGCTTTATGTCAGTCGCGCGGTGGGTCCGCAAACGACCGCGGTGACCGGCTCTATCCTGTCGGCCGCGCAGGCTTATAACCAACTCCACAGTGTCAGCGGCGTGCTGTGCCAGGGGCAGGGCCTGTATCTTCAGGTGCTGGAGGGCGAACGCAGCGCCGTCAACCACCTGTACGCGCGCATCATTCACGACCCACGTCACAAGGATGTGCAACTACTTCAGCTTGAGGAAATCAGCGAACGGCGTTTTGCCAAATGGTCAATGGCGTTTGTGGATATCTCCGACCGCGACCCCATGATCATGATGGGGCACCCGGAATTCGACCCGTATTCTGCGTCGGGTGCGTTGGTGATGACACTGGTCGAGGAACTGGTCGCGGCCGGTCATGACATCAAGCTGCCGGTGGTGTAGGGCGCGAGTTTGCGGCTGCTGGCCTAAATCTGTCAGAATTGACGTTTACGTAAACGTCAACTGAGGAAACGGCTGAATGCCAGCGTTCTGATGGCCCTCACGGCGTTACTTTTTCACGGGCTCTCGCGGCCCTTTGCCGGAAATACCGATGCCAGTTCTGGAGACAAAACTCAACGCCCGCTCTGCCGAATTTCAGGCCAATGCCGCCGCCATGCGCGCGTTGGTGGCAGATCTGCAGGCGCAACTGGCCAAATCAGCGGCCGGTGGGGGCGAAGCGGCTCGCGCCAAGCATGTCGCGCGCGGCAAGCTGCCGCCGCGCGAGCGGGTGCAGATGCTGCTCGACCCCGGCACACCGTTTCTGGAAATCGCGCCACTGGCCGCGCACGGCATGTACCTGAACAAGGCCGGCGTGGGCGATGCGCCCTGCGCCGGAATGATCGCCGGCATCGGCCGCGTGAGTGGTGTGGACTGCATGATCGTCTGCAATGACGCGACGGTGAAGGGCGGAACCTACTACCCCATGACCGTGAAAAAGCATTTGCGGGCGCAGGAAATCGCGCAGCAGAACCGGCTACCCTGTATCTATCTGGTCGACTCAGGCGGCGCCAACCTGCCGAACCAGGACGAGGTCTTTCCCGACCGTGACCATTTCGGCCGCATCTTTTTCAACCAGGCCAACATGAGCGCGCAGGGCATTGCGCAGATCGCCGTGGTGATGGGCAGTTGCACGGCAGGCGGCGCGTACGTACCGGCCATGAGCGACGAAAGCATCATCGTGAAGGAGCAGGGCACGATCTTTCTGGCTGGCCCGCCGCTGGTGAAAGCCGCTACCGGCGAGGTGGTGAGCGCGGAAGAGTTGGGCGGCGGTGACGTACACACCCGGCTGTCGGGCGTGGCCGATTACCTGGCGCAGAACGACGCGCATGCGCTGGCGCTTGCAAGGGCCTCGATTGCCAATCTGAACGCCAATTATGAATCAAATAGACCTCTAGCCGATGTAATACCTGCGCCAGCAGCTCCTAAATATATAGCGGATGAAGTCTATGGAATCGTGCCGACTGACACGCGCAAACCGTATGACGTGCGCGAAATCATCGCCCGCATCGTCGATGGCAGCGAGTTTGACGAGTTCAAGGCGCGCTTCGGCACCACGCTGGTCACGGGCTTTGCGCATATCGAGGGCATGCCCGTCGGCATCATCGCCAACAACGGCATTTTGTTCAGTGAGTCAGCGCAAAAAGGCGCGCACTTCATCGAGCTGTGCTGTCAGCGAAAAATTCCGCTGATCTTTCTGCAGAACATCACTGGCTTCATGGTTGGTAAAAAATACGAAGCCGAAGGCATCGCGCGCCACGGCGCCAAGATGGTCATGGCTGTCGCCACCGCGCAGGTGCCGAAGTTCACCGTCATCATCGGCGGCAGTTTTGGTGCTGGCAACTACGGCATGTGCGGCCGCGCCTACAGCCCGCGCTTTTTGTGGATGTGGCCGAATGCACGTATCTGCGTGATGGGCGGCGAGCAGGCCTCTTCTGTGCTGGCCAGCGTACGGCGCGACGGCATTGAAGCCAAGGGCGGCGAGTGGAGCGCTGAAGAAGAAAAAGCGTTCAAGCAGCCGATGCTCGACCAGTTTGAGCGCCAGTCACATCCGTATTACGCCAGCGCGCGCTTGTGGGACGACGGCGTGATCGACCCGGCCGACACACGGCGCGTGCTTGCGCTGGGGTTGGCGGCCAGCCGGTATGCGCCAATTCCCGAGCCGAAGTTTGGCGTGTTCCGGATGTAAGCCTGATTCATGTCCACCGATTCCATTTATGTCACCCCCGAGCACGAGTTGCTGCGGGACCAAGTCGCCCGCTTCATCGCCAAAGAAGTCGAGCCACACGGCGCTGCGTGGGAAGAAGCCGGCTGCGTGCCGCGCGAGGTGCTGCAGCGAATGGGCCAGGCAGGCCTGTTCGGCCTGATGTACGAAGAACAATACGGCGGCGCCGACAGTGACGCACTGACCAACCTGGTGTTTGCCGAGGCGCTGTCGCAGTCGACCTTTGCCGGCTTCATCATCACGGTGCTGGTGCACACCGACATGGCCAGCCCGCACTTGCATCACGCGGGTAATACGATGCAAAAAGATAAATATCTAAAGAAGGTCATCACCGGAGAGCTGATCACCGCCGTCGGAATCACCGAGCCCGGCGCTGGTTCAGACGTATCGGGCATCCGCACGTCGGCTCGACGCGAAAAGAAGGGCGATGGCGACGAGTGGGTGATCAACGGCACCAAGATGTTCATCACGAACGGCGTGCATGCCGATCTGTATTTTGTCGCGGCGAAGACTGGTCCGGGCAAGCGCGACATGTCGATGTTCATCGTTGAAAAAGGCACGCCGGGCTTCACCGTCGGCCGTGCGTTGAAGAAAAGCGGCTGGCTGTCTTCAGACACGGCCGAACTGATTTTCGACAACGTGCGTATCCCGGTTGGCAACCTGCTGGGCGAAGAAGGCAAGGGCTTTTATTCGGTGATGAAAAATTTCCAGACCGAACGCATCGCGCTCGGTGCGATGGCGGTGGGCCACTGCCAGCAGGCGCTCAAGCTGACGCTGGACTATGTGCGCCAGCGCCAGGCTTTTGGCGGCCCGCTGTGGGACCAGCAGACCATTCGCCAGCGACTGTCGATGCTCGATGCCAAGACGCGTGCCGCGCGCCAGTTCATGTATCACTGCGCCTGGCGCGTCACTGAGGGCCATGACATCGTGCAGGACGTGTCAATGCTCAAGGCGCTGACCGGCGAGCTGGTCAACGAAGTCGTACAAACCTGCCAGCAGTTTCATGGCGGCATGGGCTACATGCGCGAGACGCCGATTGAACGGCTATGGCGCGATGCGCGCGTGCTGGCGATCGGCGGCGGCGCGACCGAGGTGATGCTGGAAGAGGTGGCGAAACGCTATTGAATGCAAAGAACCATGAAACACCTTGAACTCAATTTCTCAAACGCGTTAGCCACCGTCACCCTCAACCGCCCCGACGTTCGCAACGCCTTCAACGACGAGGTCATCGCCGAATTAACGGACGCCTTTCGCGAGCTGGGTCAGCGTGACGACGTTCGTTGCATCGTGCTGGCGGCTGCAGGCACGGCGTTTTGCGCGGGTGCAGACCTCAACTGGATGCGCCGAATGGCCGACTACACGCGAGAAAAAAACCTGGCGGATGCCGGTCAGCTCGCGACCATGCTTCGCACCATTTACGAATGTCCGAAGCCGACGATTGCCTGCGTGCAGGGTGATGCGTATGCGGGCGGAACCGGGCTGGTGGCGGTCTGTGACATCGCCATCTCCGCTGATACCGCGAACTACTGCTTGAGCGAAGTCAGGCTGGGCTTGATTCCCGCCACCATCAGTCCGTATGTGATTCGCGCGATGGGTGCGCGGGCGGCTCACCGCTATTTCCTGACGGCCGAGCGCTTCGATGCGCGCGAGGCGCACCGCATCGGCTTTGTGCATGAGGTGGTGGCCGCATCCGCGCTCGATGCGCGGGTGGCCGGACTGGCGCAGACACTGGTCAACGCCGGGCCGCAGGCGGTCAGGCTGTGCAAGAAGCTGGTGCAGGATGTGGCGGAACAAGCGATCACAACCGAAGTGGTGCAGATGACCGTCGAAGGCATTGCCGATATTCGTGTCAGCGCTGAAGGTCGCGAAGGCGTGCAATCGTTTTTGCAGAAACGCAAGCCATCGTGGCTGATTCAAGATTTACCTTGAGGAGCCTTTGATGCAAGCTCTCGACACCGCGCAACTGGTTGCCTTGGCCGGTGCGCTCGGCTGGGCCAGCGGCGTGCGGCTTTATCTGGTCGTGCTGCTGACAGGGCTCGCGGGTTATCTGGGTTGGGTAAACCTGCCGCAGGGCCTGCATTTGCTTTCCAACCCGGTGGTGTTGGGCGCCAGCGGTTTCATGGTGTTTGTGGAGTTTTTCGCAGACAAGATTCCGGGGCTGGATTCGCTGTGGGATGTGGTGCACAGCGTGATTCGCATTCCGGCCGGTGCGGCGCTGGCTGCGGCTACGTTGGGTGCTGACAGTGGCGTGATGTCGCTGGTGGCTGCGCTGGTCGGCGGCACGCTGGCTGCCACCAGTTTTACGGCCAAGGCTACGACCCGAGCGGCCCTCAATACCTCGCCAGAGCCTTTTACCAACGTCGGCGCGTCGCTGGTGGAAGACAGCCTCGTGCCGGCGGGTCTGTGGCTTTCGCTGGCGCATCCGCTGGTTTTTATGGTCGCGTTAGTGATCGTGCTGATTTTCAGCATCTGGATGATCCGGATTTGCTGGCGCTTCCTGAGCCAGCTTTTTGTACGCGTCGCCAAAATTTTCAGCGGCAGGCCTGACCCGGGCCTGCAGCCGGCGTTCACGCTGAAGTCACCTTTTTCAAAGAACGAATGACATGTTTAAAAAAATCCTGATTGCCAACCGCGGCGAGATCGCTTGCCGGGTCGCCGCGACCGCACGGCGCATGGCGATCAAAACCGTCGCTGTTTATTCAGATGCGGACGCCAGCGCAAAGCACGTCGAGTTCTGCGATGAAGCGGTTTATATCGGCGGCAGCGCACCGAAAGACAGCTACCTGCGCTGGGAACGCATCATCGAAGCAGCCCAAGCCACTGGCGCCCAGGCGATTCACCCGGGCTATGGCTTTTTGAGCGAGAACGAAGAATTCGCTAGGGCGTGCGCTGATGCCGGTCTGGTTTTCATTGGCCCGCCGTCTTCGGCCATTCGCGCGATGGGCCTGAAAGCCGAATCCAAACAACTGATGGAAAAGGCCGGCGTACCGCTGATTCCGGGTTATCACGACAGCGACCAGTCGCCCGCGCTGCTGAAGCGTGAAGCCGATCGCATTGGTTACCCGGTGTTGATCAAGGCCAGTGCCGGCGGTGGCGGCAAGGGCATGCGCGCCGTCGATAGATCCGAAGACTTTGACGAGGCGCTGCAATCGTGCAAGCGCGAAGCCATCACCAGCTTTGGTAACGACGTGGTGTTGATTGAAAAGTACGCGCAGCGGCCGCGCCATATTGAAATCCAGGTGTTTGGCGACACGCATGGCAACTATGTTTACCTGTTCGAGCGCGATTGCTCGGTGCAGCGGCGACACCAGAAGGTGCTGGAAGAAGCACCCGCGCCGGGCATGACCGAGGCGATGCGAAAGCAGATGGGCGAGGCAGCGGTGGCTGCGGCGCGGGCCGTTAACTACGTGGGTGCGGGTACGGTCGAGTTCATTGTCGAGCAGCGTGCCGATAGTTCCATGAATTTCTTCTTTATGGAGATGAATACCAGGCTGCAGGTTGAGCATCCCGTGACCGAAGCGATCACCGGGCTTGATCTGGTCGAGTGGCAACTGCGCGTGGCTTCGGGTGAAAAACTGCCTTTGATGCAAAGCGAACTGCGCATCAACGGCCACGCGATCGAGGCCCGCATTTGCGCGGAAAGCCCCGACAACAACTTTCTGCCGGCCACCGGCACGCTGCACGTCTACGAGAAGCCCGATTGCAGCACCTTTAAACGAAGCGCGGTGCGTATCGATGACGGCGTTCGGCAGGGTGACACGATTTCGCCTTTTTATGATTCGATGGTCGCCAAGCTGATCGCGCACGGCCAGACGCGCGAAGAAGCGCTGGCCCGGCTGGATGAAGCGCTGGCGCAGACCCGCATCGTCGGCCTGAACACCAACGTGCAGTTTTTGCGCTACGTCGTTCGCAGCGACTCGTTTGCCAACGCGAACCTCGACACAGCGTTGATTCCGCGTGAGCAGGCTGCGCTCTTCAACCAGGAACCGATTGGCCTGGCCATGAGTGCGGCGGCATCGATTGCGCAAACCCTTTTGACGGAGAAGGCGCAGGAGGGCACGGACCCGTTCAGTCGCCGGGACGGCTGGCAGTCGCATGGCGTCACGTTGCGCCGGTTCGAGTTCGAGTTTCATGGCACTTCCGCCGAAGCCGAATTGACCTATCTGCATGACGGTGCGCTGAACTTGAGAGTGGTTGACCCGGCAGGCGATGCGGTTGGGCCGCTGGTTTTTGCCAAGGTTGAACGCGGCATTGACCTGCAGTTTGCGAGTCGCCGCATGCTGGTTGAAATTCATCAGCACGGCGAGATCAACCATGTCTTTGCGGCCGTGGGCGCAACCCGCATCACCGTCATCGACAGGCTGGCGCACGCGGGCGAGGCGCATGCAGACACGGGCCGTCTGACTGCGCCCATGCCGGGCAAGGTGGTGTCGTTCGCCGTGAAGGCGGGTGACAAGGTGAGCAAGGGTCAGGCGCTGGCGGTGATGGAAGCCATGAAGATGGAGCACAGCATCGCCGCGCCCGCTGACGGCGTGGTGGCCGAGCTGATGTACGCGCCCGGCGACCAGGTGGCCGAGGGCGCCGAGTTGCTCCGGATCGACAGCTGACTGAACGTAAACGCGTGAAGGCGGACTGATCCATGCACATTTCCTTTTGCTGCACTGACACCAAAGCGCAGCCCTGGCTCGACGGCCTGCAGGCGGCGTTGCCAGACGCGCGGGTCACGCAGTGGCAACCCGGCGCGGATGCCGCTGACTATGCCGTTGTCTGGGCGCCGCCGCAACAATTTTTTGACGAGCAGACGAAGCTCAAGGGCGTGTTCAATATTGGTGCGGGGGTTGATGCGCTGACGGACATGAGTATTCCTGCCGGCGTCCCCCTTTTCAGGCTGGAAGATGCGGGTATGGCCGCGCAAATGGCCGAATACGTGTGCCATGCGGTGATCCGGCATTTCCGCGAATTCGATGCCTATGAGGCCGACGAGGCTGGCGGCAAATGGTCTTACCGAAAGCCGCTGTCGCGCCGCGATTTCCCAATCGGCGTGATGGGTCTGGGCGTGCTGGGAAAGCGGGTCGCCGAGGCGCTGGTGCACTTTGATTTTCCGGTGCTGGGATGGAGTCAGTCAGCCAAGACCCTGGACGGCGTTCGCTGCTTTGCGGGGCCAGCTGACTTCAATGAATTTCTGGCGGCCACGCGGGTGCTCGTGTGCATGCTTCCGTTGACCCCGGAAACTGAAAACATCATCCGGCGCGATACCTTGTCCCGACTATTGCCGCGTGGCTATGTCATCAACGTCGCACGCGGCCATCACGTGGTCGATGAAGACCTGATCGGTTTGATTGACAGCGGCCGTGTGGCCGGAGCGACACTCGATGTGTTCAGGGAAGAGCCTTTGCCGCCCGCGCATCCGTTTTGGAAGCACCCGAAAATACGAGTGACGCCGCACATGTCCGCGCGAACCTATCGCGGCGAAGGCTTGCGGCAGATCACTGAGAAGATCAAGGCGCTTTCAGATGGTGCGCCGATTGCCAGTCTTGCCGGCAGGGTCGATCTAAAAAAAGGATACTGAAAAAATGAAACTCCCAAGCAAAGTCAAACTCGTCGATGTCGGCCCGCGCGATGGCTTGCAAAACGAAAAAGGCGCTGTGCCGGCTGCGATCAAGATCGAGCTGGTGCATCGCCTGCAGGACGCCGGCCTGAGTGAAATCGAAGTTACCAGCTTTGTCTCGCCTAAGTGGGTGCCACAGATGGCTGATGCGGCCGAAGTCATGGCCGGCATTCACCGCAAACCGGGTGTGCGTTATTCGGTGCTGACGCCGAACATGAAAGGCTTTGAAGCGGCCGTGCTGTCAAAGCCGGATGAGATCGTGGTGTTCGCGGCTGCCAGCGAAGCCTTCAGCCAGCGCAACATCAATTGCTCGATTACCGAGAGCATCGAACGTTTCCGTCCGGTGGCGGCGGCAGCCCGGGATAGGAATATTTATGTGCGTGGCGCTATCTCGTGCGCCGTTGGTTGCCCGTATGAAGGCGAAGTGGCACCGGAGCGGGTTGAACTGGTGGCGCGCCTCCTGAAAGAGATCGGTGTGCAGCACGTCGGCGTGGCCGACACGATTGGCGTCGGTACGCCGGTCAAGGTGCAGCGCGCGATGGACGCAGCGTTGAAACATTACGACATCAATGACGTATCGGGCCACTTCCACGACACCTACGGCCAGGCCTTGGCCAATACGCTGATCTCACTCGAGATGGGCGTGTGGCAGTTTGATACGTCGTCGGCCGGACTGGGCGGCTGCCCGTACGCCAAGGGCGCCACCGGCAATGTCGCGACGGAAGACGTGGTGTACCTGCTGCACGGCATGGGCATCGACACCGGCATTGATCTGGACAAGCTGATCGACGCCGGCAAGTTCATCAGCGATTTTCTGGAGCGCAAGCCCAACTCGCGAGCTGCGACCGCGCTGCTGAACAAGAGGGCGGGTTGATGTGTGGAGCTGAACTGGTCTCGCTCCCTGATGGCGTCAGACGCGTGGCCGAGGTGCTTCAGCAAAGCGGTCATCGGCATGCACCGGTAATGCTCGCAGACGCGGTTCGCACAGCGCAGCAGGCAGCCGATGCGCTCGGCATCATGCAGGGGCAAATCGCCAAGAGCATTATTTTTCGCCGGCAGTCCGACGACGCGGCCGTGCTGGTCATCACCTCGGGCGACCGGCGGGTTGACGAGAAGAAGGTCGCTGCGCTGATCGGCCCCACCGGTCGCGCCGACGCAGCCTTCGTCAAGGCCCGTACCGGGTTTTCTATCGGTGGCGTGTCGCCAGTGGCGCATGCGCAGCCGCCGGTGACGCTGATTGATCGCGAGCTGTTTCGCTTCGGAGAGATCTGGGCGGCGGCGGGTCACCCGCAAGGGGTCTTCAAGTTGCGGCCACAAGACCTGGAGCGCCTGACCGGTGCGCCTGTTGTTGATGTCGTGGAGCAGGCCGCGTCATGACCGCCGCAGAATTCACACCCGACGCAGGCACAGAAGAGAATCTGATCGCTATAAAAAACATAGCTGCTCGCGCACGTTCTGTTTGGGCTAGAGGCCAAAATGGCACCGGAGATGTGCCCTCGCCGTGTATTTCAATCTGCCGCGTCGATGCTGACTCGGGCTGGTGTGACGGCTGCCTGCGCACGCTGGGTGAGATATCTGCCTGGAGCCGGCTCGACAACGACGGCAAGCGCGACGTCTGGAGGATCATCGAACAGCGCGCCGCCGTCAGCCTGGCGGCGTTGAACGCGTCACCGGGAAAAGCGCCATGAAACAGATCACGTTTTACCTCGACTTCATCTCGCCGTTTGCTTACCTGGCGTTTGAGCAACTGCCGGTGGCGCTGAAGGGCGTCAGCTACAGCGTTGTCTGCAGGCCCGTGCTGTTCGGCGCGATTTTGAAACACCACGGTCAGTTGGGACCCGCCGAGATCGCGCCCAAACGCGACTGGACTTACCGCCATGTGTTGTGGCTGGCGCATTCGCTGGGCGTTCCGCTGCAGATGCCGCTCAGCCATCCTTTCAATCCGCTGGGGCTGCTGCGACTGGCCGTGGCCTGTGACGCTGACGGCACGCCCAACCGGTATGTGTGCGAAACCCTGTTCCGCCATGTCTGGTGCGGCGGGGCCGAGGCATCGGATGCCGCGCGTCTGCAAACAGCAACGGAGCAATTGGCACCCAAGCGTGCGCCCAACGGCGATGAAGTCAAGGCGCAACTCAAGGCGAATACCGACGAGGCGATTGCACGCGGTGTGTTCGGCGTGCCCACGTTCGAGGTCGACGGCAAATTCTTCTGGGGCGTGGACGCTCTGCCGATGCTGCGTGCCTACCTGCTCGGCGACACCTGGTTCGACGGTGCGCGGGACTCGGTCGCCTCGGTCGCGCCCGGTGTGAAGCGCACATAGCCTTCAGGGCAAACGGTCCAACGAATGCACCCATGCCCAATGCCTTCAACTTCGCTGCCTCGCCTTTCGACTGCCTGAACGCGGACGAGCAGCGCCTGGTTCGGGACAGCGTGGACATCGCGTATTTTCCCGAACGCGACATCATTCTCGACGTCGGTTCCGTGCCAACCCACCTCTTTGTCATCATCAAGGGCTATGTCACGCAGCTCGACGGCGACGAGGTCATCACCACCTATGGGCCGGATGACTGCTTCGACGGCCGCGGCCTGGTGGCAGGCAAGGTCAGCAGCCGTTTTGTGGCGGCTGAAGAAGTGGTGGCCTACCAGTTGGCGCGTCAGGCCGTCAGTGATTTGATCGCGTCGAACACCACCTTCGGCGCGCTGCTGTTCTCAGACCTGGGCAACAAGCTCAGCGCGCTGTCGCAGCGGCGAAGCCAGCACGAGCTGCAGTCACTCACGCTGTCGCGCGTCGATGAAGCTTTTCTGCGGCCCCCTCATACGGTCGATGCCAGCACTGACATTCTCTCGGTCGTCAGGTTGTTTCAGGAACAGCGCACGTCCAACGTGCTGGTGCGCGATAAAAATTCAGAGCCGCCACGCCTCGGCATTTTTACCGCGACTGCGCTTCAGCGCGCGATTCTCGACGGCCGGCCGCTGGATCAGCTGGCGATCGGCGAGCTGGCCAATTTCTCGCTTGTTGAAGTGCGTCCTGCGGACCAGCTCGGCGACGCGATGGCGCTGATGCTGAAACGCCGCGTGCATCGCGTCGTGGTGGCAGAAGGCGGGAATGTGCTTGGCATTCTGGAGGCGCTGGATCTGTTCAGCTTTTTGTCCAACCAGTCGCACCTGATCACGGTGCAGATCGAAGAAGCCAAAGACCTTGCTGGCCTGAGCCAGGCCGCGGCGCGCATCACCCGCATGATGGCCTCGCTGTTTCGCAGCGGCTCACGCGTCAACCTGATCGCCAAGCTGGTGCAGCAACTCAATGCGCGCCTGTTCGAGCGCGCCTGGTATTTGATTGCGCCGGCCGATCTGGTGGCCCACAGCTGCCTGTTTGTGATGGGCAGCGAAGGCCGTGGCGAGCAACTGCTGAAGACCGACCAGGACAACGGTCTGATCTTGCGCGATGGCTATGCGCCACCTAAAGACTTGGCCGAAATCTCCCAGCAGTTCTCAAGCGCCCTGAAAGACTTCGGCTACCCGGAATGCCCGGGCCACATCATGGTCAGCAACCCGCAGTGGCGTAAAAGCGCCAGCGAATTCGGCCAGATGACGCGCCAGTGGCTGATGCTGCCCAGCGGCGACAGCCTGATGAACCTGGCGATCTTCATGGACGCGCACGCGGTCTGCGGCGATGCGCGGCTGCTCGAAGACGTACAGCGGGGCCTGATGCGCATCGCTACCGACAACGACGCCATGCTGAGCCGCTTCGCTGCGGCGATCGATTCATTCGGCAGCAGCTATGGCTGGTTAAACCGCTTGCTGGGAAGAGGCGAAAGCGAGCAGCAGTTGAACCTGAAGAAGGAAGGCATCTTCCCTATCGTGCATGGCGTGCGCAGCCTGGCGCTGGCGCATCACGTCACGCCCATCAGCACCGCCGCGCGCATCGCCGCGCTGGTCAGTGCCGGCAAGCTCGATGCTGGCATGGGCACCGACCTGACCGACAGCCTGCACTTTTTCATGGGGCTCAAACTGAAGGCGGGGCTGGCCGAGCTGGACACCAGCAAGGCGGTGACCGGCACCGTTGATGTGGCCCGGCTCAGCACGCTGGACCGTGACCTGCTCAAGGACGCACTGGGCGTGGTGAAGCGCTTCAAGATTTTGCTGCGGCACCGCTTCCACCTCGAAGCAGTCTAAGTGGGCGTGATGCAGACGTTCCTTTCTCCGATGAGCGGCTGGCACGTCTTGAGGCGCGAGTGGTTGCTGTACCACCTGGGTGATCCGGCGTTTCGCTTCATGTTTGACGCGCCGCCGGCCAACGAGTGGGTGGCGCTGGACTGCGAAACCACCGGCCTGAATTTGCGCAGCGACGAGATCATCGCCATCGGCGCTGTGCGCATCGTCGGCAACCGCATCATGACCAGCGAGCGGCTGGAGTTGCTGGTGCGGCCCGAGCGCGGCGTCTCCGGCGAGAGTGTGCGCATCCATCGCCTGCGGGAGCGCGACGTGGCAGAAGGCCTGCCGATTGACGAAGCATTGAAGCAACTGATGCATTTCATCGGCAGCCGGCCGCTGGTGGGCTACTACCTGGAGTTCGACGTCGCCATGCTCAACCGCGCGCTGTTCCCCATGCTGGGGCAGGGCTTGCCGCAACCCAAGATCGAGGTGTCAGGCCTGTATTACGACCACAAGTTCAGGCAGCTGCCGGCGCATAAACTTCAGAACAATCCCACCATCGACCTGCGCTTCGCCACGATGATGAATGACCTCGGCCTGCCGCTGCGCGATGCGCACGATGCGCTAAATGATGCGGTGATGGCGGCGCTGGCGTTTGTGAAGTTGCGGCAGTTGGGTGGGGGCTAATGCCTGCGGAAACTGTTTCAGCGCTATTTGGGAGTGTTTTAAGCCTCTATCCAAAGTAGAACATGCGCAAGCAGCTATTTATTTCATAGCAAGTGCATGTTGAGAATCTGCCGCTGTCTCTAATGCCCAGACGCCCCCGAAGCCCCATACCCCGTCTCCGACCGCACCTGCTGCGCAGGAAATTCGGCACGCTCTCTAGCCGCATTGGCGCTGCGGTCGGTGATCGAGAACAGCCAGATGCCGACGAAGCCAATCGTCATCGAGAACAGCGCCGGTGAGGTGTACGGGAACAGCGCCGAGCCTTTCGGGTAGCCCAATGTCGCTTCCCAAACCGACGGCGACACGACTGTCAGCGCGACCGACGAAAACAGGCCCATGAAACCGCCGATCACTGCGCCTCGGGTGGTGCAGTCTTTCCACAGTACCGACATAAACAGCACCGGGAAGTTGGCCGATGCGGCAATCGCAAACGCCAGCGACACCATGAAGGCAATGTTCTGCTTCTCAAACGCGATGCCCAGCGCGACTGCCACGATGCCGAGGGCAAGCGTGGTGAGGCGCGACACCTTTAGTTCAGACGCGCTGTCGGCGTTCCCTTTTTTGATCACCGTGGCGTAAATGTCGTGCGAGACGGCGGACGCGCCCGACAGCGTCAGGCCGGCGACCACCGCCAAAATGGTGGCAAACGCCACGGCAGAAATGAAGCCGAAGAAGACATTGCCGCCGACCGCTTTGGCCACCAGCACTGCCGCCATGTTGGCCGAGCCGCCGCCGCCCTTGATGATGCCCGTGGCGGTGTCGGCGAATTCGGGGTTGGTCAACACCAGCGTGATGGCACCAAAGCCGATGATGAAGATCAGCACATAGAAGTAGCCAATCCAGGTGGTGGCCCACAACACCGACTTGCGCGCCTGCTTGGCGTCGGGCACGGTGAAAAAGCGCATCAATATATGAGGCAGGCCGGCGGTGCCGAACATCAGCGCCATGCCGAAAGAGATCGCCGAGATCGGGTCTTTGACAAAGCCGCCCGGTCCCATGATGGCCAGGCCGATGGTCGCCGCGTCGGTCTGTGTCTTGCCCCCGTTGACTGCCAGCTGTGTCTTGACCTCAACGCCTTTGGCAAAAAGCGCCTCGGGGCTGAAGCCAAATTGCGCCATCACCATGAAGGCCATGAAGGTGACGCCCGCCAGCAGCAAAACGGCCTTGATGATCTGCACCCACGTCGTTGCGGTCATGCCGCCGAAGAGTACATACACCATCATCAACGCGCCAACGATCACGACCGCCAGCCAGTAGTCGAGGCCGAACAGTAGTTTGATCAGTGAGCCGGCGCCTACCATCTGCGCGATCAGGTAGAAGGCGACGACCACCAGCGTGCCCGATGCCGCAAAGATACGGATCGGCGCCTGCTGGAAGCGGTAGCCCGCTACGTCGGCAAAAGTGAACTTGCCGAGGTTGCGCAGGCGCTCGGCCATCAGAAAAGTGATGACGGGCCAGCCGACCAGAAAGCCGATGGAGTAAATCAGGCCGTCGTAACCCGACGCCATCACGGCCGCAGAGATACCGAGAAATGAGGCGGCCGACATGTAGTCGCCGGCAATTGCCAGGCCGTTTTGAAAGCCGGTGATGCCGCCACCGCCGGTGTAGAAGTCGGCGGCCGATTTGGTTTTCGACGCTGCCCACTTGGTGATGAACAGTGTGGCCACCACGAAGCCGCCAAACATGCTGATGGCGACCCAGTTGGTCGGTTGTTTTTCGACCTGGCCCAGGTCGCCGCCGGCGGCCAGCGCCGCGCCTGACAGCAGCATGAAAAGAAGGGCAATCAAGGTGTGTGCGGTTTTCATTTCGACACATCCTTCAAAATCTCGGCCGTCAGGTCGTCGAATTCGCCATTGGCCCGGCGCACATAGATGCCCGTGATCACGACGGTGAAAATAATGACGCCCAGGCCGATGGGAATGCCCAACGAGGTCACGCCCGCGCCAACGGGCTGCGCGAGGAAGGGCTTGTTGAACGCGATCAGCGCGATGTAGCCGTAATACACGACCATCATCAGCAGCGTCAGGCTCCAGCCGATCACGTTGCGCTTTCTTCGGAGTTCCAGGTACTTGGGGTGTTTCTGGATTCTGTCGACGACGGGGTCAGTCATGAGGGTCTCCTTGACGCAACGTGGCACGGGCGGATGAACATTTGCCGTGCGCTTATGTCCGAGTTTGTAGAAAGAAGGCTGACCAGATATTGATAAACATCATGGAAAGTGCATTTGGGAGGCACGCGCCGTCGCCATCCATGCCACACATGCCGTCTATGCGATGGGGTGGAAAAAATTCGCAGCGCTGGAGTTCACAACCAGCCAGCCAAAAAGCTACGGGTTTGCCCCTGTTTTGACCCGTAATTTCACATCGAGAGAATAAAGACAAGGGTTACTACTAGAGGCGGGACGCGATGCTGCGAGAACGTAAGTTTCTGCAAGAAATTCGTCAGAACCCCGTCAGCCAAACGCTTGATAGTTCGCGTCTGACGCCTTCCCAGGCGTTGGTTATTCAACTTTTGGAGACAGAAAATGGCAACAGCAGCCGTCGACAACCGACCCATGACGGGCGAGCAGAAGAAAGTGATCTTCGCTTCGTCCCTGGGTACCGTATTTGAGTGGTATGACTTCTACCTGTACGGCACTTTGGCCGTCATCATCGGCAACCAGTTTTTCTCTGCCCTTGATCC
>JANNKV010000086.1:0-8298 GCA_031396485.1 Polaromonas sp. | reverse complement strand
GGCACGCAGCACCCTCGGAACGAGACGCAAGGGTACGCGTCCCCTGTTGCCCAGCAGGGGCCGCGGAACCGGCTTTGCCGGGCCGCAGGCGCAGCGGCCCCTCGGGGGGCAGAGAGCTACGCGCAGCGAGCGAACGTGGGGACCCATGTTGAACGTGGGGGCGTATGCTTTTAGGTGACGCCCGGGCCGGCAAACTCGCCGACAACATCGCCGGGTTCGGCCGCGCACGGCGACGCGCCGGCGTCAAGGTTGACAGCCAGCGCATCGGGCTGGCCAAAGAAGCGGCACTCGCCGTCGGCATCGCCGAAAAAGAAGATTTGAGTGCGGCTTTTGAGGCGGTGATGGTCAGCCGTGAACAGGATCGCCTGGTTTTCCGTGAACTGTTCGATGCCTACTTCCAGGACCCGAAAGTCGCCAACAAATTGCTGGCGCAATTACTGCCCAGCGCCGAAGGCAAGGCCGAGCCCAGCAAGCGCAGGCCGCGGGTGCGTGAAGCGCTGGCTCCGCAGAAAACATTCGGCCAGCAAGCCAAACCCTCTACGGAGGACCAGAAGGTGGAATTTGATGCGGCCATGACCGCCAGTGACATCGAGAGGCTGCAACACGCCGATTTCGCCTCGCTGTCGGCCACTGAATACCGCCTGGTCGAACGACTGGCGCGCGACATCAAACTGCCGTTGCCGCACTTTGCATCTCGCCGTACGCGGCCGGCCAACGCGGGCGCGCGCATGCACTGGCCGGGCGTGATGCACGAAGCAGCGCGTACTGGTGGTGAGTTGATGCGGCTGCCGCGGCTGCAGCGGCGCGAGCAGGCGCTGCCGCTGCTGGTACTGGTCGATGTGTCGGGCTCAATGGAGCGCTATTCGCGTTTGCTGCTGGCCTTTTTGCACGCGGCCACGCGGCGGCATCAGCACCGCGACGTGTTTGCCTTCGGCATGCATCTGACGGACCTGACGCCTGCTTTTCGCCAGGCCGACACCGACGAGATGCTGGCGCACGCCAGCCTGGCGATCGAAGACTTCGCCGGCGGCACGCAACTGGGTGTGTCGCTGGCCTGCCTGCGCCACCTGCATGCGCGCAGGCTGGTGGGTCGGCGTACCATCGTGCTTGTGATCACGGACGGGCTGGACACTGGCGAGCCGGTGGAACTGGCGAATGAGCTGGCCTGGCTGCGTCGCCGCAGCCGCCGGTTACTCTGGCTGAACCCGCTGCTCCGGTTTGACGGCTATGCGCCGCTGGCGCACGGCGCGTCTGTGCTACATGTGCACGCGCACGGCATGCTGGCGGTGCACAATTTGAGCAAGCTTGAAGATCTGGCTGCCAGCCTGGCGGCCTTGATGAAGAGATGAAGAGATGAAGAGATGAAGAGCTGGGGGAGTTGGGGAGCTGAAGATACGAAGACCTGAGCACCTGTTTTTTTCAATAGCGATATAACAACGACACAAAAGGGATTTTTCAATGGACATGCAAGGAAGCCGCCAACTGGCCATCACGCAGCAGCAGGCCTGGGCCGCGCTGAACGACCCCGTCGTACTCAAAACCTGTATACCGGGTTGTGACAAGGTCGAGCCCACCGGTGAGAACCAGTACGCGATCGGCATGGCCTTGAAGATCGGGCCAGTGTCCGCCAAATTCAACGGCAAGATCATGCTGACCGATATCGTGCCGCCGCAGAGCTACAAGCTGTCGTTCGAGGGGCAGGGCGGCCCCGCCGGTTTTGGCAAGGGCAGCGCCGCCGTCCAGTTAACACCGAACGCCGACGGCTGCGATCTTTCTTACATCGTCAATGCGTCGGTGGGTGGCAAGATCGCCCAGCTGGGCCAGCGGCTGATCGACGGTGCTGCCAAATCGATGGCCGAGGATTTCTTCAAGCGGTTTGACGATGAGATGCAGCGCCAGCACCCGGACGCCTACGCCGCCAAAATGGTGATGGGTGACGTGGGCGAGGATATTGCGGTGGTTGCGAAAAAACCAGCGCTGCCCGTGTGGGTGTGGGTGGTTGGCGCGGCGGTCGTTGCGCTGGGGGTCTGGTTGCTGATGCGGCCCTGACCCTGCGGAACAAGGCAAGGAGTGCATATGGAAAACCTTGACGTGATGGTGCTTCGCGCGCTACGCGACTGGCGCGTCGCTGGCAAGCGCGCCTTGCTAGCGACCGTCGTGCGCACCTGGGGATCGTCGCCACGCCCGGTCGGCTCCATCATGGCGCTGTGTGAAGACGGCGCAGTGGTCGGTTCGGTGTCTGGCGGTTGCATCGAAGACGACCTGATTTACCAGCATACGCAGGCCTATGCCTCGCTTCGCTCACCCGGCGAAGCCAGCAAGAAAATTCCGTCCGGTCCGCCCGCGTTTGTGAAGTACGGCGTCACGGCCGACGAAGCACACCGCTTCGGCCTGCCCTGCGGCGGCACGCTGGAACTTTTGCTCGAATATGACCCCGACGCCGCGGCCCTGGCTCAGCTGGTCGAATCACTGGAATCCGGTCAACTGGTACAGCGAAGCGTGCGACTGCAAGACGGGCGCGTCACACTGACGGTGGCCAGCAGTCCGGCAGAACTCAGTGTCTCCAGTGAGGAACTCGTCAACACTTTCGGCCCCGAATACCGCATGCTGCTGATCGGTGCCGGGCAGCTGACCGAATACCTTGCGACGATGGCGCTGTTCAGCGGGTTTGCCGTCACCGTCTGTGACCCGCGGGAGGAGTACCGCAGTGCGTGGTCGGTGCCGGGGGCGAAAGTGCTCAGCGAAATGCCCGACGACGTGGTGACGGCTTTCAGGCCAGACCGTCGCAGTTGCGTGATCGCGCTGACGCACGACCCCAAGCTGGATGACCTGGCCCTGATGGAAGCGTTGGCGACCGATGCTTTTTACGTCGGCGCCATCGGTTCACGGCGCAACAATGAAGCGCGGCACCAACGAATGGCCGAGCACTTCAGCATCCGTGAAGCCGAACTCGCGCGCCTGCGTGGCCCCATCGGCATTTATATTGGCAGCAAAACGCCGGCGGAAATTGCCGTCAGCGTGATGGCTGAAGTGCTGGCTGTGAAAAACGGTGTGACCCTGCCGCGCGACATGGAAGTGGGCCAGGCCAAGAACGAGCGGGCCGTGGTGGCGAACGACGCGGGCGACCTGGTATGCAGCGCAGGCCCCTCGGTGCATTGAGTTGCAAACAAGCCGTTTTTTTATTCATTTAGGCCTCTAGCCCAAGCGATATATGCGCAGGCAGCTATGATTGTAATAGCGGTTAAGGTCAGGTCGAGCGGAGTATCAGCTGCTTCATCCGCTGGAGTTTTGGCGTGACGACCGGCACCGTCAGCATGGTGCTGGCAATCGCCATCAGCAGCAGCGCGGTAAAGGTAGCGCTGGTGATGATGGCCTTGTCGAGCAGGATGTTCGCGAAAATAATCATGATCAGGGCTTTGGTCTGCAGCAGCCAGCCAATGATGCTGCTCTCGCCGGGCTCCCACTTGAGGATTTTTCCGGCCAGGTGAATGCCCGCCAGCTTGCCGGCAACCGATGCCACCAGCAACACCGCGGCAGCGATAAACACGGCTTGTCCGCCGACCGACCAGCTGGTGCGCAGGCCGGTGCTCAAAAAGAAAACTGGCATCATCACCAGCAGCACATGGTGGCGCAGCAAGTCCATATGCTCCTGGTTGAACCAGTCGCTGTCCATGATGGCGCCTGCCAGAAACGCGCCGACCATGAAGTGCAAACCCGACCAGTCGGCGCCCAGACTGCACACAATCATCCCGATCAGGCTCACGTACCAGCGGTCGCGCTCGGCCAGCTTGGTCATGAGCTTTCTGAAGGCATAGCCCAGCACGATGAAAGCCGCTAGAAACGCCAGCTGCCGGCCGACGCGTTCCCAGTCCATCAGGATGAGCGCCAGCACGCCCCAGATCGCAATGTCGTCCAGGCTGGCGTACCGCAGGATGCGCTGGCCAATCGGCTGCCGCAAAATAGCCAGTTTTTCCATCAGCAAGATCAGAATCGGCAACGCGGTGACGGCGCAGGCCATGCCGACACCCATCACAAATTGCCAGCGCCCGCCTTGGGCTCCTACCCAGCCGTCCATCGTCAACATGCCGATGGCAGCGGCACAACCAAACAGCAGGGGCATGCCCAGCGCCAGCCCCGCCGTGATGCTGCTTTCCCGCCGGTGCAGCCAGGCCTTTTTCAGGTCGAGCTCAATGCCAGCTATCCAGACAAAAATCATCACCGCCCACCAGGCCACGCCATTGAGCGACTGGACGACGGGCGCGCTGAACACAAACGCGTAGTAGTCGGGAAACAGCTGGCCCAGCACGCCCGGCCCGAGCAAAATGCCCGCCAGGATCTGCACCACCACCAGCGGTGCGTAGTAGTCGGTCTTGCCCAGGCGCCAGATTAGGTAGGGAACGGTGAAGATGATCGCCATGGCGATCAGGAAAATTTCTGTTGTGGTCATTAAGTGGCTGTGGCGCGGGGTGGCTGGCGTGAGTCATGCGTGGCATGTGCTGGAGCGCAGAGGGGCGAATGTTAACGCGTCATGGACGTCCCGCCGTGCGCCCCGGGTGATCGCGCACCGCGGGGCCTTGTTCGGCGTTTCCCTGATCGCTGGAGGGGTTCAGTTATTTGGCTGGCTCGACGTGTGTGACGATGTAGTCGTCTTTCACCATGATGGCCGAGAACATGACTTTTCGTCCGCGTTTGAACGCGCTGAGCAATCGCGGGTTCGCCACGCCAAACTCCATCGTCATGTCGGACATGCCGAGGTTGGCAATCGGGCCGTGCTTTAACAAAACCCGCTTTTCTTTCTGATAGACGGCAACCACCTCTGCGCTGGCAAGAGTCTGCTTGGCTGTCGGGGTCGGGGTCGGGATCTGAGTCTGCGCCCAAGCCATCGGACTGGCGAAAAACGTTGCGGCGTAGAAGGCGACAAAGGCGAAAAAGGCGATGACGGAAATGTTTTTCATAAGATGGATGCAGTCATTTTTACCGGGCAATGTTATCCATCGTATCGGCCCGGGCTTCGGCTCAAGGTCCGACTGGAGGTGAAGCGCACAGGGCCTGCCTGATATCTTCTGCGCCAACCGAGCGCGCCGCGCCAAATCCGGCTACTTGCCGGGCGCCATGCACCTCGAGTGCAAAAAACATGAAGTCACCTAATTGCGTCATGTGCGCGGCCTCTGGAAATCTTTGCACGTAGGTAGCCTGACAGACCTGCCACGCAGGCGTGCCAGCCTCCAGAGCCTTCGCCTCGCATTCCAGTGTGACGCGCGGCAGGGCGTGAACCGGTTCGCCTGCGACCTCGGCTTGCATCACGAGCATCGACACGCTGGATCGGGCATGCAGGTTACCGGTGTGTACAGCCAATCCGCTGACATGAATGACCAGACTGCCAAGACTTGCCTCTATCGCATAAGGCACCATGGAAACAAATGGCTTGCCGTCGTCGCCAAGGGTGCCCAGGGCCGCCACTCGCGTTGAATGCAAAAGGGAGCGCAACTCGCCGGTCAGTCTGGGTTCATGCGGCATGAGGTTCTTTAGAGGCTGTTTTGTGTCAAATCTGGCTCTAGCCCACGTTTAACCTGCGCGAGCAGCTATAAAAAACATAGCGCTCTTGATGCCAGCCACAGTCAGCAGCAGCGAGCCGAACAGATGCAGGCAAGCCGTGCCGATAGCCATGCCATAGCGTTCGTGCTGCAGCATGGCGACCACCTCCGCTGAGAAGGTCGAGAATGTGGTGAGGGCACCCAGAAAGCCGGTGACCAGCAACAGGCGCCAAACCCCGTCGATCTGCGGCATCGACTCAAACGTGGCCACGCAGACGCCGACGAGGTAGCCACCGATCAGGTTCGCAGCCAGTGTGCCCCAGGGAATCAGGCCGCCCGGGCTGAGCCAAAGCCCAAGGCCCCAGCGCGCGAGGGCGCCGGCGCAGGCACCAAGACAGATGGCGATGACCGCACCCATGCAGCTGTGTGTGTTTTTTTTTAAGTCGGGTCTTCGCGACTTAACAGAATTACTTCTTTGCCTTGTAGGCATCGACAATCGCGGCGCCATCGCTACCTGCGGCCTTGAGCCAGTCAGCCTGCATGATGGCGCCGACCTGGCGCATGTCGGTATTGAGCTTTTCGGACGGCTTGTGGATCTTCATGCCGCGCTCGGCCAGCAGGCGCTTGTATTCGACGTTCTTTTCCTGCGCAACGCGCCAGCCGCGGGCCTCAGCTTCGGCCGCGGTTTTCAGCACGGCGGCCTGCGTTGCGGCGTCGAGCGCCGTGAAGCTTTTCATATTGACCAGCACCGCGTTTTTCGGAATCCAGGCCTGGGTGTCGTAGAAGTTCTTGATGTGTTCGTAGGTCTTGGTGTCGAAGCCGGTCGAGCCTGAACTCATGTAGCTTTCGACCACGCCGGTGGCCAGCGCGGCACTGAGTTCGGCTTGCTGGATTTGCACGGGTTGCGCGCCGATCAGCTCGGCAATCTTGGCTGTGGCCGGGCTGTACGCGCGCCACTTGATGCCGCGCAGGTCACCGACGGAATTGATTTCACGTTTGCTGTAAATGCCCTGGGGCGCCCAAGGCACCGAAAACAGCAGCTTCATGCCTTGCGCGGCCAGCAACTTTTCCATGGCGGGTTTCGAGGCATCGTAGAGGCGTTGCGCTTCAGGGTAGCTGCTGGCCAGGAAAGGGACACCGTCGAGTGCGTAGATCGGGTTTTCGTTGGCGAAGTTGGCCAGAAGGATTTCGCCGATCTGGGCCTGGCCGCTTTGCACCGCACGCTTGATTTCGGGCGCCTTGAAGAGCGATGCATTGGCGTGCACGGTGATCTTGAGTTTGCCGGCGGTGGCTGCATCGACGTCTTTGGCGAACTGGGTGATGTTTTCGGTGTGGAAGTTGGTGGCTGGGTAGGCCACCGGAAGATCCCATCGGGTTTGCGCAATCACTGCGGTGCCAAAGCTGAGTGCAGCGGCAGTCAAGGCAAGTTTGAATTTCATGAAAGCTCCTGAAAGTGGCAGTAAAAAAAGGCGATAAAAGAAGATGCCAGAGGCAAAGCCCGCAGGCGTGCAACGGCTAGGATAGACGCAAATCCCGCGCCAGCCACTTGGTGAATGTACCGAAAGGACGAAGAACCTGAGGCTATCACCCAAGGAAGAGAATGTCTGATGAATCTCCGGTTTGTTGAAGCCTTTTACTGGGTAGCCTCGCTCAAGAGCATCTCGCGTGCGGCAGAAAAGCTGTATCTCACGCAGTCGGCCATGTCGGCGCGCATTGCCGCACTGGAGGAAGAGCTGGGCGTGTTGCTGCTCGACCGCCGCGACAAGCAATTCCGACTCACCGTGGCCGGTACGCGGTTTATCACCTACGCGCAAAAACTGCTGGACTTGCAGCGTGAAGCCAAAACCGAGTTGGGTTCGGGGCAGGCCATTGCCGCCTCCCTGCGGATCGGAGCGATCGAGTCGGTACTGCATTCCTGGCTGATTCCATGGATTGAAAAGTTGCGTGTCGAGCAACCGGGGCTGGAACTCGAGCTCACGGTCGAAACCACGCCGGTGCTGATGGACCAGGTGCAACGCGGCGCACAGGACATTGTTTTTGCCGTCTTGCCGGCGGGCGGCGAAGGCGTGCGCACCAAGGCATTGCACGCCATGCCCATGTGCTTTGTCGGGCAGGCGGTGCAGCACCGCAAGCGTGCGTACACACTGGCCGAACTGGCCAGGGGAGAGTTGCTGACTTTTCAGCGCGGCTCGCAGCCCCATGTGGCGCTGCTGGACGCGCTGCGTCACGCAAAAATCGAAAACAAGCGGGTCCATGCCATTTCATCGATCTCGGCCATGGCCCAATTGGTGCAGGGCGGGTTTGGCGTGGCCACCCTGCCTTTGGCCGCGGCCGAACGGCTGGTCGATGTACAGGGGCTTCGGATCCTCAAATGCGACATCAAGTTGCCGCCGCTGCCGATTCATGCCAGCTATCGCAGTGACCCGGCCACCGGTCTGGTCGATGACGTCTTGAAGTCGGCGCTGGCGTTCATGTAATTCCATGCCTAAATCATCCGTGCACTTTGTCGGCTTCGCTAGTCGTACGTCTGTGCTGCCCGCGCTTCGCCTTCGCGTTCACGAATGATTTAGAAATGGAATAACGCTGGTTGAATCCGCTGAAACGTCCAGATTGAACTCCTTTTGCATTAGGGTTTGCCTGTACGTTGCCTGCTGCAGTGAATCGAAAAAACTGATGACTTAAGCAAAATATTTTGCGTTTGCGCTTTGACCGCGCGGTATTCACAATTCTTTTCATGTTGTTGAACCATGAAGACCTTGTGAAT
>JANNKV010000074.1:0-7713 GCA_031396485.1 Polaromonas sp. | reverse complement strand
GAAGCAGCCGGAATCCATCTGGCAGGTTCCTATTGCTGTTATAGGGTGCTGTGTTACTAGGCGGCGCACCCTGAATACCTTCCGACCCGGATTCGCCAGGGGGCGCTTCGCGCTCCCCAGTCGAATCCAGGTCGGTTGGATTGGGGGAAGTGCCGGCTAAAACCAGCGCTTGAGATTGAGACATTTGGAACTCCAACAAAAGTTAAGGAGCTCGAATGGTTTTGCCGCATGTCTTTTTTAAATAGTCACGCCAGGCTGTCGCAATGGGTACGCCGCAAGGCGTAGGGTTTAAGAGCCTTTGAAATCAGGGCCTTAGAAAAAAAATACTATTTGACTTCCGTAGAGTTTTGCTTCTTGGGGCGTCCCCTTTTTGCGCTGACTTCTTCTGGGGCTACCTCTTTCAGCCATCGACGGACAACCTCTTCGGCGTAGTACTGAGCGCCACCATATTTGAGGACTCGGTCATCTTTGCACATGGCCGCAATGGTCTTTTCTGCGTCCTCCTTCCAGATGACACGAGCAACCTGCTGGGACGCTATCCTAGCGATTTGATTGTCCCTGAGCTCTTTAGGTGGAGGCTCGATAGGCGCAGGCTCATCAGGTGTCTGCTGACTGGCTTGGGAGTGAAAGTTTTCAACTCCAACCAAGGCTGGCTTGGGTGGTTCCTCATTCAATTCGGAACGAGGATCGTACTCAGGCCACTGGTAATCAGTCCATCCTGGTGGGAACCAGAACTCTGGTAAAGGGACAGTGCGACGCTCGCACCAGTCTTGAAACGCCTGTCGTTCAATGACCGCATGCTTAAGCAATTTACGTGAGAAGTACTGCCCATGCACAGCTGCGTAGACGTCATCGAGCCAAAAGCGGATGTGCATCGACGCGATTTGGCGGTCATCGCCAGCGTACTTTTCAGAAGAAAGGGTTGAGCAATCGAGATGTTCGGACAGTACGGCCTCAAGCAAGGTGCTGAAGTTATCTCGCACTGTCTCTGGAATCCGAGGCCACAAGCCCGCTGGATCAAAACCAGCCCACTTAAACCCAATAGTCCAAATCTGTAGCTGGTCAACCACGAGCGGCATGTTGTCTCCCTTTTCTTAGCTCGCGCTGATGATGGTCATCGGGCAGGTCCGGCACTGTCTTCGGCAAAGCTTGGACTAAAAATTCGGGCCGGAGACGTTACAAATACTGGCCCACCGGATTGTTTAAGTATTCGTCGTGCCGTCTGTACCCTTTCGCGCAAACGTTTCGCTTCTGCAGTTTTATGAAAGCGCCCCAGTTGTCCAACGGCCTGGGATGCCTTCTCCGCTAACTTGAAGACCTCGAGCGAACGGTCACCCCGCGTTACAGCCAACTCGAACTGCAAGACCTGAGCTCGGACAGCAGAACGCTTTTTAACGGTTAGAGACGGTTTTTTATTCACCACAACCTTGGTCGCGAGCATAGGTTTGGAAGCCGAGTAAACCTTGTGTTTCTCTCGGCCAATTGAAAGCCCCACCTCCCTGACCATACCCATCACACACGCGACGATTCGAGTTTGCTGCCGCTTGGTTAGATGGGTCTTGGATGACATGATCATGTCGTCCACATATCTAGAGTAGGTAATACCTTCTGCCGCGAACCGTGCGTGGAAAAACGGCTCAACCTCCCAGAGCACAAGGTTAGCTAAGTAGGAGCTAGGTATGGCGCCTTGTACTAACGCATCATCCTTCGTTGTCAACTTCGTCAACAGATTTGCCACGTCAGGCGAAAACAAGAAAAATTTTCTCCAAACGTCATAGACTTTCGATGCGTGTACGGACGGAAAAAACTTCTTGACATCTTCTGTGACGAGTATCTGCTGTCCAATGTGAAGTTCCGCGTTGGAGTAGTAGCTTCTCTTCTTGATACTGCCCTGCAGATACGACGGAAAATCAACGTTAAAAAAAATCTTATGCTTTATCTGCTCATGTATTGATTTGAGGGGCTGCAACGCGTCAAAACATTGGCGAGTTGAGGGTGGGACGGGTTTTACTACACGGTACAGTCCATTCGCCTTACTTGCGACGCTGACCAATACATCCACGTCCACACGTAAGCACCTAGCGAGGGCTGCTACAGTCGTAATGGGATCAAAGGGGTAATGAGGTCTGAGAAGATTGAGGCTCATTGAGCATCTCTAACGCCGCATAGGCTAGCTGGCCCGCCAGCTCTTTGTTGAGGCCTGTCAGCTCCCCACTTTCCGCCCCTAGAAAAAACAAAATCTCTAGTGGCATTCCAAGAGCATCTGCTACCCGCTTCAAAGATGACAGCGCGGGATCACGTTTAGATCTCTCCAGCATGGACAGATACGAAACGGAAATCTTGGCACGCTCTGCCAAAGCGGCCTGCGATAGCTTCCGCTTTGTCCTAGCGAGAAGTATTGCGTTTCCAATATTCATAAGTAAGCCGATAACAAAAAGGAGCTTGGGGGTCTCGCTTAATCACTTCATCCAATCGTCGATGTTGGTCACAATGCTGACCACGACCGCGATTACTTGAAGCACACGCAAACGCAGTTTTGCAACTGCTTCTGCGCCCGGATCGCGACTCTTGGCCTCCTCTAGGCTTTTAATCACGTCATCCAATTCTCTCGAAACTCCATCGTCGAGTTGGCTACTGCAAACACCTCGGACCTTTTTGAGGACCGCGATGTGGTTTTCATAAGATTGCGTATTCATCCAGAACCTCCCAATTACGAAGCACATGCCTCGCTTCCCCGATCAAGGTAGCGCCGTAAGGGAGCCAACTCGACAACCAAGCTCATATCAATTTGCCGCGCTTGCTGATACTTCTTCCCCCCATTCAACTGCTAGATGCTCGGTACTTACTACTAAGAGCTAGCCAACTGAATACTGAGACGTACTATCAAACCTGCTAGCTGCTGGAGTTAACCAACTGCTGTGCGTTACAAGCCTTGCCAACCAAACGTTGACGCAGGCGGTTTCGTTTTTAGCGAAACCAGTTCACTGAGCTTCTTACCTTCACGGGATGGAGTAATTCAATCTTTGAAAACCGCGTCAGCGCTGATCTTCGCGCTGCCGTGTTGGTATTGTAAACCAAGTACGCACACGGCGCAAGCAAATATTCACTGCCAGTACGGATATGGCATCTCACATGATTTGACAGTGGTCAGACTGACCTACAAGGTCTCCCAAGATTGGGCGCGCTATCTGCCGCATTCGATTTACGTGACAAATTTAGCAAATCCTAGCGTTACATGGCGAGCGAAGGCGAGCATAAGTTGTTGATAAATAGGGGTTTTATCCCCCTTTTAATCCGTTTGTCGTGGGTTCGACCCCCGCAGGCCCCACCAAAATTCAAAGCGCCTGACTTTGCGGTCAGGCGCTTTTTTATTTTGCGCATGATGTTTTGCAAGCTCGCTGCTCAGCATCCCGAGCCTGCCTGCTTATGCTGAATATCCCAACCGCGGCACCTCCAGCTGCGCCTCCCGTGCTACCCGCACACAGTCTTTCATGTGCTCTTCACCCAGGTAGCGAATCGCCGCATAGCCCACGGCGGCAGCGACGATCTGGCCGGCGAACGGAACGTACTTGGCAAGCTGCTTGGTCGTCAGGCGCATTCCGATTTTGGTAGCAGCCTTGATGACCAGGTCGCGGCTGATGAATTTGCCGATCAATACCGAGCCGACCATCGTCGCCGCCTTTTGAACCTGCTCGCGCTTTTTGGGATTCAGCTGATCGAGCTGTTGCGGGCTCAAGCCGAACTCGTTGTTGATCTCGGGGATCAGTTTTGAAAGCATGGCCGCATCAACAGCCCAGTCCAGGCCCGGCACGGGTACGGCGCTGGCCACTGCGGCCGTCAGGGCGCGCTTGTTAAGGAGCTTGCGGCTGCGCATGACGGCGGCCTTCAGGGCCGCGTCGGTGGAAGCCATGTGAAGGGCGCTGGGCATGGACTGGAACCTTTCGAGTGCTTCGATGATTCCATTTTGCCGGGATTCGAGTGCGAGTGGGGATTCGGGGATTTTGATTGAGGTCGGCGTGACCCGAAGACTGTCACCCCAACCCTCTCACGGAGGGAGAGGGAGTAAAACGGAATGCTCTCCCGTCAGGCGGCAGCCGTTTCAATCTGCTCGGTCAGCTCCAGCCAGCGTTCTTCCAGCGTACCCAGTTCGCCTTCGATCGCTTTCAGCCGCTTGCCCGCCTGGGCCATCTCGGCCGGCGCGCTGATGGTCGTCAGCGCGGTTTGCAGGCTGGTCTGCTCTGCGGTCAATGCCTGCATGCGCTGGTCGATCTTTTCAATCTCCTTGCGCAGCGGCTTGACGGTGTCCGACTGCTGCTGGCGCTTTTGGGCTTCTTCCTTCTTGTTGGCTGGTTTTTTGGCGTCAAAAGTGCTTCCAGCCCAATCATTACCTGCGCGAGCAGCTCCTGATTTAATAGCGGGGTCAGCCTTGGGTGCAGGTACGACTGCAGCCGCAGGCGTGGGCGCGTTACCCGACTTCTTCGCCTCTTCGCGCATGCGTTTGGCATGGTCGAGCAAATACTTCTGGTAATCATCCAGATCGCCATCGAAGGGCTCGACGCCGCCCTTGGACACCATCCAGAATTCGTCGCATACGGCGCGTAGCAAGGCACGGTCATGGCTGACCAGCATCACGGTACCTTCAAATTCATTGAGCGCCATGCTCAAGGCTTCGCGCGTCGCCAGATCAAGGTGGTTGGTTGGCTCGTCCAGTAGCAGCAGATTCGGGCGTTGCCAGACGATCATGCACAGCACCAGCCGCGCTTTTTCGCCGCCGCTCATGCTGCCGACCGACTGCTTGACCATGTCACCGCCAAAATTGAACATGCCCAGAAAACTTCGCAGGTCTTGTTCGCGCGTGCCCTGGCCGCTGATCCGGCCGGCGGCGGTGGTTTCTTTCACCAGGCGGATCATGTGCTCCAGCGGGTTGTCGGCGGGGCGCAGCACGTCGAGTTCCTGCTGGGCGAAGTAGCCGATGTTCAGTCCCTTGCCTTCCGTCATGTCGCCACTGATCGGCGCCAAAGCGCGCGCCACGGTCTTCACCAGCGTCGATTTACCCAGGCCGTTGGCGCCCAGAATGCCGATGCGCTGACCGGCCAGCACCGACATGCAGACGTTCTGCACGATCACGGTCGATGGCGTGCCTTCGGGCGCGTCTTCAGGCGGCGGATAGCCAAAGTACGCGTTCTGCATCGACAGCATCGGGTTGGGCAGATTTGCCGGTTCCTTGAACTCAAAGGTGAAGTCGGCTTCGGCCAGCAGCGGCGCGATTTTCTCCATGCGGTCGAGTGCCTTGACGCGGCTTTGCGCCTGCTTGGCCTTGCTGGCTTTCGCCTTGAAGCGGGCAATAAATTTTTGCAGGTGTGCGATCTTGTCCTGCTGCTTGCTGAAAGCGGTTTGCTGCAGCGCCATCTGTTCAGAGCGCAGATCTTCAAACTTGCTGTAATTACCGCCGTAGCGGGTGAGCTTGGCGCTTTCAATATGCACCGTCACGTCTGTGACTGCATCCAGAAACTCACGGTCATGGCTGATAACCAGCATAGTGCCCTGGTAGCGTTTCAGCCACGCCTCCAGCCAGACCAGTGCGTCCAGATCCAGGTGATTGGTCGGCTCGTCGAGCAGCAGCAAATCAGACGGGCACATCAGTGCGCGCGCCAGTTGCAGCCGCATACGCCAGCCGCCGGAAAAACTGTTGACGGGGTTGTCGAGTTCGCTGACCTTGAAGCCTAGGCCCAGAATCAGCGCCTGCGCGCGGGCCTGCGCGTCGTGCGCGCCCGCGTCGTACAGCTCCATATACGCATGCGCCATGCGGTCGCCGTCGCCGCTGGCTTCCGATGCATCAACCTCAGCCTGCGCGGCCTGCAGCACGATGTCGCCTTCGATCACGTAGTCGGTGGCGCTTTGCTCGGTTTCGGGCATGTCCTGCGCGACTTGCGCCATACGCCACTGCGAAGGAATCGAAAACTCGCCGCCGTCTTCATGCAGCGAGCCGTTCAGCATGGCGAACAGTGTTGACTTGCCCGCGCCGTTGCGCCCGACCAGGCCGACGTTTTCGCCGGGGTTGAGGGTGACAGAAGCGCTGTCAAGAATGACTTTGGCGCCGCGGCGGAGCACGACGTTTTTAAGGGTGATCATGTCTAAAGACTCAGGAAAATTGTGGGGAAGGCGCTGACCGAAGTCAAGCTGCCCGGTCGCCATGTCGGACGACCCGAAAGAATCAGACCAGTTGTTCTCGTGTGATCAACATCACCTGGTCGCTGCCTGCGCTGGTTTCAAACCAGAGCGGCTCTAGATGCGGGAAAGCGCGCTCGAAATTGTCGCGTTCATTGCCGATTTCAAGCACTAACACTCCATTTTCGTTCATTTGGGCCGAAACCGTTAGAAAAAGGCCTCGAATGAAGTCCATACCGTCGGTTCCGCCCCCCAGCGCAAGGGCGGGTTCGGCCTTGAATTCGGCCGGCAGCGTGGCCATGCTGGCGGCATTGACATAGGGCGGGTTGCACAAAATCAGGTCGTAACCGCCGTTTCTGGCGCCTGGGCAGGCCGCCAGCCCGTCGGATTCGATCAGCGTGATGCGGTCCGCAAGTCCATGTTTGTCCACATTGATGCGGGCCACCGCCAGCGCGTCCGGGCTGATGTCGGCGGCGTCCACCAGCACCTCCGGGTAGGTCATGGCCGCCAGCACCGCCAAACTGCCGTTGCCGGTGCATAAATCGAGCACGCGTTTCGTGTCTTCGCCCAGCCACGGATCAATGCTTTCATCGACCAGCAACTCCGCAATGAACGAGCGCGGAATAATCACCCGCTCATCGACATAAAACGGCACGCCCATCAGCCATGCTTCTTGCGTCAGGTAGGCGGCGGGCTTGCGCGTGGAGATGCGCGCTCCTAAAAGTATAGCTACCTGCGCACATTCTGCCTGGGCTACAGGGCGATTTGATACTGAATCGAGGTCGTCGAGCGGTAAACCGAGCTGCCACATGACCAGCCACGCCGCTTCGTCAAACGCGTTGGTGGTGCCTTGACCGAAGCCGTTTTCGAATGTCAGGCCGGCGGCTTCGAGTTGCGCAGCAGCGTCTTCAATGAGTTCGAGAACCGTCACGGTCACGGAAGGCCAGCCAGGCGCTCCAGCACGCCCTTGTAGATGTTTTTGAGCGGGTCCAGCGAGCTGACCAGCACATGTTCATTGATCTTGTGGATCGACGCATTGATTGGCCCGAACTCGATCACCTGCGGGCAGATTTTGGCGATAAAGCGGCCGTCGCTGGTGCCACCGGTGGTCGACAGTTCGGTTTGCACGCCAGTCTCTGCCGCAATAGCGCCGCTGACGGCTTTCACCAGCTCGCCAGGTGTGGTCAAAAAGGGGAGGCCGCCTATGACCCACTTCAGGTCGTAGTCTAGGTTGTGTTTGTCCAACACAGCGCGCACGCGCTGTTGCAGGCTGTCAGGTGTGGATTCGGTGCAAAACCGGAAATTGAAATCGACGACCAGCTCACCCGGAATGATGTTGCTCGCACCCGTGCCGCCGTGAATATTCGACATCTGCCAGCTCGTGGCCGGAAAAAATTCATTGCCGGCGTCCCACTCGGTTGCGACCAGTTCGCCAAGCGCCGGTGCGAAAAGATGAATCGGGTTTTTGGCCAGGTGCGGGTAGGCGATGTGGCCCTGCACGCCCTTGACGGTGAGCTTGCCGCTCATGGTGCCGCGGCGGCCGTT
>JANNKV010000048.1:0-7673 GCA_031396485.1 Polaromonas sp. | reverse complement strand
GCCGGGGGCTCGGCCAAGCAGGGGCGTGACCGTAAATTCCAGGCCATTCTTCCGCTGCGCGGCAAGATTCTGAACGTGGAAAAAGCGCGTTATGAAAAGCTGCTGACCAGCAATGAAATTCTGACGCTCATCACAGCACTTGGCACCGGCATCGGGAAGGCCGGCGGTATTGGTGGTACACCGGGCGCAGATGACTTCAACGTCGCCAAGCTGCGTTACCACCGCATCATCATCATGACTGACGCCGATGTCGACGGCGCGCACATCCGTACGCTGCTGCTGACCTTTTTCTACCGCCAGATGCCTGAGCTCGTCGAGCGCGGCCACATCTACATTGCGCAGCCGCCGCTGTACAAAGTCAAGGCCGGCAAGGAAGAGCAGTACCTGAAGGACACGGCCGCGCTCGACACCTTCCTGCTGCGCATTGCGCTGAAAGATGCAGCCGTGCAAACTGGCGCCGACGAAAACGTGGTGCTCAGGGGCGACACGCTGGCTGAACTGGCGCGCAAGCACCAGCTGGCCGAATCGGTGATTGCCCGGCTGCGCGGCTTCATGGACGCAGAAGCGCTGCGCTCGATCGCCGATGGGGTACACCTGAACCTTGATACCGTGGCTGATGCAGAAGTTTCAGCCGTCGCGCTGCAGGCGCATCTGCGCGAACTGACGACGACCGGCGCACCGGCTGAAGTGGCGGGTGAATTCGATGTGCGAACCGACAAGCCCATCCTGCGGATCAGCCGCCGCCATCATGGCAACGTCAAAAGCAGCGTGATCACGCAAGACTTCGTGCATGGCGCCGACTACGCGGCACTCGCTGAAGCAGCGGCCACGTTCAAGGGCCTGATCAGCGAAGGCGCGAAAGTCATGCGCGGAGAAGGCGAGCGTCAGAAGGAAGAAAAAGTCGGCGACTTCCGCGAAGCCATGAAGTGGTTGATCGGCCAGGCCGAAAACGCCACCGCACGCCAGCGCTACAAAGGCCTGGGCGAGATGAACCCGGCCCAACTCTGGGAAACCACGATGGACCCGCAAGTGCGCCGGCTGCTCAAGGTGCAAATCGACGACGCCATTGAAGCCGATCATGTCTTCACGATGCTGATGGGTGACGAGGTTGAGCCGCGCCGCATATTCATTGAAACGAACGCGCTGCGGGCGGCAAATATTGACGTGTAAGTCAGCGTTCGAGTGAACCCGTAGACACGCGGCAGCGAAACTTAAAGCGGCCATGCAACTCACGGCGCGTAAAACAACGTTGCACCAGTCGCAACAGGCGGCGGACCTGGCCTATTGGCTGGCTCAACCAGTTCAGGCACGGATTGATGCGTTGGAGACTTTGCGGACACACCATAGCCAAGGACAAGCTCATGTAGACACCCGACTTCAAAGAGTTTGCCGCATCATTTCTTTGAAGCAGTTCAACAAACTTAAACAAGGTTAAACACCTCGCTGCGGAGCTACTGGTCGAATGCATTGGGATAATCTATGGTCATGTCTGTCCACTTACCCGTTCAACCCGACCCCGCCAGCGACCTGCTCGCAGCGGCTGAAAACCGCGGCGGCTATCGGGACTACGATCAGTCCGGCATAGAGCGCGTACGCATGTTTTATCGCAACAACCACACGCACCAGACCTACGCTTTTGTGCAGGAGAAGCGCGCGAAATGGCTGAAGTTTGACCAGCGGGAAATGACGCCGTGGGAAGGGCTTGATTTCCTGAACACGCTGGTCGATGAGTCCGACCCTGACATTGAGCTGCCGCAAATCAGCCACCTGCTGCAAACAGCTGAAGCCATTCGAGCGGACGGCCACCCCGACTGGTTTGTGCTGACTGGCTTCATTCACGACCTGGGCAAGGTGCTGTGCCTTTTTGGCGAGCCGCAGTGGGTGGTGGTCGGTGACACCTTTCCGGTCGGCTGCAGGTTCTCTGACAAGATTGTCTACCCCGAGTTTTTTGCGGTGAATGCCGACAGTGGCGACGCACGCTACAACACCGACTACGGGGTTTACAGCCCCGGCTGCGGACTTGATACCGTACGCATGTCAGGGGGCCACGACGAGTATCTGTACCAGCTGCTAAAAGACTGTTTGCCCCAGCCCGCGCTCTACATGATTCGCTACCACTCGTTTTACGCGTGGCACCGCGAAGGGCAATACGGTCATTTGCTCAACGAGCAGGATCGCGCCAATCTGGCGTGGGTGCAGAAATTCAATCCCTACGACCTGTACTCGAAGAATGAGAACCCGCCCTCGCTGGCAGCGTTGAAGCCGTATTACGAAGACCTGATGGCGAAGTATTTGCCGCCTAATTTGAAGCTTTAGTTACGCGGCGTCTTTACTTTTTTGGAGAGATACACGCTTCTTTCAATGAAGAAGGTCGGCGTTCTCGTGTTACGCAGGGCGGTAAACAAGAACACCATGAAATTCCGCCATGAAATAGCGGAATTTCATGGTGTTCTTGTTATCATCTGATAATGATTGAACGTGGCGCTCTTAAATCCAGGCTGGGCTATTTGCTGGAATCTTTCAGAGCGGTCGAGCTGGTGGGCCCTCGCCAGGTAGGCAAAACGACGCTCGCCAGGGAGTTCGTCGCCCCCGATTCACCGAACTACTTCGACCTGGAAGATGTGTCAGCGCGGCAGCGACTTGCCTTTCCGGTGGAGGCGCTTGCGGACTTGCAGGGGCTGGTGGTTATTGATGAGGTGCAGCATCAGCCGCAGCTGTTTGAAGCGCTTCGTGTATTGATTGACCGGCCAGGGCACATCAACCGTAACGGGCAATATCTTTTGTTGGGTAGTGCGTCTCCGGGTGTCACGCACAAGAAGGAATCCTTGCTGGGCCGCGCAGTGACGCTAGAGGTCGCGGGCTTTGACCTTGGCGAAGTGGGTGCAAGCCGCGCAGAGGTCAATCAGCTGTGGCTGCGCGGCGGCTTTCCGGGCGCTTATTTGCCACGCGAAGACGCGGTCAGCGCAACCTGGCGTACAGACGCCATCAATCGCTATCTGTACAGCGACTTGCCCCAGCTTGGCATGAACGTGGCCGCCCCTTTGATGATGCGGTTTTGGCAAATGGTCGCGCATTACCACGGACAAGTCTGGAAAGCCTCCGAACCTGCGCGTTCGCTAGGCATAGGCGAGACTACCGTGCGCAGGTATCTCGACTACCTGACCCAGACCTTTATGGTGCGGCAACTGCAGCCGTGGCATGAAAATCTGGGCAAGCGGCAGGTCAAGGCGCCCAAAATCTATTTTCGTGATACCGGCCTTTTGCATGCGCTCATGGGCGTCAAGACCCTGCCGCAATTACTCGCCCATCCGCAAAGCGGGGCCAGCTGGGAAGGTTTTGCACTCGAGCAGGTTTTGCGCATTACGCAACCCGAGCAGGCCTATTTTTGGGCGACGCACCAAGGCGCCGAGCTGGACCTGTTGCTGTTCAAGGGCGGCCAGCGTGTAGGCGTCGAGTTCAAGCGCGCCGATGCGCCCCGAGTCACGACCAGCATGCATATCGCCATGACCGACTTGAAGCTCGATGCGCTGTATGTGGTGTATCCCGGCCTGCATCGTTACAAGCTGGCTGACCGAATGGAAGCCGTACCCCTCTGGGCCATGCTGCCTGCTTGACTCTTCACTTTCTTGCAAGCTCATGAGCCTGATTGCAGTCATCGACTTCGAAACCACCGGCCTGTCACCCGCGATGGGTAGCCGCGCGACCGAGGTGGCTATCGTGCTGCTCGAGGGCGGACAGATTGTGGACCGCTTCCAGAGCCTGATGAATGCTGGCGTGCACATTCCGGCCTTCATCACCAGCCTGACCGGCATCAGCAACGCCATGGTCGCCGCCGCGCCCGCTGCCGAGCGCGTGATGGTTGATGCCAGCCGCTTCGTCGGGCGCGCGCCGCTGGTGGCGCACAACGCCGCATTCGACCGCAAGTTCTGGCAGGCCGAACTGGCCCTGGCCGGCGAGGCGGCCATGCACGCCTTTGCCTGCACGCTGCTGGTGTCGCGGCGGCTCTACCCGCACGCGCCCAGCCACAAGCTCGGCGTGCTGGTTGACTACCACGACCTGCCCCGAGCCGGCCGCGCCCACCGCGCGCTGGCCGACGCCGAAATGGCCGCCTCGCTGCTCGGCCAGATTCAGCACGACTTGCGCACCCGCCACGGCGTCACGCGCCCTGATCACGCGATGCTGATGACCTTGCAGCGCTGCGCAAAGCCGGCGGTGCGGGCGTTGATGGCGCAGTATGCGGGTGCGGCGGATGCTTGTGTTGTGCCATAAGACTGTCGGCGCGCTATTAAGTTGATAGCTGCTGGCGCACGTATTGTCTGGGCTAGAGGTAAGAAACTCTAGAAATCGAGCCCGGAATAGCCGTCCCGTGGCCAGCCAACTTATAATCTGACCAGACTGACTAGACAGGAGGTTTTTATGTTGACATGGCAACTTCAAGAAGCAAAAGGCAAGTTCAGCGAGGTGGTGAAGCGCGCGCTCAGCGACGGGCCGCAGGGCATCACGGTGCGTGGTGAGCCAGTGGCCGTGGTGATTTCTCGCGCTGAATATGCTCGATTGACAAACCCCAAGCCCGGATTTGTTGAGTTCATGCGCGGCTCGCCAATGACCGGCCTTGAGCTGGACATAGAACGGCCACAGGGCCTGACGCGCGAGATAGCGCTTTGAGTTACCTCATCGACACCAATGTGATCTCCGAACTGGCGCGGCCCAAACCTGATGCCGCCGTACTGGCATGGTTTGCGAATACACCCGACGACGCCTTGTTTTTGAGCGCCCTGACGCTGGGCGAAATTCGGAAAGGCGTCGAAAAGCTAACCGGTGTCGAAGACGCCCTGCGGCGTGAAAAATTGCGTCTCTGGCTGGAGCACGACCTGCGTGACTGGTTTGGCAGGCGCATTTTGCCCATCGGGCCTGAAGTGGCCGACCACTGGGGCCGATTGCTTGCGCAGGCCGGCCGCCCTGTGCCCGCGATCGACAGCTTGTTGGCCGCTACGGCGCTGCACCATGACTTGCGGCTGGTAACCCGCAACACCAGAGACTTTGACTATGCGGGGCTGGAAGTCATCAACCCTTGGGCAACGACGGCCAGTTGAATGGCATCAGCCTCAAACAAGTTGCCGATGAAATTATTTATCAACCGCAAGGACCAGGCCCATGCCAGTTGCCACCCTTAACGGTAAGGGCCAGATCACGCTGCCCATCTCTGTGCGCAACGCGCTGGGCTTGAGTGCCGGGGCGCAGGCAGATTTTTTGCCCGTCGATGGAAGTTTCGTGCTGGTGCCCGTCCGAAGCGACGTTTCTTCGTTGAAAGGGCGGTTTGCCGGACGAGCCAAAAAGCCGGTCACTGTCGAGGCCATGAACGAATCCATAGCCGCCGGTGCCGTGAGCCGTGCGCGCGGTAAATAAGCGCACATGATCGGCCTCGACGCCAACGTGCTGGCGCGTTACCTGACGCAAGACGATGTTCGGCAAGCCGCGCTGGCCAGCCGGCTGATCGAAAACGACCTGACGGTTGCCCGCCCCGGCTTTATCAGCCTGGTGGTGCTGGCCGAGCTGTGCTGGGTATTGAGCCGCCTGTACAGCGCCACCATGGACGAGTTGGCCGACATGATCAGCGACTTGTTGAACACCCCGCAGATTCAGGTGGAACGCCGCGAGGTCGTCCAGGCCACCATTCGCCGGTTTAGCCGCGGTAAGAGCCGCAAAGCCGGTTTGGTGGGCGCATTGATTGCCGAGATTGCCAAAAGTGAAGGCTGCTCCTCGACAGTGACGTTTGATAAGACGGCGGTACGTGCGGCTGGGATGATGCTGCTGGCGTAATGCGTCGGTAATCGGGTGGTAGACCCGACCGCCTGACGCGACCCAAACCCCGATTTGTGTAGTTCATGCGGAGCTTACACCTCTTCGGCATCGAACTGGATACCTCCCGCCCACCGGGCGAGTAGGGAGCTCTATTGGTGCGCGAAACGAGTATTGCGGGTGCTGATAGCGCCATGAGGTAAATCGGCTCACGTGTGCGTTGACCGATAAGATCAAACCTTCGCTACTAAATTAATAGCTGCTGGCGCATGTTCTATTTGGGCTAGAGGCACGAAGTGTTCTTAAATATGGCCTGACGATCTCGATGCGGTGCATGTGGCGCGGCGGATTCCGTAGACCTTGCTGGCTTGGCGCAGGGGGAAATTCGCAAGGCCGATGCGGCCGATGAACAAGACGCGAAACAGCTTGAAGGCGCCGCATTGAGTTTGTCAACCCATGCGACATAAGATGCCTTCATCACTCAAAAATTATTGGGAAGCCCAATGGATTGGTCTCGCGAAGAGGTGGAAGCAATCGTTGCTGATTACTTGGAAATGTTGACTCTTGAACTGGCAGGGCAAAAGTACAGCAAGACGATGCATCGCCAAAACCTGCAAAAGAAGTTGCAGGATCGTTCAGAGCCGTCGATTGAGTTCAAGCATTGCAACATTAGTGCCGTAATGAGGGATCTCGGATTTCCTCCCATTCCGGGGTACAAACCCCGGTCAAACTATCAGGCGCTACTAGCGACGATTGCCATGGAACAAGTCCGCGGTAAGCCGGCACTGGACAGTGTTGCCCTTGCGGCCGTGCAACAACCTGCTTTTCTGCCAACCCTCACGGATTTCGCCAAGGTGAAATCAGAAGCACCCCACCGGCAACACCGAGCAGCTGAACCATACAACCCGCTGCTCTTCAAAGCGGTAAAACGCGACTATCTTGAACGCGAAGCTCAGAATCAATCATTGGGTTTAGCCGGCGAGGAGTTCATTGTTAAGTTTGAGCATTGGCGGCTGATCGCGCTTGGTCAGCCGCGTCTGGCTGACAAAGTTGACCACGTCTCCCAGTCCAAGGGCGATGGCTTGGGCTATGACGTACTTTCCTTTGACGGCGATGGGAAAGAACGCTTCATCGAGGTTAAAACGACGACTTTTGGCCGTGACACACCCTTCTTTGTTTCACGCGGCGAGCTGGCGTTATCCAGCGGCGCAAAAGAGCAGTTTCATCTTTACCGCCTTTTTGAGTTCAGGAAAGCGCCTCGTCTTTTTGACCTTCGTGGCGCGCTGGATCAGCATTGTGTTTTGGACCCGATTACTTACCGAGCAAGCTTTAGCTAACTCCTAGTGAGCCAGTCAGCAAAATCCGCCGAAGAGTGCTTATGCGACGTTCGAGCCCCACGGGCGTTAGGGAGCGTGCGTTACGTGCAATGCGGAATTCCACCGGAGCTTCTCTGTGAGGAACCTCGGTCAACAAATAGCAAACACGATTCACGTAGTGATATCCGGGTGTGATCCACTGCTCATCCCCGTCGTCGCCGTCAACCACTGTCCAGACGAAATCTTCCGGGTAACTTTTGACTATTTGTAAATCGGCACCGAAGGTTTCGAGTCCGTGACCACCCCAAATATCGAAGTGGGCCGAAGGGTGGCGGAACGGCCTAAAGTGTTCGTAAAAAACATCCTCATGAAAGACGGTTGACTTCTGCACTCAGAGGTTCCAGTGAGGTGAAAGTGTTTCGTTCCAAGTTTCGATGTCCTTAATCTTTAAGATCAAGTTTTCGACTGTGCCAAATACGCTGGCGTCGGTTTCTTCTGGTGTTGCAGGTCTCAACGCGTAAAACGTATGCCATACGTGGTCATCAATACTCGGTCCGT
>JANNKV010000037.1:0-2059 GCA_031396485.1 Polaromonas sp. | reverse complement strand
CTTCACATCGGCGATTGCCGCGCCAGGGTTGGCCATGACTTCTTTTGCGCCTTTGGTGAAGGCCTGCAAAAAGGCTTTGACGGCTGCAGGATTTTCCTTGATGAGTTTGGGCGACGCGATGATGACGTTGCCGTACAGCTTGACCCCGTAGTCGGAATAGGGAAGCACCAACACGTCTTCGGCCTTCACGCCGCGCGCTTCCAGGTTGAGCAACGAAGTGAAGGTGAAACCGGTGATCGCATCGACATCGCCGCGCGCCAGCATGGTTTCGCGCAGCGGTGGGTCCATGGCCGTCCACTGCACGCCAGAGATGTTATTGGCCTTGGCAAAAATCGGGAAGGCGCGTCGGCCGGCGTCGAAAACCGGGGCGCCGAGTTTTTTACCGTTCAGGTCGGCCGTGCCCTTGATGCCCGATTTTTTAAGTGCCATCACGGACGCCGGCGTGTTGTTGTAGACCACCATCACGGCCACCGGCTTGTTCGGCGCGTCGGGATTGTTGGCGTGAAATTCCATCACGGCGGCCAGGTCGGCAAAACCCATGTCGTAGGTGCCTGACGCCACCCGTGTGACCGCGCCGCCTGAACCGTTGCCGGCATCGACTGTCACATCGAGTTTGTTGTCCTTGAAATAGCCCTTGGCGGCGGGTGTCAGGAACAGGGCAGCGGGGCCTTCGAAGCGCCAGTCAAGCTGAAACTTGATGGGTGTGTTTTGGGCATGGGCGACGTTGAACAGGGTGGCGGCTGCCAGCGCGACGGCGATCTTCAGGAAGGTGCGGTTTTTCATGGGGTTCCGGGGCTTGGATGGATAAACGGGAGAGAGTTAAAAATTTGCAGCAGGGATTTTGTAGCAACTTTGGTGCCCGGTTGAATTGTGGCGCACCGTTCGCGTGCCTGATTCTCCATGCCAAAGTCGGTCAGGCCAGCGGTGCAAACCCGTGGTGAACGTGGTGCTGCGCCGGGGTAAAACCCGATGGGTTCAGGGCACAACTGTGGTGAACAGGTACACCGCGAAAATCACCAGGTGCACCATGCCCTGCAGCACGGTGGTACGGCCAGTGCCCAGCGACAGCGTGGCGACCAGCAGAGACAGCATCAGCAGCACCGTCGACTTGACGTCGATGCCGAGCGTCAGTGTCCAGCCGGTGGCCAGCGACACAATCGCGACCGCCGGAATCGTCAGCCCGATGCTGGCCAGCGCCGAACCGAGCGCCAGGTTCATGCTGGTCTGCAGCCGGTTGGCGCGGGCGGCCCGGAGGGCTGCCAGCCCCTCTGGCAGCAGCACCAGCGTGGCGATGATGATGCCAACCAGCGCAGGCGGCGCGCCGGCAGCGGCTACCGCGTTTTCAATTGCAGGGGCCAGTGACTTGGCCAGCAACACCACAGCAACCAGGCAGGCCAGCAGCAACGCGAGGCTGATCCAGGCCTCGCGCGCGCTGGGCTCCGCAGCGTGCGTGTCCTCATTTTCAGCCGCCTGCGCCGGAAGAAAGTAGTCGCGGTGCCGAACGGTTTGCACCAGCACGAAGGTGCCATACAAAACCAGTGAAATCACGGCAATGAAGCCGAGCTGGCTTGCGCTGTAGTTGGGGCCAGGGGTTGTGGTGGTGTAGTTCGGCAAGACCAGCGTCAGCACCACGATGGCGGCGAGAGTGGCCAGACTGGCATTGACGCCGTAACGCCCGAAACGCTGTTCGCCGTGCCAGCTTGAGCCGACCAGCAGGCACAGGCCGATGATGCCGTTCAGAATGATCATCACCGCCGCGAAAACCGTGTCGCGCGCCAGCGCTGTCGTTGAAGGGCCGCCGGAAATCATCAGCACCACGATCAGCGCCACTTCAATGATGGTGATAGCCAGCGCCAGCAGCAGCGTGCCATAAGGCTCGCCGACGCGGTGCGCGATGACCTCGGCATGGTGCACGGCCGCCAGCACCGAGGCGATCAGCGCGGCCGCCACCGGCACTAAAAACCAGCCACCCCAGCCGGCCATCGTGCCGGCCAGCATCAGCCAGCTGGCTACCGGTGCGGCGATGGACCAATAGGGGACTGAACGAAAAGCCGCTTTC
>JANNKV010000031.1:0-6384 GCA_031396485.1 Polaromonas sp. | reverse complement strand
CAACGTTTCCAACAATTGCGGCGGCGTGGTCAGCGGCGCGACACCAGGCTCCACCAGCGTCTCTTTTGCGGGGGGCCCGCTTGCCGCAAGTGCGAGCTGCATCATCACCATGGTGGTGACCAGCCCCACCCCTGGGAGCTTTACCAATACAACCACCGGCGTCAGTGCCAATGAAACAGCTACCGGAGCGGGCGCCAACGCGGCGCTGCTGACCGTGGTTTCAGTCGATCTCCGCCTGACGAAAACCCACAGCGGCAACTTCACCGTGGGCAGCGTTGGCGCTTACAGCCTGCTCGTCAACAACACACTCGGTACGGCGCCCACCAGCGGCATCGTCACCGTGGTTGACACCCTGCCTGCCGGTCTGAGCTACACCGCCGCAGGTTCAGGCGGCACCGGCTGGACCTGCTCGGCGTCCGGGCAGGTGGTCACCTGCACCAGCAGCGCAGTCATTGCCGCAGGCGCCGCCAGCGCCAGCCCGATCACCATCAACGTCAGCGTGGCCGCCACCGCCGTGCCCAGTGTCACCAACAGCGCTGCAGTCAGCGGCGGCGGCGAGCCAGCCGCCAATGCCGGCAACAACTCAGCTTTTGATGCCACCGTGGTGGTCATGGCTGCCCAAAACACCTTCCAGCCCGACGGCACGCAGACGGCACTGCCAGGCACCACCGTGTTTTATCCGCACACCTTCAACGCCTCGCTGGCCGGCACGGTAGCCTTCAGCACGACCAATGTCACCGCACCCGCTGTAGCCGGCTGGAGCAACGTTATCTACCGCGACAGCAACTGCAATGGGGTACTTGACGGCGCCGAAGGCAATGCGCCCCAAGCCACCAGCATCAGCGTTATCGCCGGCGACTCGGTGTGCATCGTCATCAAGGAGTTTGTGCCCGCCAGCGCGCCTTACAGCGCCAGTGACGTCATCACCGTGACGGCCACGTTCGCTCCAGTCAGCGGGCCGGTGGTGACCTACACCCGAACAGATACCACCACGGTTGGCAACCCGGGCGGTGCCGGTTTGAGCCTGAGCAAGACGGTGCGCAACGTGACCACCAGCGGCAGCGCCGGCACGGCCAACGCGGCCAAGCCGGGCGAAACGCTGGAGTACACCATCGCCTATAGCAACGCCAGCGCCGATCCGCTGGCCACGATCGTCATCCACGATGCGACGCCCGCCTTCACGGCGTTTGTGTCAGCCGCCTGCGGCGCACCGCTGCCAGCCAACGTGACCGCCTGCAATGTGACGACGCAACCGGCAGGCGGTGCCGCTGGGGGCATCGTCTGGACGCTCACCGGCTCACTGGCGCCTACGCAGGCCGGCACGGTCGTCTTTCGTGTGACGCTGCAGTAACCTGGTCTTGCTGAAAAGCGAAGGATTGAGACTTCTCTCCGGGCTTTTCGCCGGGTCCGACACAGATTCCTGTTGACGCCTTGCCAGCTGACAGCCTGCAGCAAAAAATCCTTCCTGGCTGTGGACAACGTACAGCGCGAGCGCAAAGCGGCCGTCAGCGGGCAGGGCGGCCCTGCCGGGGCCCTGATCGATCCGCGTGCATCGAGGGGGTGAAACCGATAGTGGACTATCAGGTCGCAGTGGATCGGTAAGTCCGATGCGTCTTTCTGAGCGTTTCTGGCCTTGGCATGGTGTTTTGGCTGAATTAAGGGGATTTTGAGCTTCCAGCCCGCGAATTTCCTGCGTAGAAAGCTATCAAAGTAATAGCGGTTTAGTTTATGGAAGCGAGCCGGATTGGGCGATGTGCGCGACCACGAGGCCCGATAGGCCTGGTTTGGTATGCGCTGGCCGTTTAAGCCCAGCGTGTCAATTTGGCTCCCGCCCACACGTCAAGGTTTAAATTAAATGCTATAAAAATAATAGCTGCTGATGCAGGCTTTGCCTGGGCTAGAGACCAAAAAAACTGAAAAACGATGCTCGTAGGGCTTTGAAGGCACCTTGGAGCTCCCTCCGTCGCGAGGCCCGCGTGCCTGCCTCAACTCACAGCATCTCGTCAGGCGCTAACGGCCCGATGAGCTTGAGCAACAACTTCAAGCCGGTACTGGCATCCGGCTCGACCGGCGTGTCTTTCAGGCCCGAGTTCCGCGGCGCTCGCCAGACCAGCCGACCGCTTTCCAGCTCGACGCGATAGGCGCCGTTGGCCATTGCCGGTTCGATCAGCCGCGTGGCCTCAAGCGAGATGGCGCGGTTGCGCACGACGATGGCGACTTCGCTGTTTTGCAGCTGGGAGCGCAGGTCCAGGTTCATCGAACCGACCACCAGCAGGCGGTCGTCGATCACCACCACTTTTGCATGCAGGCTGGCGCGGGAGCCGCCCGTGGCGCTGCCCAGCGAACCGCCCATCAGCCCGCCCATTGATCCGCCCAGTGAGCCGAGGCTGCTGACCGAACTGGGGTGTTCGGCGCGCATTTCGTAGAGCTCGATGCCCAGGCGCAGCAGCGCTTCACGGTAGCGCGCATACCCCACATGCGCCGCCGGTGCGTCGTTGGAGGCCAGCGAGTTGGTCAGCACGCGCACCCGAACGCCGCGCTGACGGATGCCTTCGAGCTGCTTCATCATGCGTTCGCCGGGCACGAAATACGGCGAGACGATCAGCAGGTCGCGTCTGGCCTCGGTCATCAGCTGCAGCAGGCCGTCGACCGTGGTGTCCTGCGCTTCTTCCACGCTGTCGGCGTCGGCCAGTATCTTTGAGGGTTTGTCGACCAGCATCGCCGAGGGGGCCCAAGTCCAGGTGAGCAGCCCGAGGTCGGTGTCGTCGGGCAGGGCCGGCAGCGTGGTGCTGGCGCCCCCGGGCGAGGTCACGACGCGCGCAGTCGTCGTGGCGTTGGCGGAGCCGCTGCTGGCTGCCGGTGCGGGCGGGGAAGCGCCCGCACCGGCTTGCCCGGCAGCGGCCGGTCCGGCCAGATCGTCGGTGTGGTTGCCGGAGCCGGTCTCAGGTCTGGCCACCGGTGGGGTTTTGAGCGCCTCTATCTCTTTGGCTGTCATCAATGACTGCACGGGGTAGGCCTGCGGGTTGTTCCAGTACTGGTCGAAACTGCGCGAAAGATCCCGCGCGATGCGGCCGGCCGCCAGCAGGTCGACATCAATGAAGTTAGTGCCCGCACTCTGACCGAAGTAGGTTTCACCGAGGTTACGCCCGCCGGTGATGGCCACCGCGTTGTCGGCCACAAAAATCTTGTTGTGCATGCGCCGCTGCATGCCCTCAACGTCGCGAAGGTTGCCCAGAATGCGGAAAAACAGCGAACTCCGACCGCCCGGCAGTGGATTGAAAAGCCGCATTTCCATGTTTTTCTCGAACGCCAGCTTCAACACCTGGGCGTTTTTGCCCGAGGTGTTGAAGTCGTCGAGCAGGATGCGGATACGCACACCGCGCGCGGCGGCGTCGCGCAGGGCATCGAACATGCGATCGGTGGTGTCGTCGGCAAAGATGGCGTAGTACTGGATATCCAGCGTTTTCTGCGCTGCCTTGATCAGCGTCATGCGGCTGGTGAATGCCAGTTCGGCGCTGCTGACCAACGCAAAGCCGGAATCGTTGCGGGTGCCGGCCTTGGCGGCGCGGGCGGCCACGGCTTGGCCTAGGCGGGTTTCGCCCGGGTTGGCCAGCGCGGTTGAAACGGGCCGCGCTACGTCTGTGGGCAGTGACGCGCAACCAGCCACCCAGCCGCCCAGAATCGCCGAGAAAAGCAGGGCAGTCAGCCGGGCAACCGGATGGCGCGCAGCGTGGTTCGAGATAACGTTGGACGTGGTGAATGGCGAGGGGCTGGCTTGCATGATGCCAAGCACTGTAGCCCAGCGATGTGTCTGGAGACCCGCGAAGTCAGGGCTTTTCAGCGCCTTTTTCTGTAGGTGCTTGGCTTGAAGAAGGCGCCAACCTACGACTTGGCGCAGGCGCCCCACAAGGGCAGCTGAAAAATTCAGGCTGACAGCGTTTCCCAGCGCTGTAACGCGGTCATCAGTTCTTCTTCAATCTTGGAATTGCGCGCGTTCAACTCGGCCGCCCGCTTGGCATTGCTGGTGTAGAGCGTGCCGTCGAACAGCTCCTGCGCGATGGCTTTTTGCTGCGATTCAAGCTGCTGAATCATCGCCGGCAGACCATCGAGCTCGCGCTGCTCTTTGTAGCTCAGCTTCTTTTTTGATAGCGGCTCGCGCACGTCTTTCGCGGGCTGCGGTGTGTTTTTGTCATTAATCTTGGTCTTTTGCGGGCTGGCGGCAGCGGTTTTGGCGCTGCTGCTGTTGATTTGCGCGGCGCGCTTGGATTGCGTGATCCAGTCGGTCACGCCGCCTTCGTATTCGCGCCAGTAGCCCGGGTTATCGGGTGTGCCTTCGTAGGCAATGGTGCTGGTCACCACGTTGTCGAGAAAGCGCCGGTCGTGGCTGACAAGGAAGACCGTGCCCTCGTAGTTTTGCAGCAAGTCTTCGAGCAATTCGAGCGTGTCGATGTCCAGGTCGTTGGTCGGCTCGTCGAGCACCAGCACATTGGCTGGCCGGGCGAACAGGCGCGCCAGCAGCAGGCGGTTGCGTTCGCCACCTGAGAGCGTGCGCACCGGCGAGTTCGCACGGGCGGGCGAGAACAAAAAGTCGGTCAGGTAGCTTTTGACGTGCTTCTTCTGGCCGTTGATCTCGACCCATTCGCTGCCGGGGCTGATGAAGTCTTCCAGCGTGGCGTCCAAGTCCAGGCTGTCGCGCATCTGGTCGAAGTAAGCGACCTGCAGGTTGGCGCCCTGGCGGATCTTGCCGGGCGGCGTGGTCACGTCGGGTTGCAACTCGCCCAGAATGAGTTTGAGCAGCGTGGTCTTGCCGGCGCCGTTGGGGCCCAGCAGCCCGACCTTGTCGCCGCGCAGCAGGGTGCCGCTGAAGCGGTTGACGATGATCTTCTCAAGGCCTGGATGGCCGAAGCTTTTCGACACCTCGGTCAACTCTGCGACGATCTTGCCGCTTTTTTCACCGCTGGAGACATCCAGATTGACGCGGCCCACGGCATCGCGGCGTGCGGCGCGGTTGTCACGCAGCGCTTCGAGGCGGCCGATACGGGCCACGCTGCGGGTGCGCCGCGCCTCCACGCCCTTGCGAATCCAGACTTCTTCCTGCGCCAGCAGCTTGTCCGCCTTGGCGTTGATGACGGCTTCCTGCGCCATCTGGTCTTCCTTCTGAACCAGATACTGCGCAAAATTGCCGGGGTAGGTCAGCAGCTTGCCGCGATCGAGCTCGACGATGGCGGTGGCGACCTGATCGAGAAACGCCCGGTCGTGGGTGATGGTGATGATGCTGCCGTTGAAATTGACCAGCAGCTCTTCCAGCCAGGCAATCGAGTCCAGATCGAGGTGGTTGGTCGGCTCGTCGAGCAGCAGTACATCCGGCCTGGCGACCAGCGCTTGCGCCAGAGCCACCCGCTTTTTGGTCCCGCCCGAAAGCGAGCCGACGATGGCGTCTTTGTCCAGGTGCAGGCGATGCAGGGTTTCCTCGACGCGCTGCTCCCAGTTCCAGCCGTCGAGTGCTTCGATCTCCGATTGCAGTGCGTCCAGGTCGGTGTGTTCGTCGGCCGCCAAGTACATCTCGACTACATGTCGGGTCCTTGCCAATCCTGCGCTGGCAGCTATGAAAACCGTAGCATGCGGGTCAAGGCTGGATTCCTGCGGCACGTAGGCGATGCGCAGGTTCTGCTGAAGCTGCAGCGTGCCGTCATCGGGCTTTTCCAGGCCTGCCAGTATCTTGAGCAGCGAGGATTTGCCGGTGCCGTTGCGGCCAATCAGGCCAATGCGCTGGTTGGTTTCGAGAGAGAAGTCTGCGTGGTCCAGCAGGGCGACGTGCCCAAAAGCGAGTTGAGCGTCAAGAAGGGTAATAAGTGCCATATAGGTCAGGGATTATCCGGGGTAGCGCGTGGGGTGATTGTTTGGCGCTGGTTGGGGTGCCCAGACGCGTCTGTTTGCATGATCTCTAGTGGAGAGAGCTGACAGGCCCATCGGCGAGCGAGAGGCTCTACCTGCATGAGGTGGACGGCCGCCAGCCGACGCGGGCTCTGGCAGCCGAAGCCGCGTTTCCTGATTGGATTGGCAGAGCGCAGCAGGTTGAACGGGTAGAGCGGGTAGAGCCGAAACTTTTTGTGAGCCCGCTGGTGATGAGGGGATACCCGTGCTATAGTCTAAGGCTGAGCTGAAGAAAGGCACTCTGTAAAAAGAGTACGGCAAGCAGAGCAGATGGGCCTTGATAGCATCGGTCAGGACGTCAAAAAAATGCAAATTTATTTGACGGTGCTAAAAAAACCGGTATATAATTTGAGGCTTCGCTGATTACAGCGAACGGCAAAAGCAAGGTGGCAAAAAGCTGCCGGGTGAGTAGTCAGGATCATTAAAAATTTACAGCCGATAAGTATGGGC
>JANNKV010000003.1:0-10053 GCA_031396485.1 Polaromonas sp. | reverse complement strand
GTCAGCGTGGTTTGCATGTTCAAACAAAAAGATCATCGGGAGCTATTCCCTGGTACATCCACTCCAGGCCGGCAAAGCCGGCCGACTCCTTGCCGCTGCGGAACATCTGGTTGCGCAGCTCGCGCTGCACGCCGGAGGCATGGTAGATGTCGCCATAAAAACGCGCCGTCAGCTGCACCCGGCTGGTCCGCAGGTAGCGCGCCTGCTGGTACTTTTGAAAAGCCTGCGGGACATCGCCTTGCGTGAACTTCAATGCCTCGCCCAGCACTACCGCATCCTCGATCGCCTGGCCCGCGCCCTGCGCAAGATACTGCAGCATCGGGTGGGCTGCATCGCCCACAAGGGTCACGCGCCGGTCGGTCCAGTTCGCCACCGGTTCGCGGTCGCACAGCACCCACATTTTCCAGGTTTCAATTTTCCCGAGCAGTTCCTTGACCTGCGGGCAGGCCTGGGCGAAGCGTTCATTGAGCTCGCCCGCGTCCCCGAAGGAATTCCAGCCCTCGTCGTACTTGGTGCTATGAAAAACCGCCACCAGGTTGAACAGCTCGCCCCGGCGCAGCGGGTAGTGCACCAGATGCGTTTTTTCACCGCCCCAGAGCACCACGTCGTCGCTCCAGAGATGCGCCGGCACGTCGGCGCGATTGAGTACGGCGCGGTAGGCGATGTGGCCGGACATCCGCGGTTTGCCATCGCCCACAATGGCTTCACGGATCTGGCTCCACATGCCGTCGGCACCGATCAGCGCGCTGCCGTGCAGGGTTTCACCGGCCTGACCGGCCTCATCAGCGGCTAGCCGCACCGTCACCCCCTCGGCAGATTGCTCGAACGATTCAACCTTGGCATGGGTGCGCAGCGTGACATGCGGCTGAGCCCGGCATGCATCGAGAAACACGCGGTGCAAATCAGCGCGGTAGATCACGCCATACGGAAAACCGTAGGTCACCCGCGCCATGTCGCCCAGCGCCACGCGAACCACTTTGTCGCCGGTACGTACGTCGTTTAACGCCAGTCCGGTCGGGAAAAACGCCACGCGGTTGATCGCCTCGGTCAGCCCGAGGTAGTCGAACATGCGAAAAATATTCGGCCCCAGCTGAATGCCAGCGCCGATTTCGCCGAAGGCTGTGGCCTGCTCGAGCACGGTGACGGCGTGACCGTCTTTGGCCAGCACCATAGCCGCGGCTAGGCCGCCAATACCGCCGCCGGAAATCAGGATGGGAGCTGTTGTTGCCATGTATCTGGAGTGGGAAGGGGTGGTGGCCGAATAGCTGGAGAACGCCCGGGAGATGGCCCGGAAGAACACCCGGAAGAACACCCGGAAGAACGCCCGGGAGAACGCTGTGAAATAGTTTAATGATAAGTATGCTTATTATTTATGAACTTGGTAAATACCCTGGCGTTACACTCCGCCGATGCCAAAAAGTTTCAACTTTAGCGAAGCGCCCGGACACCTGATTCGGCGGGCGCAGCAGCTGGCGGTATCGATCTTCATGGAAGAAACCGCTGGCTTTGACGTGACGCCGGTGCAGTTTGCGATTCTCAACGCCCTCATCGACGATCCGGGCGAAGACCAGGTCACGCTGTCAGGGCGGGTGGCGTTCGATGCGGCCACGTCGGGTTCAGTGATCGGCCGGCTGGAGGCGAAAGGCTGGGTCAAGCGCGAAGCCGACCCGCGCGACAGGCGCCGCAAGCTGCTCTGGACCACGCGGGAAGGCGAAGAGGTCGCGCTGCAGATGAAACGCGCCGTGAGCCGCGCGCAACAGCGAATCGTCAGCCCGCTGGATGCACAGGAGCGCGACCAGCTGGCCGTGCTGCTGGGAAAACTCGTCGCCGGCCACGAATAAGCGCTGGCGGGTTTTGGTCAGCGCCGCGATTCTTGGCCTTTATTCCGATTTGGCGACCAGGTCGAAATGCTCCACCACCGGAGGCACTGCAAAAAACGGCCCGACAATCGCGCGCCATTCGGTGAAAGCGGGGGAGCCGCGAAAGTCGACCGTGTGGTTTTCAAGCGTGTCCCAGAAGATCTGCAGGATGTAGCGCTCGGGGCTTTCAATGCCCTTGTTGACCTTGAAGCCCTGAAAGCCCTTGGCTTTTGAAATCACGGTGCTGATGGCCCGCTGGATGGCTTCGTCAAAGGCGGCTTGCTGGCCCGGCTGGATGCGGATGTCGGCGAGTTCGAGAATCATGGGGGCTCCGTTGAGGTGAATCTTGTCAGTGATCAGCGCTGTTCAGCGCGGTTCAGTACTGGGTAGTGGGCAACTCTACCGTCAAACCATCGAGTGCGGCCGTCAGCGTGATCTGGCAGCTCAGGCGGCTGGTCGCGCGGGCGGGTACGGCCGCGAAGGCGAGCATGTTTTTCTCCTCGGTATCGGACGGCCCCACCTGCGCTGCAAAGGGCTCCTGCACAAACACATGGCAGGTCGCGCAGGTCATCAAACCGCCGCAGTCGGCTGCGATGCCGTCAATGCCGCCAGCGACGGCCGCTTGCATCAAACTTTGACCAATTCGGCCTGTAGCCGAGGTAGAACGTGCGTCGGCAGCTATGAAATTAATAGTGACCAAGGATTCGGGTTTCATGTGTCAGATGCGGCCGAAGTACTCGCGCCGCTGCCAGTCGGCCAGGTCTTCGGCTTCGGCATGGCGCTTGATTTCTGATTGCTTGACGTGGGTGAAGTAGTCCACAAAATCAGCACCCAGGCCTTCGATAAAAACCGCGTCGTGCCGCAGCGCCTGCAGCGCTTCGCCCAGACTGCCCGGCAGCTTTGTCGCCGTGCTCGCATAAGGCGCGTCGGTCGCAGGCGGTGCGTGCAAGGCGTGCCTGATGCCGTCCAGTCCGGCATGAATTTGCGAGGCGATGTAGAGGTAAGGATTGGCCGCCGGCTCGCCGACGCGGTTTTCGATTCGCGTGCTGTTGTCACCGCATTGCCCGACCACCCGCAGCATGGCGCCCCGATTGCCCAGGCCCCACACAATCGATTGCGGCGCCAGCGCATTCGGCTGGAAGCGGTCGTAGCCATTGATGGTCGGCGTGCACAGCGCCGTCATGCCGGGTGCATGCGCCAGCAGGCCCGCCAGCCAGTGTTCGCCGGTGCTTGAGAGCGTGTGCTGCGCATCCTGCACCCGGCTGCCCGGGGTCGCGCTGGCCCGCATGAAGGCGTTGCGGCCGGTTGATATATCGACCAGAGACTGGTGCAGGTGCCAGCCGCTGGACATGATGCACGGGAATGGCGGGCGGCACATGAAGGTGGCGTGGTAGCCCGCGCGCCGCAACGCCTGCTTCACCGCGCTGCGAAACAGCACCATGTTGTCGGCAGCCGTCAGCGCATCGGTCGCCTCAAAAACCGCCTCGACCTGACTGGGACCGAACTCAATTTCGAGCGACAGCAGCGGCAGCCCGAGCGCCTGCGCCGTGCGCTGCACGATGCGCAGCGGCTCGTCGGCCATATCGGTCCACTGCTCCGACAATAGGTGGTAGCCGGGGTGGATCATTGTCACGTCGGGCGGCTCGCCGGGCCAGGCGGCGTGCTGCGGATCCAGCTGGCTCTGACGGCCGCTGTCGGTGATCTTGTAGATATGGAATTCGACTTCGAGGCCCACTTTCAGGCCGTAGCCTGCATCCGCCAGTCGCGCCAATGCGCTTTGCAAAACGCGCCGTGTGTCGAACGCCACCGGCGTGCCATCGGCAAACCAGCTCTGGCACTGCAACCAGCCGGTCTTGCTCGCCCAAGGCAGCGTCTTGAAACTGCCCGGATCCGCCAGCAGCATGACGTTGCTGCCAAATTCAAAACCCGGCAGATGCGCACCGCCGGCTTCGAACACCGGGTAAGCGGTGCGGTCTGAGGTGTCTTTCAGCAGCAGGGTGCTGACCATACCGACGCCGCCCTGCAGGGCCCCGGCGATGGCGCTGGCCACCAGTTTTTTGCCGCGCAACATGCCGTGCAGGTCGCACCAGGCAAAGCGCACCAGTTCGATGCCGCTGGCTTCGATCAGTTTGAGGGTGCGGTCAACTTCCGCGCGCCGCGCTTCGGTGTCGACGCGGCAGCGGTCGGCGAAAGTCGGGGAGGCCCTCACCCTAACCCTCTCCCAGCGGGAGAGGGGACGATACCGATTCGCTTGCGGCGTTGGCTGTTACTCCCTCTCCCTCTGGGACAGGGCTGGGGCTTCGCGCTACGGCTCCAGAAGCGCCTGCGCGCTTCTGGACAGCGCGAAGAAGGTTGGGCTCAGCCCGGCCTGCGGTCTGCAAGACAGGGTTCCCCGCCCAGGGCGAGTTCCCACGCTTGGCATTCGCCGCCCGCCGCCACCACTCGGCCCACTCCCCCGCAGGTGCAATGCCATCGACCGTATCCGGCCCCACCATCGCTGCCGCATTCGAGGCGTCAGCCATCCCGGGTGCCACACCGCCTGCTTGCACCGCCTCGATCGCCTTGAGCAGCACCCGCCGGTTCGCCATGATCACCTTGTCCGTGGTTCCCAGGTGCTCCCGTGTGCGGTCGGCAATCGTGCCCATGCTTTCGACGGCCCACTGGTCATGCACATTGATGTCTTCCTCGCCCATGCCCAGGTAGGTGCTGGTGCGCTGCTCGTCGGCGTTGAAGCCCCAGTTATTGTGGCGGCCGGCTTTGGGGATGTAGTCGGGCAGGCTGATGAACTGCTGGCGCTGCGCGCGCATGGCTTCTTTATCGAGCTGGCCGGCAAAGCTGGTGAAAAACGAATACCAGTAGGTGTGCGTGTCATCGACCGGCAAATGCATCTGCGTGATCGTCATGGTTTCTGAGAGCGGGATCACAAACGTCGCCGGGAAAATCGCCTGCGTCACACGCACATGCGTGAGGGCGTCCGTCATGGGGCGCAGCGCGGTGAGCTGCAGGCCCCAGGGTTTGGGCTCAAAGCTGATCTCGGGCTGGGCGAACTCGCGCATGATGCGCGTCATCGGCCACTGCTGGCCTTCAATATCGCCAGCGCTGGCGCTGCGAAACTGCTTGCCCGATGCGTTGTCACCAATGCCGGCCAGCGGCTCGTCCTGCAAAAAGCGATGCAAAAAGGACGGGTGCGCCGGATCAATCCCGACCTCGAACGCCTGCAGCCAGTTGGCGTTCCACAGCCCCTTGAACGCAAAGCTGTGCGTAGCGGGCGCCATAAAGCAGTCGAAAGTGGGGAAGGGGGGTGGTGTGCTGCCTTCTTCCCCCAGCCACGCAAACAGTACGCCGCTTTTTTCAATCACCGGGTAGCTGCGCTGCCGGACCCGGTCACACAGCTTGCTACCGGCGGGTTCAGCCGGTGTTTCCAGGCAGCGCCCGTCGACCGCGAACTTCCAGCCATGAAACGGGCAACGCAAGCCGCCGCCTTGTTCCACACTTTCACGACGCCCGAAAGACAGGTCAGCGCCGCGATGCGCGCAGTCGCGGTCCAGCAGTCCCCACGCGCCCGAGGCGTCCTTGAACAACACCAGGTCTTGCCCGAGCAAGCGCACCGCTTTGACCGGCCGATGCGCCATGCGCGCATCGAGCGCCGGGTTGAATTCATCGACCAGCGCCGCCGGTTGCCAGTACTGGCGCAGCAACTGGCCGCAGGGCGTGCCAGGCCCGACGCGTGTCAGACGTTCGTTTTGTTCGGCGTTCATGGCTTTTCTTTCAGGGAGCCGGTTGTGGACTAAATCTGGGCCTGGAAGGCGCTATGAAAGTAATAGCTGCTCGCGCAGGTATTTCCTGGGCCAGAGGCCGATTTCATCATATTTTCGCCTCCGACGCGGTCAATGTCAGTCCTTCGCGACCTGCAGCACCAGTTTGCCAAAGTTCTCGCCGTTGAACAGTTTCAAGAGCGTCTCGGGGAAGGTGTCCAGCCCTTCGACAACATCCTCGCGGCTTTTCATCTTGCCGGCTTTCAGGTAGCCCGCCAGTTCGGCCACGCCGAGGTGGTAGCGGTCGGCGTAGTCGAACACGACGATGCCTTCCATGCGTGCGCGGTTGACCAGCAACGACAAATAGTTTACCGGGCCTTTGAGCGGCGTGGTGTTGTTGTACTGGCTGATGGCGCCGCAGATGATGATGCGGGCGCCGCGTGTGATGCGGGTCAGCACCGTGTCGAGGATGTCGCCGCCGACGTTGTCGAAGTAGATGTCAACGCCTTTCGGGCAGTGCTCTTTCAGCCCGGCTTTCACGTCGTCGTTTTTGTAGTCGATGCAAGCGTCGAAACCCAGCTCGTTGACGACCCAGTCGCACTTGGCCTTGCCGCCCGCGATACCGACGACGCGGCAGCCTTTGATCTTGGCAACTTGCCCGACTGTCTGGCCGACGGCGCCCGCCGCGCCTGAAACCACCACGGTCTCACCAGCTTTCGGCAGGCCGACTTCCATCAAACCGAAGTAGCCCGTCATGCCGGGCATGCCCAGCACGTTGGTCCACGTCGTCAGGCCCAGGCGCGGGTCAATCTTGAACATGCCGCTGCGCTTGATCTTGTCTTCGGGAAAAAGGCAGTATTCCTGTACGTCCAGCCCGGCATTGACATAGTCGCCGACAGCAAAGGCCGGGTTGTTTGACGCAATCACCTTGCCAACGCCGCCGGCGCGCATGACAGCGCCAATTTCAACCGGCGCAATGTAGCTTTTGCCTTCGTTCATCCAGCCGCGCATGGCCGGGTCGAGTGACAGGTACAGCGTCTTGACCAGCACGCCACCGGGGCCTGGTTCGGCCACGGGTTCAGTCGTGAAGCTCCAGTTGGCGCGTGTCGGCAGGCCTTCGGGGCGGCTGGCCAGGCGAACCTGGTGGTTGACCAGGCTGGTGATGGGTGTCGTTGCTGTGCTGCTCATGGCTTGTCTCCGGGTGGGTTGATCAGGCGGTATGCCGCTGGAGCGCCGATGGTAGGAGCGCTTCTGCCTGAGGTCAGTCGCGCAGGCGATTCGGTGTGTTTTCAGTTTATGCTTTGACGATGAAACTGCACAACTATTTCCGCTCGTCGGCTTCGTTTCGGGTCCGCATTGCGCTGGAGCTCAAAGGGCTGCAATACGAGTACATCCCGGTTCACATCGCCCGCGGCGACCACAAAATGCCGCCGTACGCCGATCTGTCGGCCGACACGCTGGTGCCCATGCTGGAAATCGACGGCGAAAAACTCTCGCAGTCGATGGCGATCATCGAATACCTCGATGAAACGCATCCCGAGCCGGCACTGCTGCCGGTTGACCCCAAAAACCGCGCCCGCGTACGCGCCCTGGCGCAGTCGATCGCCTGCGAGATTCACCCGCTCAACAACCTGCGCGTGCTGAAGTATCTGGTGCGCGAGATGAAGGTCGAGGAAGACGCGAAGAACGCCTGGTACGTGCACTGGTGCCGCCAGGGGCTTGAGGCGTTCGAACGGCAACTGATGCAGCGCCGCCCGGCTTCCGTTTTTTGCCATGGCGATACGCCCACGCTGGCCGACTGTTGCCTGGTGCCGCAAATCTTCAACGCGCAGCGATTCAAGGTGAATTTTGACGGCCTGCCGCGCACGATGGCTGCGTATGAGGCCTGCATGGCCTTGCCGGCGTTTCAGAAAGCGCAGCCCTCGAGCTGCCCCGATTTTGAACCCTGACTGGCTGACCCCCGACTGGCCTGCGCCCGCCGGCGTGCGGGCGGTCTTCACGTCGCGGCAGGGCGGGTTGTCCAGCGTGCCTTTCGACAGCCTGAATCTGGGCGATCACGTTGGCGACCAGCCGGAAAAAGTAGCCGCCAACCGCGCTGCACTGCAAGCTGCCATCGGCAGCCGGCCGGTGTTTCTGAAGCAGGTGCATGGCAGCGAGGTGCTTGTGCTCGATGCCGCGGCGGCCGATGGTCGGGTGGCCGATGCCTGCGTCACGTCCGAACGCCATATCGCCTGCACCATCATGGTCGCTGATTGCCTGCCTGTGCTGCTTGCGAACGAAGACGGCAGCGTGGTGGCTGCGGCGCATGCGGGCTGGCGTGGTTTGGCCGGGGCGGGTACTGATGTAGGTGAGAGGGCCGGAAAAGGCGTTCTGGAGTCAGTTTATGAGTCTTTTAGCGCCCTAGCCCAGGTAAATACTGCGCCAGCAGCTATGAAAATAATAGCGTGGCTGGGGCCGTGTATCGGGCCGTCGGCGTTTGAAGTCGGCCAAGAAGTGAAGACCGCCTTCGAGCGCACCCAGCCGGAAGCCAGCGTTTTTTTTGTTCCCGCCGGTTCAGGAAAATACCTGGCCGATCTTGCCGGGCTGGCGCGGCTTCGTTTGAAAGCTGTCGGTGTGAAGGATGTTTACGGCAATGATGGCAGTCCGGCGTGGTGCACGGTCAGCAACCCGTCAAGGTTCTTTTCGCACCGGCGCGATGCCGCCGTCTCTGGCAGCGCTGCCGGAAACGGCTTCGGAACGACAGGGCGCATGGCTGCTGCCATCTGGCGGATTTAAGGGCGGGTCTAGGGGCAGGTTTGACACGTCAGTCGGTGTTTGGCTGGCCACATGCCGCGCCATTTCCTCGGCATTTCTTTTTTTGATCGCCCGGTTACGCGCCGGCGCGCTCATCAGGTAGGCCACCAGCGCGGCTGGAACCACCCCGTAAAGTACGAACGTGATCACCGCCCCCAGCACCGTGCCGTTGCTGTTGGTGGCTTCGGCCACGCTCATCATGAGCACGACATAAATCCAGGCGATGACAATCAAATACATATAAACAAATATCTAAAAGTTTGTGTTGCGTCAACAAGGCGAAAGAAAAATCTAAGATACTGGAAGCAGCGAAAAAAAGGGTCCGACAGACCCCCGCAGGCTCAACAGACGCTTTTGGAGACACCAATGAATTCTGACGCAAACTGGGCCCAGTCGGCCCAACAGCTGCAAGAGACCTTCAGCGCGGGCATGCAGCAGGCTTTTGCATCGATGGGGATGCCTGCGCCGAACTTCCCCGCTTTTCAGCCTGCAGCCGGTGCGCTGCCTCACATGCCAACGATGCCGCTCATGGCGCAGGCCCTGCCGAAAATCAGTTTTGACCCGGTGAAGCTGCAGGCGCTCCAGCAGCAGTGCATCAAGGACATGACCACGCTATGGAACCAGAGCGTGCTGGCCAGCCCGGAATCCCTCACCAGCGGCGACCGGCGGTTTTCCTCCGAAGCCTGGAACACCAACGCCGTGTCCAAATTTTCGGCATCTGTTTATTTGCTCAACACGCACATGTTGACAGGACTGGTTGACGCGGTTGATGCTGACGCCAAGACCAAGGCGCGCCTGCGCTTTGCCGTGGAGCAGTGGGCCGCTGCAAGTTCGCCCAGCAACTTCCTGCCGATGAATGCCGAGGCCGTGCAGAAAATCATTTCCAGCCAGGGCGAGAGCATCGGCAAAGGCATCCAGAACCTGCTGCATGACATCCAGCAGGGCCATGTGTCGATGACGGACGAGAGCGTTTTCGAGGTTGGCAAAAACGTCGCTACCACCGAAGGCGCTGTGGTGTTTGAAAACGAATTCTTCCAGCTGCTTGAATACAAGCCGCTAACAGCCAAGGTGTTTGAAAAGCCGTTTTTGTTCGTGCCGCCCTGCATCAACAAGTACTACATCCTAGACTTGCAGCCCGAGAATTCGCTGATCCGCTATGCCGTCAGCGAGGGCCACCATACCTTTGTCGTCAGCTGGCGCAATCCCGACCAGTCGATGGCGACTAAAACCTGGGACGACTACATCGAGCACGCGGCCATCAAGGCGATTGAAGTGGTGCAGGAAATCACTGGCGCCAAAACCATCAACGCGCTCGGGTTTTGTGTCGGCGGGACGATTTTGGGAACCGCACTGGCCGTGCTGGCCGCCCGTGGTGAAAAGCCTGTTTCCAGTGTCACCCTGCTCACGTCCATGCTCGACTTCAGCGACACGGGCATCCTCGACATCTTCATCGATGAAACCTCGGTGAAGTACCGCGAAGCCGAAATGGGGAAGGGCGGTTTGCTCAAGGGGCAGGAACTGGCTTCAACCTTCAGTTTTTTGCGGCCCAACGAGCTGGTGTGGAACTACGTGGTGGGTAACTACCTGAAGGGCGAAACGCCGCCGCCGTTTGACCTGCTGTACTGGAACAGCGACTCGACCAATCT
>JANNKV010000419.1:0-2471 GCA_031396485.1 Polaromonas sp. | reverse complement strand
GGGCGCGCTGATTCTGGTGCTGGTGCTGACCCCATCGAGCTATGCCCGTGACAACCGGAGCATCCTGGCGCGGCATATTTATCTCAATACCGCACCCATCCTGCTGTGGTTCACCGTGCTGTGTGCGCTGGTCACGGTGGTGCTGACACGCATCGTCGTGGTCACCGCGCTGAGCTACGGCTTGTCGCAGTACGCGCTGCAGGTGGTGATTCGCGTGCTGGTGCTCGAACTGATTCCGCTGACAGCGGCGCTCTTCGTGGCGCTGCGCTGCACGATTCCCGACGGCGCCGAACTGACTGCGATGCAGGCCAGCGGCGAGCTGGACGAGCAGCGCGCGCGGGGCATCGACCCGGTGCGGCGCGAAGTGCTGCCGCGCGTGGTAGCCGGCATTTTTTCGGGCTTCACGCTGGCGGCGCTGAGCTGCGTGGTGGCGCTGCTGGTGGCGTATGTGGCCGTATACGGTTTCAATCTGGCCGGCACCGCGGCCTACACGCGGCTGTTCGGACAGGTGTTCACCCCAGCCGTCACGCTGATTTTTGCGCTGAAGACTTTCTTCTTTTGTCTGGCGGTGTCGATGATTCCGATGGCGTCTGCCCTCTACGGCATGGGCGGCGCCAGCAGCGTTCGCACCAGCGCCGAAATTCGCGGCCTGGTGCGCATGTTCAGCGTGATTTTGCTGATCGAGATTTTGTCGCTTGTCGGCAACTATTACTGAATGAAGAACCGCATTCCATGATTCCCAGTCCTCCCCGTGACCCAGCCCATCCTGACCAGCCCGACCCGCTCCAGGCCACGCAGGCAACCGCGCCGTCACCGTCGCAGGTGCCCAATCTGGAGTTGAAGGCGCGGCTTTTGATCATCTTCATGGTGGTGCTGGTCTGCAGCTCGGCGTTGTATGTGCTGTATGCGCGCGGCGCTTTTGAAAGCACGCAGCGGCTGGTGTTGATCGCTGATGATTCCGAAGGCGTGGTGGTCGGCAAGGACATCACTTTTTCGGGCTTCCCGATTGGCCGCGTGCGCCAGATCGAGCTGGCCGCCGACGGCAAGGCGCGCATCCTGGTTGACGTGGCGAGCAAAGACGCGCACTGGCTGCGCACCTCGAGCGTGTTCACGCTGGTGCGCGGCATCGTGGGCGGCACCAACATCCGCGCCTACACCGGCCTGCTCAATGACCCGCTGCTGCCCGACGGGGCCGAGCGCACGCTGCTGGTGGGTGATGCCACCGCCGAAATTCCGAAGGTGATTGCCGCGGCCAAAGACCTGATTGAAAACCTCAGCAGCCTGACCGGCAGCAGCGGCGCCGTCGGCACCAGTCTGGCGAATCTGCAGACGCTGACCGAGCGGCTCAACGGCCCGGGCGGCGCGCTGACAGTCTTGCTCGGCAGCGAGGCGGAGGCGAAAAAAATCGCCGTCACACTGGACCGCACCAACAGCCTGCTGGCCCGGCTTGACGGGTTGACCGCGAAGATCGACGGCCTTGCCGCCAAGACCGACACGCAGGTATTTGGCGAAAAAGGCGTGCTGCCCGAAACCCGTGCCACGGTGGTACAGCTCAACGCCATGCTGGGCGAGGCGCGCATCAGCCTGAAAAAAGTCGATGGCATCCTGCAGGACGCGCAGGCCATCAGCGCCAACGCCAAAGACGCCACGGCCGACTTGAGCGTGTTGCGTGCCGATGTGGAGACCAGCCTGCGCAAGGTTGATGGTCTGGTCAATGAGATCAACCGCAAATGGCCGTTTGCACGCGACGCGGAAATCAGGCTCCCATGACGCGCCCGATTGCACACTCAGGCACGTCATATGGTTTATTCAAAGACAGCCTAATGAAAACCTTGTTCTTTTTCCTCGCGATCATGTTGCTGGGCGCCTGCAGCAGCGCGCCCAAAGCGCCCGACTGGCAGCTCGAAGCCAAGGGTTCGATGGAGCGCTCGGTCGCCGCTTACCTCGAAGGCAATAACGGTATCGACGCCGCCGAGCTGGCGCGTGCGCGCTCGCAGCTGTCGCGCACGGGCCGCGCCGATCTGCTGGGCACCGCCGAGTTGTTGCACTGCGCGACGCGGGTGGCCAGTCTGGTGTTTGAGCCCTGCACCGGTTTTGAAAGCCTGCGCGTGGACGCCGCGCCCGAGCAGATCGCCTACGCCAACTACCTGCGCGGTCAGGCGCAGCCGGCAGACATCGCCTTGCTACCCGCACCGCAGCGGGCGCTGGCCACCGGTGGTGCGGGCGCGCCCGGTGCGGCTGATCCGCTGTCGCGTCTGGTGGCCGCCGGTGTGCTGCTGCAGACCGGCCAGGTCACGCCGGCGGTCATCACGCAAGCCATAGCCACCGCATCGAGCCAGGGCTGGCGCCGGCCGCTGCTGGCCTGGCTGGGCGTGCAGGCGCAGCGCGCCGAGCAGGGCGGGGATACGGAAGAAGCGGCGCGATTGAGAAGGCGCATTGCCCTTACACAAGGACAGGCGCAAGGGCTGGTT
>JANNKV010000302.1:0-8030 GCA_031396485.1 Polaromonas sp. | reverse complement strand
AGGTGCGCCAGCACGGGCCGACGCGCCCAGGCGGCCAGTTGCGCGCAGGCCGTCGCCAGAACCCAGTGACCGAGCGGTAGTATCAGGCCGCTGGCCTCCGCCAGCGCGATGAACTCGCCCGGCGCAACCAGACCTCGCGTCGGCGAGGCCCAGCGCACCAGCGCCTCGGCGCCGCTGACGCGCCCGTCTGCCTGCACCACCGGCTGGAAATGCAGCCGGAATTCCTGGCCTGCCAGCGCGGTGCGCAATTCGCTCTCCATGGCAACCTTGCGGTCGACACGGGACTGCATGTCCAGGTCGAAGAAGCGCAAGGTGTCGCGTCCGGCACTCTTGGCCTGGTACATCGCCAGATCAGCCTGCTTCAGCAGATCGCCGATGCTGTGTTTCTGGTGGCTGAAGCAGGTGATGCCGATGCTGCAGGTGCCGTGGTAGTCGTGACCGGCCAGCTCATAAGGCATGCCCAGCGCCGCCCGTATTTTTTCGCCGACGATGCGGGCGGTGTCAGCTGCCGTGCCGGGGTCGTCGCCCAGGTCTTCCAGCAGCACCACAAACTCGTCGCCGCCCAGCCGGGCCACGGTGTCGCTGGACCGTAGCGAGGCGGTCAGACGGCTGGCAACCTGCTGCAGCAGCATGTCGCCGCGCGCATGGCCCAATGAGTCGTTGAGCACCTTGAAGTGGTCCAGATCGATGAACATCAGTACGCCGATATGTCGGGCGCCAGCGTCACCCGACAGGGCCACTTTCAGGCGGTCCATTAGCAGCTGGCGATTGGGCAACTGCGTCAGGGTGTCGTAGAAAGCCAGGTGCTCGATCTCGTCTTCAGCCGCCTTGCGTTCGGTGATGTCCCGTGCCACCGCGACCCAGTGCGTGAGGCCGCGATTGAAATAATCGACCGGCACGATCTCCAGCTCGATCCAGTAGAGATCGCCGTTTTTCTTGTAGTTGATGAGTTCTGCCCGCACCGGCTGCGCCTGCAGCAGCGCAGAACGTATGCGGTCCAGTTCGGGGCGTTGCGTCAGGGCGCCCTGCAGCATGCGCGGCGCCTTGCCCAGCACTTCGTCGCGGCCGTAGCCGGTGTGTTTTTCAAAAGCGTCGTTGACAAAAACAATGCGCGGGCCGGGTGCGTCAATGGAGCCGGCTTCGGTGATCAACACCATGTCGTTGAGCCGCGAAATGCTGGTCTGCAAGAGCAGCAACTGCTCCTGCGACTGCCGCAGGGCCGTCACGTCGCGCAGGTAAACCGCCATGCCTTCCTCGAACGGATAGGCACGCAGCGCGAGCCATTTCCCGAGGCTGGGGTAGAAGTCTTCGAACTCCAGGTGCAGCCCCTTGTCCAGCGCTTCCTGGACGTCCTGGCGCAGGCGCCCGCTACCGCTGTCGCCAAGTTCAGACCAGATTTTCTTGCCGAGCAGTTCCACGCTTTTGCGGCGCAGCATGTACTCGCTTTCGGTGTTGAGGTACGTGAAGCGTCCCTGGCGGTCCAGCGTGACGAAAGCTTCGGTGATGCTGGCCAGCGTGGTGCTCAGGCGCATCGTCACGCTCAGTGACTCCTGCTCGGCGCGCCTTTTTTCGGTGATGTCCTGAATCACGCCATGCGCATGGGTGATGGCGCCGGCCGCATCGCGAACCGCCTCACCGACGCTGCGCACCACCAGGTAGTGTTCGCTGGCGGTGATGACCTGCGCTTCCAGGTCGAAGGGCAGACCGCTGGTGAGGCAGGCATCCAGCGCTGCCTGCATCATGGGGCGCGATTCGGGGGCGAAAACGTCAGACAACCGCTGCAGGCTTGATGCCGCCTCAGAGGTCATCTCCAGCATGTCGGCCAGGTGGGGGCTCAAGCCTGGCCGCAACGCTGGCAACGCCAAAGACCACGTGCCCAATGCGCAGGCGCGCTCCATCAGGGCCAGCAGTTGCAGCGGCGGTGTGCCCGGTGATTCGATGCCCGGTGCGGCGGGGGAGTGAGCTGGCTGGTCTTTGGACATCGCTTTGGGCGTCGGTGATCTGCAGCAGAAACTGCGAAAGGGCAAGTTGCCGTGGTTTTGCTGCTTGAGCTTACCCTGTTGCGTCTCTTACACCGCGCTGGAAAACGCGAATCGTGATTCGAGCGGCGTTGTGCGTCTTGTCCTACAGATGCATCCGTTTTTGTCCTAAAACACCTGCTTACGCCGCGTTACTAAATGTCAATCAGGTCAAAAAATACTTACCAAAAATTGCACAACGGGAAATGGGTAGAGAACAGGACATCATGGGCCAGGCCAGTGAACATTTGAAGAATTGCGCGAGCGTCAGCGACCTGAAGCGCGAGATACGGTCACTGTGCGCGCGGTTTGGCAGCATCCTGCGCATCGATGTGCTGCTGGCCCGAAGAAGTGGCACGCGTCAGGCGATGTGCTTCTGGCGAATGGAGTCGCCCGAACGGGAAGAAGAAGTGATGAGCGAGTTTGGAGTCGGTCGTTTTGGCGGCGATCTGGTAGTGATCGTCGATCTGGAGCCGGGTGAAGTTCAACAACCCGTTCCTTTTCCATTGCCCTTGCATTGACAACGGCCCTGTTGAATGTCAAAAACTGCTGCAGCCCAGACAAATTATGCGCCAGCAGCTATAAAAAACGTAGCAAATTGCTACAGGCCAAATTGATTCAAACTTAGCTGCTGTCTACCAACGCCGCCAGAAATCGCGGCAGCGGGAGACCCTCCGACCGCAGGTATTGAGCCATCGGCCGGGCGACCTGCCTGACGGCTGGGCGCGCAGTCACCCGGCCACGTCAGCAAGCCACAGTCGGGGCGCCGGGTTCATGTCTTCGAGGTATTTGACAATCGGCCTGGAATCGAAAAGTTCGGCCTCGCCGTGAACCAGCAGCGGTACCTGCTTTTTCGGATTGATGCGTACCACTTCCGGGTGCTTCGATGGGTAACCGGCTGCTTGCGTGAACGGCACCATCACCAGCCCGAACGCGATGGCTTTCTCCAGCGCAGCGACCAGCGCGATGAAAGGAGCTGCAGCGGTGGTGTTGCCTGGCTTGCGCATGCGCCGATGAGGCACGCGCGCTGGTGACTCTGTAGCGACGTGTAATAAATAATTTCGTTACCTCTCTTGCAACCCGTCGAATGTTTTCGTGTGCTGCAGACGTACCATCTGCTTTTTTCAAGGAACACACAATGGCAACACCGTTTTTTGGCAAGCGCGAGAATGAAACCCCGACCAACCTTCGTCATGGCGCTGCCGGTTCATATGGAAGCGGCGCCAGTGGCGGCACGCTTCAGTCACCGGCTTCATCGGGCGCTTCGAGCAGTGCGGCCAAACCCGTCTCTGACACCGTGCCGACAGCGGCAACCACGCATGAGGGTGGCAGCAAGCTCACCGTCGGCCCGAACATCAAGCTCAAGGGTGTTGAAATCACCGATTGCGACACGCTGGTAGTCGAAGGCCTGGTTGAGGCGACGATGGATTCGCGTGTGATTCAAATTGCCGAGCAGGGCGCGTTCAAGGGCTCCGCCGAAATCGATGTGGCTGAAATTCGTGGCGAGTTCAATGGCAACCTGACCGTGCGCCAGAAGCTGGTGATCTATTCAACCGGCAAGGTCACCGGAACAATTCGCTACGGCAAGCTCGTGATCGAAGAAGGCGGCCAGCTGTCTGGCGAGATCATGTTCGGCACTGCAGGCAGCAAGCCAGCTACTTCGGGCGGTTCCACGCAGTCTAAGCAAGGCCTCCAGGCCGTATCGTCCAGCTGATTTCGCACCTCACTTCCTGGGCAGCCGGCGCTGCCCAGGATTGGTTTTTGACTGTTCAAAACAGTTTGAAGGCCAGCGGAATCAGAAGCGAAGCCAGCACCACCTGCAAGCCAAGCGCCAGGCCCGCGTAGGCGCCGGCGTCGGCATTGACCTGCAGGGCGCGCGCGGCGCCTATGCCGTGCGACGCGGTGCCCAGCGCAAAGCCGCGTGCAGCCCAGCCTGCCGGGTCGGTGGGTATACGCATCGCGTCGAAAAGATACTTGCCGGCAATCGCGCCGACCAGCCCGGTGATGACTGCAAACACCGCGGCCAGCGCGGGAATGCCGCCGATTTTTTCAGCGATGCCCATCGCCACCGGCGCGGTGACGGACTTGGGTACCAGCGACAGCACCACATCCATCGGCAGCCCAAACGCCCAGCCCAGCAGCCAGGCCGAGCCGCTGGCTGTTAGTCCACCCGCCAGTGCCACCGCGAGTAGCGGTGCCCAGCGGGCGCGCAGTTCGGCACGGCGCTGCCAGAGCGGCCAGGCCAGCGCGACCACGGCAGGGCCGAGCAAAAAATGAATGAACTGGGCGCCTGAAAAATACGTCGGGTAGGGAACGTCGGTGATCAGCAGTCCGGCGGCCAGAACGGCGACCGTCCAGAGCACCGGGTTGGCCCAGGGCTGCTGCCCCAGACGGGTGTAGGCCGTATGCGCGGTGACATACACCACCAACGTAGCCGCGAGCCCGAACAGCGGCGTGCTGGAAAGGTAAACCCAGAGCTCGACAAACTTAGGCATGCTGGTCGCCTTGCTTGCTGCCAGGGGTGCTGTCTGCGCGCCTTTGCAGCAGGTGCAAGCCCATCGCCGTCACCGCCAGACCCGCCAGAGTGGACAACACCAGCACCGCCAGAATGCGCAGGCCGTATTGGCTGACCAGCGAAAGATGGGTCATTACGCCCACGCCGACCGGTACAAAGAGTAACGAAAGGTGACTCAAAAGAAAGTCGGCGCACACATTGACGGGCTTCCGGACTACCCGCCAGCCCAAAGCAGGCAGTAGCAAGATCATGCCGATGACCGGCCCGGGAAATGGCAGATGCAGCCCACGTGACAGCAATTCGCCGGCCGACTGAAAGGCCAGCAGCCAGGCCAGGCCGCGCAGTCCTTCCATCAGCTGAAGTCGCCGCAGGCCAAAGGCAAGGCGCTCGGCAAAGAAGCGCGCGAACGTGGAGGCCACGGCCGCCGCGCCGGGCCGCCCCAAGCAAGGCCAGTCTCCTCGGGGGGCAGAGAGCCACCCGCAGTGGGCGAACGTGGGGGCATTATCAGTACCGCGGCAGATCAGGGTGTGCTATTTTTCCGCCCCGCACCAGCATTTTTCCGTACTCGGCGCAGCGGTTCAGCGTCGGGATCACCTTGCCGGGATTCAGCAGGCCCTTGCTGTCAAACGCGCGCTTGACGCCGAACATCTGCTCGTTTTCTGCGGCTGAAAATTGCACGCACATCGAATTGAGTTTTTCGACGCCGACACCGTGCTCGCCCGTCACCGTGCCGCCCATGGCAACACTGGTTTCCAGAATGTCGGCACCGAACAATTCGCAGCGATGCAGCTGGTCGGCATCATTCGCGTCGAACATGATCAGCGGGTGCAGGTTGCCATCGCCAGCGTGAAACACGTTGGCGCATTTCAGGCCGTACTTCTTTTCCATCCCGGCAATTGCCAGCAAGATATCAGCCAGGCGCTTGCGCGGGATGGTCGAATCCATGCACATGTAGTCGGGGCTGATGCGGCCCGAGGCCGGGAACGCGTTCTTGCGCCCGCTCCAGAAGCGCAGGCGTTCGGCTTCGTTCTGGCTGACGGCAATCGCGGTGGCGCCGAATCGCGTCAACACCTCGCTCATGCGGCCGATTTCTTCCTCGACTTCTTCCGGCGTGCCGTCACTTTCGCACAGCAATATGGCAGCGGCCGTCAGGTCGTAGCCTGCATGTACAAAGTCTTCGACGGCAGCGGTCATCGGCTTGTCCATCATCTCCAGCCCGGCCGGAATGATGCCCGCCGCGATCACGCCCGCCACCGCGTCACCGGCTTTGCGCAGGTCGTCGAAGCTGGCCATGATGCAGCGCGCCAGCTGCGGCTTCGGAACCAGCTTCACGGTGACTTCAGTGGTCACGGCCAGCATGCCTTCGCTGCCGACGATGATGCTCAGCAAATCGTAGCCGGCGGCATCGAGCGCATCGCTGCCGAACTCGACCTCTTCGCCTTCAATCGTGAAGCCCTTGACCTTGATCACGTTGTGAACGGTGAGGCCATATTTCAGGCAATGCACGCCGCCCGAGTTTTCGGCGACGTTGCCGCCGATGGTGCAGGCAATCTGGCTGGATGGGTCGGGCGCGTAATACAGGCCCAGCGGCGCGGCGGCTTCGGAAATGGCCAGGTTGCGCACGCCGCCCTGCACCACGGCGGTACGGCTGACCGGATCGACTTTCAGAATTTTGTTGAACTTGGCCATCGACAGCGTCACGCCGAACTTGTGCGGCATCGCGCCCCCCGACAGGCCCGTGCCCGCGCCGCGCGCCACCACGGGCACGTCATGCGCATGGCAGACCTGCAGCACGGCCTGGACCTGTGCATAGGTTTCGGGCAGTGCCACCAGCATTGGGCGCTGGCGGTAAGCCGTCAGGCCGTCGCATTCGTAGGCGGTGGTGTCTTCGGCATGCCAGAGCAGCGCGTGCGAAGGCAAATGTGCCTCCAGCCCAGGTAATATCTGCGCGAGCAGCTCTGTTTTCGATAGCAAATCAGGGTTGACGGGAGCATTCATGGAAAGCGCCTCAAGTGGATGGGTTGCGCGCGTGCGGTTACTGCCTGCTTGGCAACTCTGACACGGCAATTACCTGACTGTAGAGCAAGCCACCGAACTTCGCCACCGGCCATCAACACTTCTGCCGTGAAGATTTTTCACGCCCGGCTGTAAATCACCTCGAGCAGTCAGGCGACCGATTTGCGCAACCAGTCTGCAAAGGCCGCGCATTCCCAGCGGTCCATCGTGCCGGTGTGCCAGCACAGGTAGTGGGCGTGCGGGCTGGGTACGCTGGCCGTGAACACACTGTTGCTGCCCAGGCGCACCAGCGAGCCGTTTTCCAGCCACGGCGCGCCGAGTTTGAGGCGGATCAACGCAATGCCCATGCCGGCGGCTGCGGCGTCGCACATCAGGCCGATGTCGTTGAACTGGGAACCATCGACCGGCTCGGGCCAGTCGAGCTGGTGGGCGATAAACCAGGTGCGCCACGGCTCCAGCGGCGAGCGCAGCAGGTTCTCGCCTTCGAGGTCTTCCGGCGCTTCGAACGGGCCGTGTTCGCGCACAAAGGCGGGCGACGCCAGTGGAACCACTTCGTCGCGCGCCAGGCACACATGCTCCACATCGGCGTAGCGCCCGGTGCCGAAGCGCACCATCAGGTCGGCGTCTTCAGCCACCACATCGAGCAGCGGGATCGATACCTGCAGCGTCAGGTCGATCTCGGGATACGCCTCAGTGAACTGGCGCAACCGCGGAATCAGAATCGAACGCGCAAACGTCGGCGTGACCGCGAGGCGCAGCTTGCGTTTACCCGGCGTGCCGCTTTGGCCAGCAGCGCCAGGAAAATTTTGCAGAGTGGCCAGGCCTTCGCGCACATGCGCCAGGTATTCGCTGCCTTCGGTCGTCAATGAAAAATCAGCGCGGCCGAACAGCTTGGTGCCAATGATCTGCTCCAGCTGTTTGACGCGGTGGCTGACCGCGCTGGGCGTCACGCACAGTTCTTCAGCCGCGTTGGTCACGCTGCGCAGTCTGGCCAGCGTTTCAAATGTCAGCAGGCACTGGATGGGTGGAATGCGCACCGTGCTCATGAGGCGATCATGCGATGGTCTTCGCAAGCAGGGGTCGCGGGTCCGGCTTCGCCGGCCCGCAGGCGCAGCGGCCCCCTCGGGGGGCAGGGAGTTACGCGCAGCGAACGAACGTGGGGGCTATAAGATCGCGGGCTTGAAACACAAGCTTTCCCTCTACCTCCAGCTCATCCGCTGGAACCGCCCCGCCGGCTGGCTGCTGCTGCTGTGGCCGACGCTGTCGGCGCTGTGGATCGCATCGCATGGCTTTCCCGGCTGGCATTTGCTGGCAGTATTCACACTCGGTACCATCCTGATGCGCAGCGCCGGTTGCTGCATCAACGATGTGGCGGACCGTGACTTTGACCGCCACGTCAAGCGCACCGCCAACCGCCCCGTGACCAGCGGTCAGATATCCAGCAAGGAGGCCTTGCTGCTCGGCGCGGTGCTGGCACTGCT
>JANNKV010000284.1:0-23545 GCA_031396485.1 Polaromonas sp. | reverse complement strand
CTGCGGGGGGCGCGGGTGCGCCCGGTGCGGCTGATCCGCTGTCTCGTCTGGTGGCCGCTGGTGTGCTGTTGCAGACCGGCCAGGTCACGCCGGCGGTCATCACGCAAGCCATAGCCACCGCATCGAGCCAGGGTTGGCGCCGCCCGCTGCTGGCCTGGCTGGGTGTGCAGGCGCAGCGCGCCGAGCAGGGCGGCGATGCGGAAGAAGCGGCGCGATTGAGAAGGCGCATTGCCATCACGCAAGGGCTGGTTCCGGGTGCCGCGCCGGTGTCAATTCCGAAATCAACACCATGAGCTACACGCTACGTCTCTACGCGTTTGAAGACGCTTCGCCCGAGCAACTGCGGGCGGCCGAGCAGCGCTTTCGAAAAGCGCTGGATGAAACGCTGGGCGACGCGAGTCTGGTCGCACCGGTGCATGCCGCTTACTCAAAGCTGGTGGCCATCTACGGAGAATCGCCTGCGGAAGACGTGATGAGCCCCGAGGAGGAGCTTGTTTTCAAGCAGTGGCAGGCCGCCGAGCTGGCCGCGATGACCGCCGCGCTGGGCCCGGACCGCTACATGGGCGAGGCGCAGTTTGAAATCAGCGCTTGAATGTGATGGCAAAGCGCTATCACATTAATAGCTGCTTGCGCATGATTTACCTGGGCTGCAGGCCAATTTCGTTCATAAGCAGCGCTGCAGCGGCCCAAACAGGCCGTGCGGCCGGGTAGTCGGGCCTCAACTGCCGGGCAAAGCGCCGCGCACCGTAAAATTCTTTCACTGACCGGCGACCATCCGATCCGCCCGGCCACCCAACTGACTGCCAACCCGAGTGATCAAGCCTTGACCGAATCCACCGCGCCCGCCACCTTCGTCTTCGGTGACCCCACCACCACGCGCGAGGCCCGGCTGTGGCGCGGCGACGGCTGGACGGCCAAAGTCCTCAAGAACGAAGACGACGACGGCTGGGCGGTTGCCATGATCAAGGACGGCGAGCCCGAGCCCGCATTGATCGGCCCGTGGACGATGGGCCGCGACAAGAAAAACCCCAAGCCGCTTGACGGCCCGGCCTTCAGCACGCTGGTAAAAACCGCGTCCGAATTCGTGCGCCGGCACGAGCAGCAACTGCATGCGTCGCTGCACCAGAGCATCGCCGTCACCGCCAAATCAGCGCGCGTCACGGTGTCGCTCGACATCGAGCCGGACGAAGACAACCCATCGGCCCTGCTCACGGCGCAGGACGCAGACGGCGAGCCGCTCGCATCTGTGCGCGTGGCGGCTTCGTTCAAGCTCAACCGCAGCAGCGCGATCGCCTGGGTCGAGTCGGGTTTCGCCAGGCCTGCAGTGCGCTAAGCCATTTTTTTGTAGCGCATGCACGAGCTAATCCCCGGCTCCATTTAGCCGGCTAAATGCAATGCTGTCTGCTTGGTCCACAAAACATTCGGGCTGACCCTTCGATACCTCAGTACAGGGTGCGCAAAGCGTATCGAAGTCGGGAAATGCCCTTCGATACCTCAGGGCGAACGGGTTTAACTGAACAGTCCAGCCGCTAGTTGCTACCAAAAGCGTAGCTGCTCGCGCACGTATCTCCTGGGCTGCAGGTAGTTTTCTTTTAGATTCAATCGATGTCGTCCATCTTCGGGTGAACACTCAGGCGACCGCCGCGGCTCATCCGTAAAATCGCGCCTGCACCCGTAGTGCCTGCCGGGGAGGCAAAATTTTTTCGCAGGCCAGCCAAACCAAAAAAATTCGATGTCCACCCACAATTCCTCACGCGTTCGCAGTTCGTTTTCTGTTCCTTTTTTCCGCTACGCCGCAGTGCCGTCTGCGGTGGCCTGGGCCTGTCTCGCGGCAAGTGCCGCCCCTGCATTCGCGCAAACGCTGGCACCCGTCACCGTGACCGCCACGCGCACCGAACTGCCGCCGTTCGATGTGCCGGCGTCGGTCGACGTGATCGACGGCGAACGGCTTCGGGGTGATGGCCGCGCGCAGCTCAATTTGTCGGAAAGTCTGTCGTTGACGCCCGGCATTCAGGCCCGTGACCGGCAAAACCAGGCGCAGGACCTGCAGCTGTCGGTGCGCGGCTTCGGTGCCCGCTCGACTTTCGGCGTGCGAGGCGTGCGTATCTACGTCGATGGCATTCCGGCCGCCATGCCCGACGGGCAGGGCCAGCTGTCGCATATCGACCTCGGCTCGGCCAGCCGCGTGGAAGTGCTGCGCGGGCCGTTTTCTGCGCTGTACGGCAACTCATCGGGCGGTGTGGTGCAGGTCTTCACCGAGCGCGGCGACGGGCCGCCGGTCATCACGCCAAGCTTTGCCTTTGGCAGCGACGGCTTTTATCGCGGCGGGCTGAGGGCTGCAGGCAGCACCGGCATGCTGGGTTATTCGATCGGTGCCAGCAAAATTTCAACCGATGGCTACCGCGACCACAGCGCTGCCGACCGCACGCTGGGCAATGCACGCCTTGATTTGTCGCTGGCAAGCGGAAGTCAGCTCACATTGATTGCAAACCGGGTCGAGGTGACGGCTGACGACCCGCTGGGCCTGACCCGCGCCCAGTTTGACGCTAACCCGCGTGGCGTTGACCCCGTGGCCACGCAGTTCAACACCCGCAAGACCGTCACGCAAACGCAGGGCGGCCTGGTCTACACCCACCCGCTGGGCGGCGGCAACCAGCTACGCGCCATGGTCTACACCGGTTCGCGTGACACGGTGCAGTACCAGGCGATTCCGGTGGCAACACAGGCTGCAGCCACCAGCCCTGGTGGCGTGATTGATCTGGAGCGTTCGTATTCCGGTATTGACCTGCGTTTCACGGCGCAAACGTCGTTGGCCGCGCGTCCGCTGGAAGTGGTGGCGGGCCTGTCTTACGACACGCTGCGCGAGCAGCGCCGCGGTTATCAAAACTTCACCGGCGCGGGCGCCAGCCAGGTGCTGGGCGTGCAGGGCGCGCTGCGGCGCAATGAGACCAACCGCGCAGAAAATCTGGATCCATACGCGCAGGCAACGTGGAAGATTGACCCCAAGTGGACCGTCAACGCAGGCATTCGGCGCAGCAGCGTGACTTTTGATTCAGCCGATCAATACATCGCGACAGGCAACGGCAATGACAGCGGCAGCACCAAATACAGCGCGACATTGCCTGTGGCAGGCGTGACCTACGCGGCCACACCCGACCTGCGCTATTACATATCGGCCGGCAAGGGCTTTGAAACGCCAACTTTCAATGAGATTGCCTACCGCGCCAGCGGCGGCACCGGTCTGAATTTCGCTTTGAAGCCTTCGCGCAGCAACAACGTCGAAGCCGGTGTGAAATGGCGCACGCCCGCCGGCAGCACCACGCGCGTCGAGGCGACTGCCGCAGTATTCCAGACCAGCACGCGCGACGAGATCGTCACGCAGACCAATCTGGGTGGCCGCAGCACGTTTCAGAACGCCGGTGCCACGCGCCGTCAGGGGCTGGAGCTGGCGTCCAGCGTGGCGCTGCCGCAAAACTGGCTGGCGCAGGTTTCCTATACGTGGCTCGACGCGCGCTACCGTGATTCGTTTTTGACTTGCGCGGTGACACCGTGCCCAACGCCTGCCAACCAGCCGGTTGCTGTGCCTTCAGGCAACCGCATCCCCGGCATCGCACGCTCGTCACTGGCTCTTGAAGCCGGCTGGCGTCCGGCGCAAGGCTGGCGTGGTGGCATTGAAGCGCGTTACCTCAGCAGCGTGCCGGTCAATGACGCGAACACCGACGCCGCAGGCTCGTACTTCACCACGGCCGCGCATGTCGGCTACGTGCTGGTGGCGGGCAAGTGGCGCTTTGCAACCACTGCGCGCATCGACAACCTGACGGATAAAAAATACGCCGGTTCGGTCATCGTCAATGAAGGCAACGGCCGGTTTTTTGAACCTGCAGCGGGGCGAACCTGGTTGTTGTCAGCGAGCGGAAGCTATTCGTTCTAGAGCTGCGATTCGGCGTTAAAAAAGCCGCTCGATTCGCGCGAAATCCGTCATTCCCGCGAAGGCGGGAATCCAGTTTTGACTTCCGTTAACGCACCGCGCAACTGGATACCCGCCTTCGCGGGTATGACGTGAATATTGGAACGTTTTCGGCCTGCAGCCCAGGTGATACGTGCGCAAGCAGCTATCAAAACCGTAGCGACTTGCGCAAAAACACTACGCTTTCCGCGCCGCCATCCACGCTTCCAGCGCTTCCGACCCACCAATCTTCTGCCCACCCACAAACACCTGCGGCGCAGTGCCTGAACCGGCCACGGCCTGCAGCGTGCGCGAGGTGATGCCGTCGCCCAGCGTGATCTCTTCAAACGCCAGCCCGGCGTCTTTCAGCAGGGCCTTGGCTTTGGCACAAAACACGCAGCCCGGCTTGGTGAAGACGGTGATTGGCTCGGGTGCGGTGGCTTTCGGCGCGACGTATTTCAGCATCGTGTCGGCATCAGACACCTCGAACGGGTCACCTTCTTTTTCGGGCTCGATGAACATTTTCTCGATCTTGCCGTCATTGACCAGCATCGAATAGCGCCACGAACGCTTGCTGAAGCCAAGATCGCTCATGTCAACCAGCAGGCCCATGCCTTCGGAGAATTTGCCGTTGCCGTCGGGGATCAGCGTCAGGTTTTCGGCCTCTTGTGCCTTGCCCCATTCGTTCATCACGAATGCGTCGTTCACCGACATGCAGACCACCTCGTCAATGCCGTTGGCCTTGAAGGTGCCGGCCAGTTCGTTGAAGCGGGGCAGGTGGGTCGATGAGCAGGTCGGCGTGTACGCACCGGGCAGCGAAAACACGACGACTTTCTTGCCGGCGAACAGGTCAGACGTTGTCACGTCAGCCCAGTCATCGCCCTGGCGGGTTTTGAAAGTGACGTCTGGCACGCGTTGGCCTTCTTTGTTGGGCAGCATTTGGATGAGTCCTTGATTTCAGTAGAAGTAAGAATGACAGATATAGGGATAACCCTGATTATCAAGACCCCCGCAACCACCGCGTGTGGGACAACATCGATACCGGCACGGGCGATGGGGTCAAAGCGTAGCTGCATGACAAAATGACTTGCTTCCTCACCGAATACCAGCACACCGGAACCCGACATGCTCTTCGCACCCGACTTTGCCACCGTCAGCCACGGCATCCAGCTCGCCATCGCGCCGGTGTTTCTGCTGACGGCCGTTTCGGGCATGATCGCCGCCGTGGTCGGCCGGCTGGCACGCATCATCGACCGCGCACGGTTTCTTGAAACGCTGCTCGAAACCGGCCAGGTCGAATCCGGAAAGGCCGAGGGCATGTACGCCGAACTGCGCCAGTTGCGCCGGCGCGGCCGGCTCGTCAATGGCTGCATTGCGCTGCTGACGCTGTGCTCGATGATGATCGGCGTCACGATCATCCTGCTGTTTCTGGGGGAAACCGCCGAGCTGCGCAGCCTGAAGATTGCGAGCGTGTGTTTTCTAGGTGGCGTGCTGGCATTCCTGCTGGCGCTGCTCTGCTTCCTGACTGAAACGCTGCAGGCCACGCACGTGCTGAAGTTTGCCGAAGCGCCGGTCAAATAATCATTTCTTCGACCGAATGGGCCGCTACCCCAAGTATTACCTGCGCGAGCAGCTACTGAAAAAATAGCATGGGTTGGCGTTCCAGAAAGAATTTTGTGCAGGACGCCGCCAAACTCCGATGCGGCACCCGCGCTTTGGGACGTGCGGCGTCCGGTGGCGAGCCCGCGGGTCGCTATGCAATTGATAGCTGCTCGCGCAAGGTTTACCTGAGCTACAGCCGTATTTGATGCTCAAACCAGGCGTTTTGAAGGCAAACTGGCTTCCACCGCAGGCAAATCAATCATCACCGGCTGGCCCGGCGCGGTGCAGCCGGTGTCGCAGCATTTGCCAGGCTGGCGGTTTTGGGTGATGGCGCGATTGGGGTCGTGTGCCACGCCCCGTTCAAGGATGCGTTCGACCAGTTCCACCTTCGATCCAATCGGGTAATTGCGGTAAATCTCCTGCTTCATCGCCGCCGGTGAGCCGCCGCCGTGCAGGCTGATGACGCTGTACCAGCCGCCCTGGTAGCCGGCTGTCAGGTCTTCGATGAAGCGGGCGGTCTCGATGCGCTGCTCGTACGGCACGTCGGGGTTGGCGCGCAAAACCTCTGACAACTTCGCGCCGGTCTCGGGATTGTGGTCTTCGTCCGGGCCGGGCAGGGTGACGATCAGCCCGCCGCTGACGTAATGCGCAATGCGGTGCATGTCGTAAATCTTGGTCGCCAGCAGCAGCTTGCCGATGTTGCTGAATACCGGGTCGGGCATGAATGTCTTGCTGTGTTCGTCGGGCTTGCCGTACACGCTGGCCGCCACGCCGCAGGCGTAAAAACTCTCGGTGATGGTGATCAGCTCGACCATCTGCTCGCGCAAGTGCGTTTCCTTACCCGGATCAAAACCATTCGCCTCGCACATCAGCGCGCCGGCGCCGATCAGCAAGTCACCGAAGCCCGCGCGCGCGCCTATGCAGGTGTGGCGGTGGTGCGTGGCGTAGCTGTAGGTGAGGTGGCCCGAATGCTCCCATTCGCCGGCGTAGAACACGTCGTCATAGGGCACGAAGACCTTGTCGAACATCACTACGCCAGTGCTCTGGCCGTATTTACGGCTGAACAGTGCCGCGCCGTGCTCGACTTTTTCGCCGGGCCGTCCAGCGGGGCGGGCAATGATGGTGATGCCCGGCGCGTCGACAGGCACCGCGCAGCAGACGGCAAAGTCGGCGTCGGCCTTGCCCATGTTGCGGCAGGGCATGACGAGCAGCTCGTGCATGTAGGGCGCGCCGGTCACGATGGCTTTGGTGCCGCTGATGATGATGCCTCGCTTGCCGTTATGCAGGGAGTTGCGCTCGACGATGTGCACGTAGCTGTCGACGTTGCTTTGTTCGTGCGGGCGTTTGCTGCGGTCGCCTTTCGCATCCGTCATCGCAATGCCCAGCGTCAAATCCTGGTCTTGCACGCGATGCAGGTAGTTCAAAAACCGCGCCGTGTTTTCGCCGGTGCCGCGCGCGTCGTCAATGCGTGCGCTGACCTGGCCAATCGCGTTCAGCGCATCGTGCGTCAGGTAGCGCTGCGCACAGCCGGTTTCCTGGCACACCAGCCGCACCGCTTCCAGCTTGTTCAGCAGGTCGCCGCTGCTGGTATTGATGTGCGTCAGGCGGTTCACCCGCTTGCCGCTGGTGTGCTGCACCGCCGTCATGATGGGCGCGTATTTCGGTTTCAGCGCGTAGTCGTACGTCAGCGCGATCGCATTGATGCCGGGGCCGAAGCCACGTTCATCAGCCACGCTTTCCACTTGCTGGCCGTCCAGGAACACGCGCGGTTGATAGCGGCGCAGCGATTCGCGAAAGTCGTCGCCGGACATCAGGGTGGCGGTAGGGGCGGGGGCGTTCATGGCGTGTCTCCGTTGGTTTCCGACTAGTTTAAAGAGGCTGGAGTTTGAAAAGTGAAGACCGCGGCAAGTCTTGCGCCTTCTGCGGTCCGCATCACCGAAAAAGTGAATGAATGCGATTGGCAAAAACGATTCCAAATGCAATAATTGAGTAATTACGGTAATCACGAAATTAAATAGAACTCTGCAATGACCACATCAAAAGCGACCCCAAGCGCCGAGGTGCTCAATCTCAAGCTCGTGCCCATCGGCAATTCGTTCGGCGTGCGGCTGTCCCGCCCGCTTCTGCACAAGTACGGCATTGAACATTCCGTGGTGGCCGAGCAGCGGCCCGACGGCATCTTGCTGCGCGGCGCGCCCCAGGGCAAGGCCACGCTGGAGCAAACATTCACCGAGATGGCCGCAGCGCAGGAAGACTGGGGCGATATGGAAGCCGGCGCCGCTGACGGCTTGGGCAATCTGGTGTGGTAACGCCGCGCGCCAAGGCCGGTGCAGGGCCCGTGGCCGCAACGCCTCTTCAAATTCGCAGATACCACCTCTATTGGGTCAATCTTGATCCGACCCAAGGCAGCGAGATTGCCAAGCCCCGCCCTGCATTGGTCGTCAGCCCCGATGCGATGAACAAGCGCATTCAAACCGTGGTCATTTGCCCGCTCACCAGTCGGCTGTATCCGTCATGGGCAAGCCGGGTGCAGTGCGTGTGTGACGGTCAGCCTGGCGAAATCGCGATTGACCAAATCCGTACCGTGACCAAGGCGCGCCTGCAAAAACATATCGGCAAAATCGATACCGATACGGCAGCGCAGGTGCGGGCTGCCATTTCGTTGCTTTACGCCACTGCATAACCCCGCATGCAGCAAACGCTCAACTATCTTTAAGGAACCCCCATGCTGCTAGACGCCGATGATTCCCAGCTCGTGCTGGTTGACTACCAGGCCCGCCTGATGCCCGCTATTTTTGAAAACGAAATGGTCGTGGCCAACGCCTTGCGGCTGGCGCGCATGGCGCATGCTATGGATGTGCCGGTGTGGGGCACCGAACAAAACCCTGACGGGTTGGGCCGCAACACGCCCGAGCTGATCGCGGCCATCGAAGCGGTTACCGACGCGGGCGGCGGCAAGACGCTGACCAAAATGCATTTCAATGCGGTTGAAGACGGCCTGGCCGACTGGCTGCGCCTGCCGGTGCGCAAGCCCACACAGGGAGGGAATGCGCGCAGCCTGCCCAAGCATTTGCAAAAACCCGCCGCGCCTGAAGAACCCGAAGGCCGCAGCACCATCGTTATTGCCGGCTGTGAAGCGCACGTCTGCCTCATGCAGACCGCGCTGGGTTTGCTGGAAGAAGAGTTTGACGTCTGGGTGGTGACGGATGCCTGCAGCTCTCGCAGCGAACGCAACCGCGACGCCGCATTTGACCGGCTGGCGGGCGCCGGCGCCGAACTGGTGACGACCGAGATGGTCGCGTTTGAGTGGCTGCGGACTTCGGAGCATCCTGTGTTCAAAGAGATTTTGGGGTTGGTGAAGCAGGGTTGAGTTGTCTTAATAATCAATGAAAAAGGCTTGTAGCCCAGGTAATACGTGCGCAAGCAGCTATGAAAATAGTAGCAAAAACTTCGTTAGGCGAGAAGCGCATCCAGTGGACTCGCCGTGCCGCCTGTGCTTGCCTTGATCACGTGCGTGTAAATCATCGTCGTGCTGACGTCACTGTGGCCCAGCAGTTCCTGCACCGTGCGAATGTCGGTGCCTGACTGCAGCAGATGGGTGGCAAAGCTGTGGCGCAGGGTATGAACCGATACCGGCTTAACAATCCCCGCCAGCGGAACCGCTTTTTTCAAAGCACGCTGCAATCGTTCTTCAAAAAGGTGATGCCGCCGCTCGATGCCGCTGCGCGGGTCAATAGACAAAGTGGGCGACGGAAACATCCAGAACCATCCCCGGGTCTGCCCCAGCTTCGGGTACTTCACAGCCAGCGCATCAGGCACCTCTACGCCGGCGCGCTGCGCCTGGCGGTCAGCTTCCCAAACCGCCCGCGCCGCCAGCATTTGCAAACGAAGCGCAGGTGCCAGCGACCGGGGCAACATCACCACCCGATCTTTGTTGCCTTTTGCTTCGCGCACGATGATGACGTGCCGATCAAACTCGACATCCTTGACCCGCAAACGCATGCCCTCCATCAGCCGCATGCCGGTGCCGTACAGCAAACGCGCCAGCAGCGCAGTTTCGCCGTCCATCACGGCCAGCAGGCCCGCCACTTCTTCTTTTGTCAGCACAGACGGAATGCGGCGGGTCCGGGTCGGCCGGTTGATGTCTGTGAGCCAGGGCAGGTCAATTTCCAATACCTCGCGATACAAAAACAGCAGGGCGCTTAATGCCTGGTTGTGGGTTGATGCCGAAACCTTGCGTTCTGTCGCCAGCATGGTCAAAAAGCCTTCAACCTGTTTTGCACCCATGTCGCGCGGGTGCGTCATGCCTGAAGTTCGGCCATGCCAAAGAATGAAAAAGCGAATCCAGTACAGGTAAACCTTCTCAGTACTGAGGCTATAGTGCAAATACCGAATCCGCTCCCTGACCTGGTCAAGAAGCCGAATTGATTGCAAAGGCGGGTTGCGGGGTTTCATGGTTGTTTTTATAACTGTATGAATTAACAGTATATGGTCTTGAAACACAGCATACAAGCCACTCACCGGAGTTTTTGATGGCCAGATTAAGTTGCAGCGCCAAGATTAAGCCGCAGGTTTTGCGGCATGCATTGCGTTCCGATCGACGGCTGGAACAGTGGCGCTAGCACATGAACTGGGTATTTATACAGCGACGATTTTCTGGTAACTTGCATAGCTATGACACAGCGCATGGACAAAAGCGTGCTTTTGGTCCGGACGCTGTGTCGCAGCTATGTGGGCTGTTGACCAAAAAAGGACGCAGGGCGATGCACAAGCACAAGCGCCAAGAAGTGTCGCTGGCCGCGCCAGAACGAGTTAATCGTTCGGACACTCGCTATGCGAGCGCCGCACATTTCAAACGTTATACGGCAGAAGGAGCGCAGTGATGGACAGCTGGTGGGGACTTGGGGACTGGTCTGGTTTCTCTGGCGGCAAGCTCGCGTTGTACAAGATCACTTGCCCTTTCTGCATGGAGAGCGGCAACTTTTCCACTGAGTTTCACGCAGAAAAGAAGCAGCCGAACGGATCAAAGGTTCTGAACTTCGACACACTGAAGTGCGGGAGCTGCGCCTCATTTGTTCAAGTTGTCTGGTCAGGTGGCCGGGACATTCACGATTTCAAAGTGCAACCCTGGCCCCTGAAGTACGAGAAAGCGCCGGAGCACTTCCCGGAAGACGTGGGTCGCCATTGGCTCCAGGCCAAGAAGAGTCTTGTTGATCGAAACTACGACGCCGCGGCCGTCATGACGCGAAGCGCTATACAGCTTGCGCTCCGCGCTCATAAGGCTGTGGGCTCAAATCTCAAGCAGGAAATCGATGACCTGTCTTCAAAGGGCATGTTGCCCCCGCTCATGCAGGAGTGGGCACACAACGTCCGAGAGCTCGGAAACGACTCGGCTCATCCGAAGCCTGATCAAACGCCCACGACCCCGAAGGATGCGACCGACATCGGCAAGTTCATGGACTTTCTGTTCGAGTACTTGTATGGCTTGCCGAAGCGGATTCAGGATTTCCGTGACCGCAAAGCCGTATAACAGGTCGGCCCACGCGGACACACAGCAGCAGGTTGCCGCTGCGCGGTGCTTGCTGCGTGCCGGTAGCCTTCAACGTTAGGCAACTTGGCCGGCGAGCGATGAAGTCGACACGTATGCCAATTGTCATTCGACCGTCCGGGGTTTGGAACTCGCGGGCTCCGCTCCACAACTACATCCACGAACGGAGGGCACTGTCCAAGACGACCTGCGTGCTTACGCTAGCGATCTACGCACTCCGGCACGATGCAAGAGCCGAGCATGACCCAGCTCGATCGGGGCGACAGTTGCTGGGGCGAATCACCAAGGAAGAGGCGGTTGCGGGTCAAGCATGGCTGGACTATCGCCGGTCGTTTCCAAAGGGACTCGATGGCAAGAATCCACAGCCTTCCGTCGGCCAAGTGGCAAATGACGCAATACTGGCGCTGTATGACATTCGTGAAATGACAATCGTTAGGCTGTCATCGTTGTTTGAAGCCTTTGCGCAATGCTGGACTATGAACTATCTCGCGGCAGTTCTGGAGACAGGCAAGTCGTGGTCATCCAAAGAAAGCGAGCTTGCAGACTCCTTTCATCCGGTCCACGGCGGCGGTCACTTGCCTAGTTGGCCGCAGATCACGAAGGCGGTTCCTATGCTCAAAGCGGAGCTACAGAAGATACCGCACCGATTCAATCATCCCGCTACTGGGGAGATCCTTACGGCTCCAATTTCCGCAGGACTCAACGCCTTCGAAGTCATTCAGTTTTGGCGTGCGTTTCGAAATCTTTCTATCCACACTTCAAGGCTGGTGACACGCCGATTCTTTGACCGCTATGGAGCATTTTTCGCACGAATGATGGCCGATTTAAGCCACCTTGATAAGCTTGAGCCCGGAAAACTCATGCCCCTTCACGACGATATGTTCTCGGCAATGGCCGCAGTCCAGTATCGCGCGGCGCTCTGGATGAATGAGAGGTTAGTGGAAATATCTACGCAGCGCCGAGGTCATCCGGAAGCACCCAGTCCGGTAACCACCACACGATTCCCTCCGGATACCTTGGCCCCACAGCTCTTCGTTGAAGGAGATCATGCAGCGTCATTTCGGTGGACGCTGGAGCCTGCGTTCAGAGAGAAACTCAGCAGGCAAGAAGGTTGGGAGCTGCCTAACCCTTCGTTGCAGCGGACTGCCTACGGCAGCCGTTGAACTCAAACGTTAAGTATCACGAATCGACCCCCCCAGCATCCAGCGGTTCTCAACCCAGCCAGTTCAATCTACCAGCGCCCGCTGTACCCATCCACAGAAAGCCAAAAACCATGATCACGCGATTCGCCCTGTTCGAAGGCCAAGTCAACCCTGGTGAAACCGAGGCATTTCGTGCAGCGGTTTTGGCGGAAGTACTTCCGCACTGGAAGTCCTTTCCTGGCGTTCTGGCAGTCCGGGTCTGCTTTGCGAATGAACGTGATGACGGCGCGCCAGAACTACCGCTAATCCTGGCTATCAGCTATCCGAACCGGGCGGCCGTTGACGTCGCAATGGCTAGCCCCGAAAGAGCGGCGGCAAAGGCAGCAACTGAATCCGTGCTGGCGCGTTTCTTCCATGGCCGGATTCATCACCACATCACGGAAGCGCATGACCACGTTTCCAAAGAGTGACGATGCGGAAATGGCAGTTGTTGGCCGAGGTAGTGCCTGACGTCGTTAAGGCACTTTTCACGACCGCAAGAAACTGACCGATGGTTTGGCTATTCGGGGTGTGCCTGCGGAGCAGTCGATGCGGCGTTCAGGGTCTGCACGCTGCGTCGTTTGGAAATTGTTCAACACCGTGCGCGATTTTGCCTCTGCGGCTCTATTTCTAAAAAAACTGGCTGTAGCCCACGTAATACGTGCGCAAGCAGCTATTTAAATGATAGCAAGCCGCTGCCAGCAACTGCGCAGAGAAATTTACGCTGACTTCTGCTTTTCCGTGATCGTCCAAGCGTAAATCGTTTTACCGTCGACCCGGACGGTTTGCTCGGGCGCCCAGTCGCCCATGTCAAATGCATGCGACACCACGCGCGTCCCAACCTTCAGCTGCTTCCACAACTGCGGACGTAGTTTCAGATTGACTTCAGGCAGCAAATACAGCGTCACGACGCTGGCCGGCGACACGTCGGTCTCGAACAGGTTAGCGACCTTGAACTGCACGCGGTTGGTCACGCCGGCCTTTTTGGCGTTGGCGTTCGCCTCCGAAATTCGGGCCGGATTCAGGTCTACGCCCGTACCGCGTGCGCCTTTTTGCGCGGCGGTGATGACCAGGCGGCCGTCGCCGCAACCCAGGTCATAGACGACATCTTTGGCATCGACGTTGCCGAGCTGGATCATGCGGTCAACGACGACCTGCGGCGTGGGCACGTAGGGAACATCGAGCTGGGGTGTGTCTTGCGCAAAGGCTTCCCGCGCGCTGATCGGCCCGGGCGCGGCGAGCAGCAGTGTCGCGCGCAGGGCAAGGCGCCGCTGCTGCAGTTGCGGTGATGTTTGGAAGGCGGTGGGTGTGGTTAAGCGGGAACGCATGGCGGACTCCTTTCAGGTTGAAAAAAAAACACAGGGGAAAAGCTGAAGCGCCGGGAAGGTTTTACTTCAAAGGCAGCGAAGGCCGTGATGGCCGTGATGGCCTTGAGGGCGCAGCGGAACGGCGCATCAGCCACAGCGGTATGACGCCCAGCGCCAGAACCGCCATGCTGACCCAGGCGGCGTTGATGCCGGCGAACTTTTGACCAGCCACGTACGACAGGCTGGACCACAGCATGTACGCGCAGACCGCGCAGAACAGCAGCGGCAGCAAGGGGTAAAGCGGCACGCTGAAGGGACGCTCGCGATGGGGTTCCTTGCGCCGCAGCACGAAGAGCGAAATGGCGCTGAGCAGAAAAAACAGCCAGAACACCGGCGCGGTGAACTCGACCATCGCGGTGAAACCGCTGCCTGCGACTGCGCCAATGACGACCAGCAGCAGGGCGGCGACGCATTGCACGCGCAGCGCTGTCGGCGGTGTGCCGCGAGTTGTGTCCCAGCGGCCCAGCGCGCGCAGGGGCGCCCAGTCGCGGCCCAGCGCGAAGCTGGTGCGCGCACCGACGATCATCGTTGCGTTGATGGACGTCAGCGCTGCCACGGCTACCAAGAGCGAAATAGCGGTTTCTCCGGTGGATCCGAAAGCGCGTTGCAACAGATCAGCCGCAATCGCCTCCGATTGCGCCATGCCCTGCATGCCCAGCCCATGCCAGTAAGCCCAGGTCACCAGCAGGTAAAGCGCAGTAATCACCCCGATTGAGAGAACCAGCGCGCGAACCATATTGCGACGGGGTTCGCTCAACTCGGCGCTGATGTAGGCGGCTTCGTTCCAGCCGCCATAGGTGAGCAGCACGAACACCATCGCCAGACCGAACGACATTGATGGGGGAGCGGCGGGCGCGACTGCCGCCGTTGCCGTTACCGGAGCCTCGGCCGGTGTCGATCCCAGCGCAATGGCCGCTACCACCACCAGCAGTAAGCCGCCGATCTCCAGCATCGTGAGCCACACCTGAGTGCCTGTGCCCGTGGCAACGCCGCGCAGGTTGAGCCATGACAGCGCCGCAATGGCAAGCGCGGCATAGACCGCAGCGCTGCCGCCCGCGGACAGGCCGGGTAAAGGAGCCACAGCGGTCAAGTAGTCACCAAATACGAAGCCCAGCAATGCAATGGAGCCGGTCGTGATGACAGAAAGGCGAGCCCAACCGAACAACAGCGAAACCGGCCGCCCGTAGGCGCGTTGTAGAAAGTGATAATCGCCGCCGGGGTGCGGGTAAGCGGTGGCCAGTTCGGCATAACAGAGGGCGCCTGCCAGCGAAACCAGGCCGCCCAGGATCCAGGCGCCAAACATGACGGCGGGCGAGCCACTGAATGCTGCCACCATCGACGGCGCCTTGAATATGCCGGCGCCGATGACCACGCCGACGATGATCGCGATCGCTTCGCGCAGGCCGAGCACCGGGGCGGGTTCGCCCGAGAACGCGCTGTCTGCGCTGTCGGTTGTCCGCGATGGACGCGCTGAAAAAGCGGGTCTCGCAGCTACAGAAGAAACTATTTCGTAATGGCGGTGCATGCAGGCTCCAATCGAAATCAGAAGGTGACCGGTCGTGGGGCCTGCAGTGGAAAGTCCTTCCCTGTTTGTTATCGAAATAGTGCATCTAGGCTATCGCAGGTGCGCGCCTGCGTGCGTCTGAAACGGCTCGATACGCCCTCGAACCGGTCGGTTATTGGCTATGTGCGCACTCGTGGTGCGTGTGGCTTCACCAGATCGCGCGGAAACCGGCGGGATGGCGGTTAAACGGCATGATCGTGCGGCGATGACCTACAAGCCAGGCATTTGGCCATTCTTAGGCGTCTTATGAAAATAGCGCCGATCCACGCCGAATTGTTAGAAGAAGTTTTGGCGATGAGGTGGTCTCGGCCCCCACTGCCTGGTGCGCGCTGTCAGCTTGTGGCAAGCGTGCCCACCATAATGGCTGGGCAACGACACCAGCCACCCTTTGTGTACGCATCGACCAACCGTTTTCCGGAGCCTGCCTTGTTCAAGTCCCTTCAACTGACCAAATCCGACACCGGCTTCGCGGCTGCCATTGTTGATACCGACGAGGCGCAATTGCCTGCCGGAGATGTGCTGGCGCAGGTCGAGTACTCGACCCTGAACTACAAAGACGGCCTGGCGATTACCAACAAGGCTCCGGTGGTGCGGGCGTGGCCGATGGTCGCAGGTATCGACGGTGCAGGGACGGTCATTGAATCAACCCACGCCGGCTGGAAAGCCGGCGACAAGTTTGTACATAACGGCTGGGGACTGGGTGAAACGCGCTGGGGCCTGATGGCCGAGCGGGCGCGCCTGCAGGGGGACTGGCTTGTCAAACTTCCAGCGGCTTTCACCACCCGCCAGGCGATGGCTATTGGCACGGCGGGTTACACCGCCATGCTGTGCGTACTGGCACTTGAAAAAAATGGCTTGACACCAGCCGGCGGGGAAGTGCTGGTGACCGGTGCTACGGGTGGCGTAGGGAGTGTGGCAGTCGCGCTGCTGGGCAAGTTGGGCTACACCGTGGTGGCTGCGACCGGTAAGGCCACAGAGAAAACGTATCTCAAACAACTGGGCGCCGCCAGCATCTTGGACCGGGCTGAATTGTCAGCACCGGGCAAGCCGCTGCAGAAAGAACGCTGGGCTGCGGTGATTGACGCCGTCGGTTCGCATACGCTGGCCAACGCCTGCGCACAAACGCGCTACGGCGGCGTTGTGGCTGCGTGCGGGTTGGCACAAGGCGCGGATTTCCCTGCGACGGTGATGCCGTTTATCTTGCGCAGCGTGACGCTGGCCGGTATCGACAGCGTGATGGCGCCGCTGGTAAAACGCCAGCAGGCGTGGGATCGGCTGGCGCTTGATTTGGACCTGGAAAAACTCGAGTCCATGATTGAAGAGGTGCCGCTTGCGCAGGCTGCCGAAAAAGCCGCCGAGCTGATGGCGGGCAGGGTTCGCGGGCGGGTGGTGGTGGTCAGGATCTGACTCTTGCTGTCGCGCGAGGCGCCTAATGTGCAGAACCAAATATGAAACCAGAGACAACGCAATGACCTCAATGACATCCCCCAGCTACGCCGACTTCTACCGCCAATCCATAGACCAGCCCGACGCGTTCTGGACAGAACAAGCCAAACTGATCGACTGGTTCAAGCCTTTCACCCGTGTCTGCAACTACGACAACCCGCCATTTGCGAATTGGTTCGAGGGCGGTCAAACCAATCTGTGCCACAACGCCGTGGACCGTCATTTGAAAGACCGGGCTGACCAGGCGGCACTGATTTATGTGTCCAGCGAAACCGGCATTGAGAAGACCTACAGCTTCCAGGAACTGCATGTCGAAGTGCAGCGCATGGCGGCCAGCCTGAAAGCCCTTGGCGTTGAAAAGGGTGACCGGGTGCTGATCTACATGCCGATGATCGCCGAGGCCGCATTTGCGATGCTGGCCTGTGCACGCATCGGCGCGATTCACTGCGTGGTGTTCGGCGGATTTGCCAGCGGCTCCCTGGCGTCGCGGATTGAAGACGCCAACCCGAAAGTCATTGTCAGTGCCGACGCAGGCTCGCGCGGTGGCAAGGTTGTGGCGTACAAGCCGCTGCTTGATGAAGCGATTCGCCTGTCCAGCCACAAGCCCGAGTCCGTGCTGCTGGTCGACCGGCAACTCGCTTCAATGGAAAAGGTCGCAGGCCGTGACCATGACTGGGCGGCATTGCGCGCAAAGCATTTTGAGGCGAAAGTGCCCTGCGAATGGCTGGATTCAACCGCCATCAGCTACACCATCTACACCAGCGGCACGACAGGAAAGCCGAAGGGCGTGCAGCGCGACACGGGCGGCTACACGGTGGCGCTGGCTGCCAGCATGAAGCATATTTTTGACGGTCGCGCTGGCGAAACCTATTTTTCGACCAGCGACATTGGCTGGGTTGTCGGCCACAGCTACATCGTCTACGGCCCGCTGATTGCCGGCATGGCCACAATCATGTACGAAGGCCTGCCGACGCAGGGCATGGACGGTCAGCCCGACGGTGCGATCTGGTGGAGCCTGGTTGAAAAATACAAGGTGACGGCAATGTTCAGCGCGCCGACGGCGGTGCGCGTGTTGAAAAAGCAGGACCCGGCGCTACTGAAAAAATACGATCTGTCGAGTCTGCGTGGCCTGTTTCTGGCGGGCGAACCGCTGGACGAACCAACGGCCCGCTGGATCAGCGACGGCCTGAATGTGCCCATCATCGACAACTACTGGCAGACCGAAAGCGGCTGGCCGATTCTGACCATCGCCAATGGCGTTGAGAAAAAACCAAGCAAGTTTGGCAGCCCTGGCATTCCAATGTACGGCTACAACGTCAAGCTGCTGCATGAGTCGACTGGCGACGAGCTGACGCAGCCCAATGAGAAGGGTGTGGTGGTGCTCGAAGGCCCAACACCGCCGGGCTTCATGCAGACCATCTGGCAGGACGACGCGCGCTTCGTCAACACCTACTGGAAAAGCGTGCCGGGCAAGATGGTGTACAGCACCTTCGACTGGGGCATTCGCGATGAAGACGGTTACTACTTCATCCTGGGCCGCACCGATGACGTGATCAATGTGGCCGGGCACCGGCTGGGCACGCGCGAGATCGAGGAAAGCATTTCGGGCCACGCAGGCGTCGCCGAGGTGGCGGTGGTGGGCGTGGCCGACGCGCTGAAGGGACAGGTGGCGATGGCGTTCGTGGTACCGAAAGACTCTAGCGTGTTGAACGACGGCGCCGCAGCGATGAAGCTCGAAGGCGAAATCATGAAGCGTGTTGACGGCGACCTGGGCGCGGTGGCACGGCCGTCGCGCGTGCGCTTCGTCAGTTTGTTGCCCAAAACCCGCAGCGGCAAATTGCTGCGCCGCGCGATTCAGGCCGTGTGTGAAGGGCGCGACGCTGGCGATTTGACGACCATGGACGACCCCGCCGCGCTTCAGCAAATTCGGGACCGGGTGGCCACAAGCTAGGCGGCTCAGGTCCGGTTCAAGCCGGCATGTGAGCATGGCTGATTGCCGTACGGGCGCTTGGGTGTCGGGCACGGTGCTTGCATAGTTGCCAGCCCACGCACCAACGTGTGGCGCTCGGAACTTCTGCTGCTAGTTGAATCGCGGATGAAGCAGTAGTATCTGTGTGGGTCCTGAAAACTTTACAGGAGCGTCCATGAATTACGAACCTGCTTCGACACATGATTCATCCCCGAACGCCGGTAACCGCCTCAAGCCGGTGCTGGGCACGCTGCAACTTTGGGGCATTGCCGTTGGCCTGGTGATCTCGGGCGAATACTTCGGCTGGAGCTTTGGCTGGGCATCGGCCGGCACCCTGGGATTCACCGTCACCACGCTGTTTGTTGCGGCGATGTATGTGTGCTTCATCTTCAGTTTCACCGAACTGACGACTTCGATTCCGCAGGCGGGTGGCCCGTTTGCCTATAGCAAGCGCGCCTTTGGGCCGACAGGCGGCTATCTGGCGGGCGCTGCCACGCTGATCGAGTTTGTTTTTGCACCGCCTGCCATTGCGCTGGCTATCGGTGCCTACCTCAACGTGCAGTTTTCATCTATAGACCCCAAGGTGGCCGCCGTGGGCGCGTATCTGATTTTCATGGCGCTCAATATTCTGGGTGTTCGCATCGCTGCGACTTTCGAGCTGGTCATCACCCTGATTGCCATTTTTGAGTTGCTGGTTTTCATGGGTGTCGTGTCGCCGGGCTTTTCCATGGACAACTTCGTAAAAGGCGGCTGGTCGGGGCAGGACAGCTTCAGCCTGGCGGCTATTCCCGGCATTTTCACGGCCATCCCGTTTGCCATCTGGTTCTTTCTGGCCATCGAAGGGGTTGCCATGGCGGCGGAAGAAGCCAAGGACCCGAAGCGCTCCATTCCCATCGCATACATCACCGGAATTCTCACGCTCGTGGTGTTGGCCATTGGCGTGATGCTGTTTGCGGGTGGCTCGGGCGACTGGACCAAGCTGTCGAACATCAATGACCCGCTACCGCAAGCCATGAAAATGATCGTCGGCGAAAACTCGGGCTGGCTGCACATGCTGGTGTGGCTGGGCCTGTTCGGCCTGGTGGCGTCGTTTCACGGCATCATCATTGGTTATTCACGGCAGATTTTCGCGCTGGCGCGCGAGGCGTATCTGCCGGGATACTTTGCCAAACTGCACCCGCGTTTCAAAACACCGCATCGTGCGATCCTGGCCGGTGGCGTGATCGGCATTGCCGCCATCTACAGCGACGAGTTGATCAAGATCGGCGGCCTGACGCTGACGGCCAATATCGTGACGATGGCCGTTTTTGGTGCCATCCTGATGTACATCATGAGCATGCTCAGCCTCTTTAAGCTGCGCAAGACCGAGCCTGACATGGCGCGCCCTTTTGTAGCGCCTTTCTTTCCTGTGATGCCGGCGTTCGCGCTGGTGGCGGCGTGCGTTTGCATGGTGACCATGATTTACTACAACCCGCTGGTTTTTGGGCTTTTCCTGGCGTTTCTGGCACTTGGCTACGGGTACTTCATGCTGACCAGCAGCCACCGCGCCCAGGCGGTTCATACTGCCAGACAGGCGGGTTGAGCCGTGAGCAGGCGCGTCAAACGTTGACAGGACGTCGACTCAAATCCAGACCGGAAAGGCGTGAAAAGCGCGATGCACCAGTTCAGCCACATGGTGGGGGCCAGGACCTACGGCTTTCATGACCTGAAGGAGCTCCTGGCCAAAGCCACGCCACTTCGTTCTGGCGACCTTCTGGCCGGTGTAGCGGCGGCCAGTGCCGAAGAGCGCGTGGTGGCGCAGATGGCGCTGGCCGACTTGCCACTGACGACTTTTTTGAACCACGTCGTGGTGCCCTACGACAGCGATGAGGTGACGCGGCTGATCATTGACGGGCACGATGCTGCGGCTTTCGAGACCATCAGCCACTTGACGGTCGGCGACTTTCGCAACTGGCTGCTGGGCGACGAGGTTGACAGTGCGATGCTGTCGCAGGTCGCTGCAGGCATCACACCCGAGATGGCGGCAGCGGTCTGCAAACTGATGCGCAATCAGGACTTGATTCTGGTGGCGCAGAAATGCAGCGTCGTCACCGCGTTTCGCGGCACCATCGGTTTGCCCGGTCGTTTGTCAACGCGCCTGCAGCCCAATCACCCGACCGATGACGCGGCCGGCATTGCCGCCAGCCTGCTCGACGGCCTGCTCTATGGCAGCGGCGATGCCGTCATCGGTATCAACCCCGCCACCGACAACGTTCCGCAGGTCATTCGGCTTGTCGGCATGCTCGATGACATCATCCAGCGCTATGGCATTCCGACGCAATCGTGCGTACTGACGCATGTCACCAACACACTGGAGGCGATCAACCGCGGTGCGCCGGTCGATCTGGTTTTCCAGTCGGTCGCGGGTACCGAGGCGGCTAACCGCAGCTTTGGTATTGACCTGAAATTGCTCCTTGAGGCGCACAGCGCGGCGCTGTCACTGGGCCGCGGCAGTGTCGGCAGCAACGTGATGTACTTTGAATCCGGGCAGGGCAGTGCGCTGTCTGCCAACGCGCACCACGGCGTGGACCAGCAAACCTGCGAGGCACGCGCGTATGCGGTGGCACGCCGGTTCAAGCCCCTGCTGGTCAACAGCGTGGTTGGCTTTATCGGCCCGGAGTATCTGTACGACGGCAAGCAGATCATTCGCGCCGGGCTGGAAGATCACTTTTGCGGCAAGCTGCTGGGCCTGCCGATGGGAATTGATGTCTGCTATACCAACCATGCCGAAGCCGACCAGAACGACATGGATGTGTTGCTGACGCTGCTGGGCGTGGCAGGCTGCACCTTTGTGATGGGCGTGCCGGGTTCTGACGACATCATGCTCAACTACCAGAGCACGTCGTTTCACGATGCCCTGTATGCACGCCGGGCGCTGGGTTTGCGGCCGGCGCCCGAGTTTGAAGCCTGGCTGCAGGCGATGCAGATCGTGAGGCAGGGCGAAGTATTCAAGCTCAGTGACAGTCTGCCGCCGACGTTCCGTGACGCCTTGCTGCGAGTGACTTAGCTTGAGGCAAGCCATGAAACCCGACTCGCCGTTGGTTGTCTCCAACAACTGGTCCCAGCTGCGCCAGTTCACGGCCGCCCGCATTGCGCTGGGCCGCAGCGGGATCAGCCTGCCAACGCAGCCTCAGCTGACGTTCCAGCTCGCCCATGCGCAGGCGCGCGATGCGGTACAGCTCGTGCTGGATGTGCCGCAGCTGTTGCAAGACCTCGAAAGCGCAGGCATTGCAAGTGCGAAAAACTGTCTGGTGCTGGACAGCGCCGCCGGCGACCGGCTGACCTATTTGCAGCGGCCCGATCTGGGCCGGCGTTTGAACGATGCCTCGCGTGCCTTTCTGGCTGGGCAGGCGGGGCAGCCAGCAGGGCGACGGCATGACATTTCATTGGTTATTACTGACGGCTTGTCCGCGCTGGCCATCGCCCGGAACGTGGTGCCTTTTCTGACGGCGCTGATGCGGCAGCTGGCGCCCGAGAACTGGTCCATGGCGCCGCTGACCGTTGTCAGGCTGGGACGCGTGGCGGTGGCCGACGAGGTGGGCGAGCATCTGGGCGCGCGTATGGTGGTGTTGTTGATAGGCGAACGCCCGGGACTGAGTTCTCCAGACAGCATGGGCCTCTACACCACGTGGATGCCACGTGTTGGCCTGAGCGACGCTGACCGCAACTGCATTTCGAATATTCGACCGGGCGGTCTGGGATATGACGAAGCCGCGCGCAAGCTGCATTACCTGGTGCGCGAGATGCGCAGACGCGAGGTGTCGGGCGTAGAACTGAAGGACGAGACCACCGGCGATACCGATATGCTCAACGCGCCCCGCGAAAACTTTCTGTTGGGGTCGCCCGAATAGGGGTACCTGACCGTCTTTTTTCGGTATTTTCGAGCGTTTTGTGCTGCTAGACCAGGTATTACCTGCGCGGGCAGCTATCAAAAATGTAGCGATTCGCAGGTGCGGTAGCCGCGCATCCAGCGCCGTGGCTGCTGGTATTTGATCGCCGCGTCCAGTCACTTGGGGCCTGCAAAGTAATACTTCGATGCATCAGTCACATAAGGCCTGGACGGCTGCCGGCACGTAAGGTGGCACAATCGCGAGTGTTCTGAAGGCCCTTCCTGCCACAGTCGCATCCGCTAATCGGTCCAGCCGTGCTCGCGGAAGGTTAATCAACCCGCTTATGTTTCCCTCAGGGAAACGGAGGTCAGCGCCATGTCATCGATCCCCCAGACGCCTGCGCAAGCCGCGTCCGTCTACAGTGCCTATCAGGGCAACACCTATCTCTTCGGCGGCAACGCGCCCTATGTCGAAGAGATGTACGAAAACTACCTCGCCAACCCCGGCAGCGTGCCCGACACCTGGCGCGAGTATTTTGACGCCCTGCAGAACGTCGCCGCCAGCGATGGCAGCAACGCCAAAGACGTACCTCATCTGCCAGTTATCAACGCCTTTGCCGAGCGCGCTAAGCAGGGCCAGACCAAGGTTGTGGTGGCCAGTGCTGATTCCGAAATGGGTCGCAAGCGCACCTCGGTGCAGCAGCTGATTGCCGCCTACCGCAACGTCGGCGCCCGCTGGGCCGACCTCGACCCGCTCAAGCGCGCGGAACGCGACAACATTCCCGAGCTGGACACCGCGTTTTACGGCCTGACTGATGCTGACCAGGAAACGGTGTTCAACACCAGCAACACGTTCTTCGGCAAAGAGACGATGAGCCTGCGGGAGCTGATGAATGCGCTGCGCGAAACCTATTGCGGAACCATCGGCGCCGAGTACATGTACGCGACGGACCAGAACCAGAAGCGCTGGTGGCAGCAAAAGCTTGAAGGTATTCGCAGCAAACCCAATCTCAGCAAGGAAAAAAAGCTGCACATTCTTGACCGTCTCAGCGCG
>JANNKV010000277.1:0-4736 GCA_031396485.1 Polaromonas sp. | reverse complement strand
GATCTCGATCTGATCAAGGTTGACGAGCCCTTCACCAAGTTGCTGACGCAGGGCATGGTGCTCAACGACATCTACTCGCGCAAGGGTGCGAAGGGCGGCGTCGAATATTTCTGGCCGGCCGACGTCGATGACGTGCACGACGAGCACGGCAAGGTGACGGGCGCCACGCTGCGCAGCGACGGCTCGATGGTGAACTACGAAGGCGTAGGCACCATGAGCAAGAGCAAGAACAACGGCGTGGACCCGCAGGCGCTGATCGAAAAATACGGCGCTGACACCGCGCGGCTTTACACGATGTTCACCGCGCCGCCGGAAGCCACGCTGGAGTGGAACGACGCTGGCGTGGAAGGCAGCTACCGGTTTTTGCGTCGGGTTTGGAACTTTTGCAGTCAAAACGTCGTTCATTCAAAAACTCAAGGATTTACTGTTCCGGCTGACTGGAAGAAATGTGCTAACGACGTTCGGAGAGCGCGCGCCGAAGTTCACAAAATACTGAAGCAGGCAACATACGACTATGAGCGCATGCAATACAACACGGTTGTGTCTGCATGTATGAAGTTGCTAAATACCGTCGAGGGCGTTTCACTGGTGGGAGACGCTGGGGCGCTCCCGCGCGCCAACGAAGTATTGGCCTTCAGAAGCGAAGCAATTTCGATCCTGCTCCGGCTTCTTTATCCGGCTTGTCCGCACATCGCCCACTCTCTGTGGGTCACGCTGGGTTACGCAACCGGGACCGGCGACTTGCTCGATGCGCCGTGGCCGCAGGCCGATGAAACAGCTTTGCAGAAAGACGAAATCGAATTGATGCTGCAGGTCAACGGCAAGCTGCGCGGTTCCGTCACGGTGCCGGCCGGCGCCGACAAGGCGGCGATTGAAGCCGCCGCACTCGCGTCCGACGCCTTCATCAAGCAGGCTGCGGGCGCCGCGCCGAAAAAAGTCATCGTCGTGCAGGGCCGTCTGGTCAATATCGTCGTTTGAGCCACCCACTCACCACAAGGCCCCTCATGCAGCGTCGCATTTTCATGGCATCACTGGCCGCGGGCACTGCTTCGGCTGCATTGGGTGCTTGCGGATTTGCGCTGCGCAAGGCGCCCGATTTTGCGTTTTCCACGCTTTTCAGCGGCCTGCCCGAATCCTCGCCGCTGGGCGTGGAACTGCGGCGCTCGCTGAATGCCACACGCAGGGTGCGGGTTATTTCTGACGTGCGGCAGATCAGCGAGGCACAGGTCATTCTCGATGTGCTCAGCGACCAGCGCGAAAAGGTTGTGCTGAGCCTTAACTCCAACGGACAGGTGCGCGAGTTTCAACTGCGCCTGCGCTTTCGCTTCAAACTGCGGACGCTCGGCGGCAAAGAGCTGATTCCTGAAACCGAGCTGCTGCTGCAGCGCGAGATCAATTTCAACGAAACACAGGTACTGGCCAAAGAGGCCGAAGAAGCTTTGCTGTACCGCGACATGCAGAGCGACATCGTGCAGCAGTTGATGCGCCGGCTGGCGGCTGTCGACAAAGCCCAGTTGGCGTAGCAGGCGGGGCCGCTGAGGGCCATCGGCTGCAACAGCTGAAGAAAAGACCCGAATGCGCCGTTTTTTAAACCAAATCGGCTTCCAGCCCAGGTAAAACCTGCGCAAGCAGCTATTAATTCAATAGCATTCGCCAGCGCGGTACAGGCAAAGCTAGCGCCGCATCAGCGTGCTTTTGCCGAACAGGCTTTCAATCAGCTCCAGCGCGACTTCAGCCGTGCCGTTGCGCACGTCGAGCGCAGGGTTGAGTTCCATCACATCGAGCGAAGCCATGCGGCCGGTGTCGGCAATCATTTCCATGCACAGCTGGGCTTCGCGGTAGGTCGGCCCGCCCTTCAGTGCCGTGCCGACGCCCGGGGCAATCGACGCGTCGAGAAAATCGACATCGAAGCTGACATGCAGATGCGTGTTGTCATCCATGCCGGCGAGCGCGGTTTCCATGGTGCGCTTCATGCCCATCTCGTCGATGTAGCGCATGTCGAAGACTTCCAGCCCCGCCTGTTTGACAAAGCGTTTTTCGCCCTCGTCCACGCTGCGGATGCCGATCTGCCGCATGACCGATGGCGCAATCGCCGGCGTGACGCCGCCGATGCCGGTCAACTCGTCCGGGCCATAGCCGCACAGCGCGGCCACCGGCATGCCGTGCACGTTGCCCGTGGGTGTCAGGGCACTGGTATTGAAGTCGGTGTGCGCGTCCAGCCACAGCACGCGCAGATTTTTTTTGACATCCCGGCAATAACGCGCCACCGCACTGATGGAGCCGATCGCCAGGCAATGATCACCGCCCAGCAAAATGGGCATGAAGGATTCGCTCAGCGCTGCATGCACGGCTTCATGCACCACCCGGTTCCACGCGGCGACTTCTGCCAGGTGCCGATAGCCTTCGACCGGTGCCAGCCACGGATTGGCCGGGCCCGTGAGGTTGCCGCTGTCGGTCACTGTGAGGCCATGCGCTTCCAGCGTGGTCTTCAGGCCGGCGACGCGCATGGCTTCCGGGCCCATGGAGGCGCCCCGGCTGCCCGCGCCTACGTCAGTGGGAGCGCCGATCAGCCGAATAGGTGGTGTCATGTGAAGGCTCTTTAAGGACAAAATTCAGGCAGTGACAGCTTGGGCCAACGGCGAGAACACAGGCAGCGGAGCCACGGTAGGCGGTGTGCCCAGGTTCCTCTCCAGCAGGCCAAACAGGTCTTTCGGGTTGTCGAGGTCGGGGATCAAATCAATCTGGTGCTGCTGGCCCTGTTGCTGCTGCAGTTTATACAGGTAGCGCAGCGCCGAGTAGTCTTCCAGCGCGAACCCCACCGAGTCGAAAATCGTGACCTCGTCAGGCGATGCGCGCCCGGGCGCAGCGCCGCCCAGCACCTGCGCGAATTCGGTCACCGCAAAATCCGCCGGCATCTGCTGGATCTCGCCTTCGACGCGCGACTGCGGCTCGTATTCAACAATCACGCGCGCATCGCTGCGGCGCAGGATGTCAGCGTGCAATTCGGTCTTGCCGGGGCAGTCACCGCCTACGGCATTCAGGTGCATGCCCGGCACGATCATGTCGGGCGTCAGGATGACAGCGTTGCGTTTGTCGGCTGTCACCGTGGTCACGATATGGGCGCCCTGCACCGCCTCGGCCGCTGAACTGCACAGCTTGATTTGCAGGTTGTTGTGGCCGAGCGCCTTCAGGTTACGCGCCAGTTTTTGAGTCGCGGCGGCATCCACGTCGTACAGCCGCAACTCACGAATACCCAGCATGTGGTGAAACGCGATCGCCTGAAATTCACTTTGCGCACCGTTGCCGATCAGCGCCATCACGCGGCTGTCGGGCCGCGCCATGTACTTTGCAGCCAGCGCAGACATGGCGGCCGTGCGCAGCGCGGTGGTCACCGTCAATTCAGACAGCAGCAGCGGGTAGCCGGTTTCAACGTCCGCCAGCACACCGAACGCCGTCACCGTCAGCAGGCCGACGGCCGTATTTTTCGGATGACCATTCACGTACTTGAACGAATACATCTGGCCGTCGCTGGTCGGCATCAGCTCGATCACGCCGCCGGGCGAATGAATCGCGTGGCGGGCCGACTTGTCGAACTCGCTCCAGCGCCGGTAGTCCGCTTCAAGTTCTGCCGCCAGGCCTTCGATGAAAAGCGCTGGACCGGTGCGACCGACGATGCGCTGGATGTCTTTGATACCGATGTACTCAACCATGATGTTCCCCTGAAATTCCTGCCAGATCGCGACGTATTGACGATGCATTGGCCATGCATTGGCAACGCATGGCAAGATTGTCCGCAGGGTGAGAGCTAATTAATAGCCAGCCAGTTGCTCAATTCATCAGCTATTTTGTTCATTTCGTTATCATTTTCTGCCGTTTTGTCATTAGACTGCGAGCATGGACGATACCGACCGCCAACTGATCGCGCAGCTGCGCCGCGACGCCCGCACCAATATCGCAGCGCTCGCCACCCGCCTGAAGGTGTCGCGCGGCACCGTGACCAACCGCATCAAGCGGCTGGAAGACGATGGCGTGATCGTGGGTTACACGGTGCGCGTGCGGCCCGACGTGCTGCAAAGCGTCATCAAGGCGTGGATGAGCATCGCAGTCGAAGGCAATCAGACCCGCGTGGTGATCGCCAGCCTGCTGGGAGAGCCGAATGTGGCGGCGCTGCATGACACGAATGGGCAGTGGGATTTGCTGGCCGAGTTGCGGGCCGAGAATTTGCAGGAACTGGCCAAGGTCCTGGAGCGAATTCGGCTGGTGAAGGGGATCAGCAATACTGAGACGAGTATTCATCTGGAGACTTATCGGCTGGGGTGAGGTTTGCTGGTTTTTGGGCTGTGGTGGTTTTTGGGGTCGGATCACAATTTCGCTGCAAGCGCAGCGCAGCACCCGAAGGGCGAGCTGCAAGCTCGGGGAATTTGTGCTCCGACCCCGAAAACGCCCGATCCCGAGTTGCTTCGTTCTTGATTTCAGCGCCGGGTACTTTGATGCGTTCCGGTGCCGCTCTATCGCCGCGGCGGGCGACTCACTGTTCTTTTGCTTCGCCAAAAGAAAGTAAGCCAAGAAAAGGCGACCCTGGTGCCTGCGTCCCTTCGCTGCGCTACGGGCAACCTGCGGTGCTTGTATGTTTGAGGGGCTGGGGCAAAAGGGACTCTGCGGTGCATCGGCCACAAGGACCGACTAGTCGAGAACTCTCCAGCTCTAGCAACTCAACGTCGATAAGGAACTGCGCG
>JANNKV010000211.1:0-7605 GCA_031396485.1 Polaromonas sp. | reverse complement strand
AACGGACTTCGATTCAGGCTTGGCGGAAGGTTTCGGAGTGGATTTGATCACTGATTTGGTTTCGGGTTTGGCCGGCTTGCCGGAGCTTCCGGGTTTGGCCGGCACCGGTTTGGCCACTGCGTGTTTGCTCGCAGCAGGGGTCATTGATTTAGCAGAGGACTTTTTGGCCTCTGGCTTCACAGCGGACGCCGCCTTTTTCAGGGCTGGCTTGGCTGATGCGGATTTGGAGGACGCCACGGGTTTCACCGAAGATTTGGCCGCCGGCTTCACTGCTGGTCTGGAAGGCGGTTTGCCGGCTTTGGCGGATTTGGCGACGGGCTTGCCAGGCTTGACAGCCACTTTCGGCGCCGGCTTGGCCTTCACGGCGCTTTTCGCTCCGGTTTTGGCGGCTGGTTTTGCCATGGTTTTAGACATCGTTTTTGCAGGGGCCCTGGCTGGCGTTGCTGGCTTCTTTTTGGCTACGGCTTTCATGATCTGTCTCCTCTCGAAATCAGCTCCCCACTAATGAGGGCGCTATTTCCTGGCTGAACCGCCCTGAAGCAGCTCAACCTGTCTTTCTGCCAGCCGGTCCGCGAACGGACTGATTGGTGTGTCTGCTTTCCATCAGTCACCACTTGCCAGGCTGTCGCTTTCATGCAGCGATCCGGCCTCTTGACAGGTGACTGAACTCCCGATTCTGGTTTCCGGGTATTTGGGTCGGCGCGCGATTGTAGCGGCTGTCCGGCGCACGCAAGCGGTGCAGCAAAAATACTTCGGCGAATCGTTACAAACATGACGCTGATGCCCTTTTTTGTGGTTCCTGCCTGCCTCTATTGCCTGCGATGCGCGGTTGTTTTCCGCGGCGATGACCATGCAACTTCCAGGCAAACAGCCTACCTCAAACCAGACACTGCTCAAGACCCTGCATGAAAATATCTTTCGGCAAATCAATGCCAATGAAGACCATCTTGCTGGTTTTTTTCTCGCCTTCCGCCCAGGCCGGTCCCAGGTCGCTGCCCATCAGCTGGTGCACACCCTGGAAGATGACCTTGCGGTCGGTTCCTTCCATGTTCAGAACACCCTTGTAACGCAGCATGCGCGGGCCGTAAATATTGACGATGGCGCCCAGAAAGTCTTCCAGCCGCGCCGGGCTGAAAGCCTTGTCAGAGCGGAAAACAAAGCTTTTCACATCGTCGTCATGGTGATGATGGTGCCCCCCGCCGGCATCTTTGGCGTGCGACGGGTGGTCGCAGTGCTCGCCATCGGCGTGGTTGTGGTCGTGGTGGTCGTGATCAGCATGGTTGTGCTCGTCGGCCTTGAGGAAATCAGGGTCGATATCGAGCTTGGCGTTCAAGTTGAAGCCGCGCAGGTCAAACACGTCGGCAATCGCCACTTCACCGAAATGCACGGCTTTTTGCGGCGCGCGCGGGTTCATGTGGGTCAGCCGGTGCATCAGCGCCTTGACTTCGCTTGTCGCCACCAGATCGGACTTGCTGATGAAAATCTGGTCGGCAAAACCCACCTGGCGGCGTGCTTCCTGCCGGTCGTTGAGCTGCGCCTCGGCGTGCTTGGCGTCCACCAGCGTCAGAATTGAGTCGAGCAGGTATTGCTCGGCGATTTCTTCGTCCATGAAGAAGGTCTGGGCGACCGGCCCGGGGTCGGCCAGACCGGTGGTTTCAATTACCACGCGGTCAAAATCAAGCAGGCCCTTGCGCTTCTTGGCGGCCAGCAACTGCAGCGTTTCGCGCAGATCTTCGCGTATCGAGCAGCAAATGCAGCCATTGTTCATCTGGATGATGTTTTCCTGGGTGTCATTGACCAGGATTTCGTTGTCGATATTCTCCTCGCCGAACTCGTTTTCAATCACGGCAATCTTCTGGCCGTGCGCCTCTGTCAGGATGCGCTTGAGCAGTGTGGTTTTGCCGGAACCGAGGAAGCCGGTGAGGATGGTGACGGGAATCAAGCTCATGATCTGCCTAAAAAAGAAGCGAATAGCAGCGAAAAAGAAGCGCTGCATGGGCTGCAACTCCAGCAACCGCATATGGGGAGTTTAGCGGTCGATTCAAGTCCACGCGCGGGCAAGCCAATGCCACGCGTAACGCGAATCAGCGAGTGATGCAAGCCTGCGCCTGGCTCAGATCACTTCTGACACGCTACTATTTTAATAGCTGCCTGCGCAGGCAATACCTGGGCTAGAGGGCAATTCGGCTTAAAAACAGCTACTTTTTGACCAACACCAGCCCCTTGAGGTACTCGCCCTCGGGAAAAGCCACGGTCATCGGGTGGTCCGGCGCGCCGCCCATGCGCTCCGAGATAAAAGCGTCCACGCCGGCGTCGCTGCCAGCCGAGGCCACGATCTTGTGGAACAGGTCGGCGCTGATGCCGCCCGAGCACGAATAGGTGAACAGCACGCCGCCCGGCTCCAGGATCGTCAAAGCCAGCCGGTTGATGTCCTTGTAGGCGCGGGCGGCGCGCTCGGCATGCGCCACCGTCGGCGCAAACTTCGGCGGGTCGAGCACGATGGCGTCAAACGTTCGGCCCTCCTTGATGTACTGGCGCAGCGAAGCGTTGACATCCGCGTCCAGCATGGTGGTGCGGCTGGCGTCGAAGCCGTTCAGCGCCACATTCGCCTTCGCGCGTTCAATCGCCGGGCCGGACGAGTCGATCGACGTCACATGCGCTGCGCCGCCGCTCAAGGCCGCGACGGTGAAGCCGCCGGTGTAGCAGTAGCAGTTGAGCACGCGCTGGAACTGCAGGCGCCGGGCGTAGTCGGCAAACTTCTTGCGACTGTCGCGCTGGTCCAGGTAAAACCCGGTCTTGTGGCCCTCGGCCACGTCCAGGCTGAGCTTCCATTCGTGTTCGGCAATCGTGATGCCGGTATCGCCCGAGCCAGACAGCCATCCTGTCGCTTCCGGTAAACCTTCCAATGTCCGCACGCTGGCGTCTGATCGCTCATACAGCCGCGTCAGCCCGGTTTGCGCCAGCAGCGCGCTGACGATCTCATTCTTCCAGCGCTCGGCGCCGCAACTGGAAAACTGCGCGACCAGCGTGTCGGCGTAGCGGTCAACCACCAGCCCGGGCAGGCCGTCCGATTCACCGTGAATCAGCCGCAAACCATCACTTTTGATGTCAAACCGGCCTCTAGCCCTTACAGAATCTTCGATACGCGCTATAAAAAACGAAGCATCAATGCGCTGCGCCTGGTCGAAGCTCCACACCCGCGCCCGAATTTTCGAGCTCGGACTGAACGCAGCCCAGCCCAGAAATTCGCCGGCATGGCTCTCAACCCGCACCGTTTCACCGGCATCAGCGCCGCCCCGCGCAATCGCGCCGTCAAAAATCCAGGGGTGGCGGCGTAGCAACGAACGCTCCTTACCCTCTTTCAAACGAATGGTTTTCATGGCCTGATTGTCGTGCTTGCGCCACTAATGCTTTCGTGTAAGGCAGACGGGTCAAGATTACGGTCACAGGGCAATAACAACAAGCCGGGTAGCAAAACCGTATTCCAGTCAGTTAAAAATTCAATGATTCTCAATTTCGCTTTCAAGCGACTTCCCCAGCCGCCAAAACCAGTTGAGACGCAAAGCGCCGTTTCCACGGCGATGCGGCGCGGATTTTTCAGGGCATCGTTCATCGCGGCTTTATTGCTGGTTGTCGCGCTGGGAACCACATGCGGCGACGTGCAGGCGCGCACCGTGCTCGACCTCGACGCCCGTGCCCAGCCGATCTCGCTGAACGACTGGGGCGATTACCTGATCGACGCTGAATCGGCCATGACCGCCGAACAGGTGGCCACCGACCCGTTCCTGAAATGGGCGCCTACTCTCACGCGCGGGATTTATCCGCTCAAGCACGGGCAGATTCTCTGGGTGAGGTTCACCGTGCCGCCCGCGCCAGACTCCGAGCGCTGGCTGGTAGAAATCCCTTACCCGGCGATGGACCGCGCCTCGCTTTACACCGAAGACTCGGCCGGGCAATGGAACGAACAGCGCACCGGCGACCTGACGGCCGTCAAAAGCTGGCCGACACCGCACCGCCACCCCTTGCTGGTCGTCGATTTCAATGCCGAGACGCCCACCCACTACCTGCTGCGCCTTGAAAATGCCCAGGGCTTCAGTGCGCCCATCCAGTTCGTCAGCTCGGGTCATCTGCTGCGCTCCGAGCAGCAGGTCTCACTTTTTCTGGGCGTCTATTTTGGACTGGCGCTGCTTGGTTTAGCGATCGGACTGGCGGGTGCGGTGGCGATGCGGGACCGCGCCTATCTTTACTTCGGCTTGTGCTCGGCGTTTATCGGCCTGACGCAAGCGGCCGCTACCGGCGCTGCAGGGCTGCACCTGTGGCCCGACTCGCCGAACTGGACCGACCGTTCACTGGTGATTCTGGCGACCGGGCTGATGGCGTCGTTTTTGCTTCTCAACGCAACCATCGTTTCGCTGGCGCAGCGCTCCCGGTTTCTGAATACAACGATGTGGATAGTCGTGCTGGCGAGCGCTGCCGTGGCGGTCGCGCTGGGGCTGACCGACAGCGCGCTGCGCCTGAAACTGATGATTCCCTACTTAACGATCGTGCTGTTGCTGGTGCTGACGATCGACCTCTGGGCCTGGCGACGCGGTGACCGTTTCGGCGGCTGGCTGCTGCTGAGCGCGGCACCGCTGGCGGTCAGTTCTGCGCTGGCGATCTCGCGCTACCTCGAATGGATACCTTTGAGTTTTGCCACCGAGCAGGGCATCCTCGGCAGCATGGCCCTGCAGATGCCGGCGATGCTGGTCGTGCTGCTGCTGCGCAGCCAGAACCGGCGCGAGAACATCCGGCGAATTCACGGCCTGGACCGCGTCGACCCGGCTACCGGCCTGATCAACAGCCACGTTTTCGGCGAACGCATGGTGCGCATGATGGCGCGCTCGGGCCGGCTGCGCCACGAAAGCGCCGTGGTGCTGGTGGACCTCGTCAACACCCGGCAAATCCAGGATGATTTCGGTCGCAAGGCTGCCGATGAACTGCCCCTTCGGGTTGCCCAGCGCCTGCTGTCGACCGCCCGTGAAATCGACAGCGCCGCGCGGCTGTCCGAACACCGCTTCGGCATGCTGGTAGAAGGCCCATTCACCGCGGAAGATGCCGCCACGCTCGGCCCGCGCATCGTGGCGCGCTGCCTGATGCCGTTTGGCGGCTTGCATGTCGACTGCGTCGCGCAGGTTCGCGTCGCCTATGCGCTGGTGCCGCGTGAAGGCAGCAACGCGCAGGGCCTGCTGGCGCAACTCGAAGCCTGCCTGGAGGCGGCCCCCCTGCACAGTAAACGGGCTGTTTTCATGCTAGGCGACGGGCCGCAGCCGGCGCACCGCAGGCAGCCGACCCGCCGCAGAACACCAGCCGTCGTCGAAGAAACCGCCGAATAGGTCGCTAATAAGAACTTGTCCTTGAGGCCGGCGGCGCCGTCAGTCCGGCTCGGACTTGACGGCCCTCACCGCCTTGACCGCCCTCGCCGGCTTGACCGTTTTCGCGCGCGGATGCGCCTCGTCATACACCTTGGCCAGATGCTGAAAATCCAGCCGGGTGTAGACCTGCGTGGTCGTGATGTTGGCGTGGCCCAATAACTCCTGCACGGCCCGCAAATCACCGCTGGACTGCAGTACATGGCTGGCAAACGAATGCCGCAGCATGTGCGGATGTACCGGCGTGGCCAGCCCGGCCCTGAACGAGCGCTGCTTGAGCCGTACGCGGATATGCTGCGGCGTGAGGCGCCCGCCGCGCGCGTTGATGAACAGCGCAGGATTGCTACTCGCCCACTCGCGGCGCAGCTCAAGCCAGGCTTCCAGCGCCTCGATGGCCTTGCTGCCGACCGGCACGCTGCGGCGTTTGGAGCCCTTGCCGAGCACGTGGGCCTCGCTTGAGTCGGTATCGATCCAGCCCCGCGCAACGCTGCTGGCCCGCACATCCAGCCCCACCAGTTCGCCGATGCGCAGGCCGCAGCCGTAGAGCAATTCGGTGATGCAGTGGTCGCGCGCTTCCAGGCCCGGGGCGCTTTCATCGGGCACGGCCTCAAAGCTGGCCAGCTGCACGGCTTCGTCAACACTCAGCGCTTTGGGCAGCGGCTTGGGTGCCTTGGGCGCGCGCACGTCCTGCACCGGGTTGCTGGCAATCAGCCCTTCGCGGCCCAGCCAGGTGTAAAACCCGCGCCAGCCCGACAAGATCAACGCGATGCCGCGCCCGCTACGGCCGGCGCCGTGCATCTGCACCACCCAGCGCCGGATGTGCGCGTTGTGGACGTCGGTCAGCTTGACACCGGCCTTCTGCGCGTTGCGTTGCAGCCGTTGCAGATCAAGCGTGTACAACTCGACCGTGCGCTGCGCGAGGCGTTTTTCAACCCGCACATGTTCCAGGTAGCGTGTGACCAGCGGATCGACCAGCAAGTCGTCAGGCGCCGGCCTGTCCGCGTCGGCGGCTGCCATCGGCTGGGTGTTGGCCATGCGGACGGGGCCTGAAGTTTGACCTGACGGGTGTTTCAGTGCGCCTTGCCCTGCACCCGCAAGCGCGACAGCGCCGCACCAGCCAGCTCACCCAGGCGCTCCAGAAAATCCGTGCCCATGTCAGCCTGAAAGCGCTCAGCGTCAGGCGAGGCCAGCACCAGCAGCCCCGCTACCTGCTCACCGCCCGTGGGCTTGAGCGGAATCAGCGCCACCGACATCGCGGTGACCGGGTCAGGCAGCCAGCTGACGGCCTCGAAACCCGAATTGACACCGCAGTACGGCGCCGACAGCGACTCGGCAAAGGTTCGAGCGTCGTCACTGACGCCGCTGACGAAAGGCTCGTCCGAGAAGATGCCGTTGACACGCCATACCTTGATGGCGGCCTGTGGAATCTCGAATTCGCTGGTGATTCCGGCCACGACGGCGGCCGGCAGTTCACGCGCCTGTGCGGTTTGCAGCAGCTTGCGCGTCCAGTTCTGCAGCTTGTCGGCAATCGCCACGTTGTCCTGCCCGTGGCGAATCATCTCAACCACCCGCGTCTCCAGGCCCTTGATTTTCTCGCGCAGCATGCTGGCCTGGCGTTCCTGCAAACTCACAGCGCGCGTGCCGTGGCCGCTGGAGAGCTGCACGGCGGCCAGTACCTCGGCATGCCGCTCGAAAAAATCAGGCGTGTTGGCCAGAAAGTTGGCGATGTCGTCTTCGGTGATGGGATGTTCGGTGGGGTTCATGGGGGCATTGTCCTCAGTTTTGGGGTGGCCGGAAAGACCTGCACGTCACTTATTTGCTACTATTTTAATAGCTGCTGGCGCACATATCTTCTGGGCTGGAGGCCTGAAACGCTTGCAAACAAAGGGTTGCGCGGCTCAGGCGAGGTTCAGGCAGGGAAATCGGGCACCTCAATGGCCGACTCGAACACAGTGACGGCCGGCCCCGTCATCAGCACCGGCGACTGCAGCTCGCCCGACCATTCGATGGTCAGCACGCCACCGCGCGCTTGCACATCCACCCGATGGTCCAGCAAGCCCAGCCGGATGCCCGCCACCACCGCCGCACACGCGCCGCTGCCGCAAGCCAGCGTTTCGCCGGCGCCGCGTTCGTACACCCGCAGGCGAATCTGGCTGCGCGAGACGATCTGCATGAAACCCGCGTTGACGCGGCGCGG
>JANNKV010000157.1:0-18170 GCA_031396485.1 Polaromonas sp. | reverse complement strand
TCGTCGCGCGAAATGAAAGAGTCGCGATTGACGTCAATCATGTCGAAGCGCTGTGAAAGCACCGGAAAATGTTCGGCCTCTTCACGATTGAGCCGGCCGTCCCGGTTGGTATCGGCGCGATTGAATGCGGCATCGATGTTTGTGGAACCTGCCTTGGCATTCACCTGGGTAGCGCCCTCGGCCGGGCGATCGCCCCTGTCTGCGGCGGCGGTGACCGCCACGGGATTGTTCTGGCTCGGGCCGCCGCTGGTCTGCGCATAGGCGCCGGAAGCGCTCACGGCAAACGTGGCGATAAGCAGTATGCTGCGCATTTCGAAGTTGGGAATAAAATCCTGCTGCAGCCGTGAACGGTTCTTTTTTGCGGCTTTGGTGGTCATGCGCTTACCTTTTGTCGTTGCTTCATTCGTGGGTTCAATCATGGGTTGACGTGTAGTTCCGATTGCATTGAACCTTGAGTGAAGCCTTGCCGCCAGCGCTTTTGCACGGTGTTTCCCGCGTGACATGCGGGGCTCACTTCGACACAATTTCTTGCTCGGCGTAACCATGGGAATAACCGGGTTATTACCCTTAATTCTTTCGCATTATTTTTTAACCGGTACATCCCATGTCCAATCGACTCACGCAAATCGCGACCCGCACTGGCGACAACGGCACCACCGGCCTGGGTGACAACACCCGGGTTTCCAAAGACAGCCTGCGCGTGCACGCCATGGGCGATGTCGACGAACTCAACTCGAACATCGGTGTACTGCTGTGCGAGGAGCTTCCGCCCGGCGTGCGCGACTTGCTGGTCGAGGTGCAGCACCAGCTTTTCAACCTCGGTGGTGAGCTGTCGATCCCGGGCTTCGAGCTGCTTAAAGGCGATGCGGTGGCCGCGCTGGATGCGGCGCTGGAAGAGCACAACGCGCGCCTGCCGCGGCTGGCCGAATTCATCTTGCCGGCCGGCTCGCGGGCGGCGTCACTGGCGCATGTCTGCCGCACCGTGGCCCGCCGCGCCGAACGTGCGGTGGTGGCGTTGGGGCATCAAGACGCGCTCAAGGAAGCGCCGCGCCAATACCTGAATCGCCTGAGTGACCTGATGTTCGTGCTGGCGCGCGTGCTCAACCGCATGAATGGGGGCGACGACGTGTACTGGAAGAGCGAAAAAATGGCCAAGGCCGCCACCGAATAGCGCAGCCGGAAAATGCCGATCGGGCTGCTTGTTTGCCTGTTTACTTGAGCTGAGCCCAGTCCTTCGGCATCACCCGCGCCACGACCGTCCAGCCGGTGCCGCCCGGCCGGATCACGGCGGCTTCACCTTCGGCCAGATGCGGCGCCCCCGCCACCGCGCGAAACGGAATGCCGTGGCCCATCAGCCAGCGGTTGGTGCCAGCCGCCACTGGCGCGGCCAGCAGTTGCTTCAGGCCCGGGTAGTCAGCGCCCTCGCTTTCACGCATTTCAGTCTTCGGCGTGGCACGCCCCATCATCAGGCGGGCTGTGTCCATGGTGCGGCAAAACGGACTGGCCAAGACCTCACCGACAGGCAATTTCAGTCGGGCAATGCTGCGTCCGATCTCGCCGGCTTCACTGCGTCCCTGCGGCGACAGCAGGCGTTGATTGGCGCAGTCGTCATAGCTTTTCATGCCTGCGTCGCCTTTTGAAAAGTCTGTGGCCGTGTGCCGAAAGTAAATCACGTAGCCGCCCCGACGCAGCGCGTCCGCCACGGCGCCCGGAGCCAGCGCCTGCGATGGCTCCGGTGCAGACGACTCCGCAGATGCCATCGTCTGCGCGGGTGCGGCGCTCGCGATGAGCAGGGCCCACAGTGAAATCAGCCCGGCGCGCGCCACAGAAGTGAAGAAGGTCATCAGCGCTTGAGTGGTTCGCGGCGTTGAAGTTCCTTGACGCGTCTGGTGCCATCATGGATGGCGCTATGAAAATAGTAGCTGCTTGCGCAAGTAACACCTGGGCTGGAGGCCTGAAAGGCTTGAAAATACCTGAAAACGGCTTCCTGGATGCCATGCGGGCAGCGCCTCAGGTAGCATTTGACGCGCGGGTCAATCTGGCCCGGCTGACAAACGGACAAGTTCTTAAAGGACAAGCGCCATGTTTGATCTACAAGGCAAGGTCGCCATCGTCACGGGCGGCAACGGCGGTATCGGTCTGGCGATGGCGCAGGGGCTGGCCCAAGCCGGCGCGCGCATCGCGGTGGTCGGGCGCGACCCGGACAAACTGCAGGCCGCTGTCGCCACGCTTTCGGGTGACGGCGCCGAAGCCCGGTCGTATGCCGTCGATGTCTGCGACGAAGCCGCGGTGTCAAGCCTGTTCGCGCAGGTGATGGCCGATTTCGGACGCCTCGACAGCCTGATCAACAACGCCGGCATCAACATCCGAAAGCCGGTGCAAGACCTGGCGTTGGCCGAGTGGCAGGCGGTGATGAACACTAACCTCACCAGCGCCTTCCTGTGCAGCCGCGCGGCGTATCCGCATCTCAAAAAGCAGGGCGGCAAGATCATCAACATCGGCTCGATGATGTCGATTTTTGGTGCGTCATTCGCACCCGCGTACGGCGCCAGCAAGGGCGGCATCGTGCAGCTGACACGGTCGCTGGCCACGGCCTGGGCGGCCGACCATATCCAGGTCAATGCCGTGCTGCCGGGCTGGATCGACACCGACCTGACCCGCAACGCCCGCGTGCAGGTCGATGGCCTGCACGAGCGCATTCTGGCGCGTACGCCGGCAGGCCGCTGGGGCCAGCCGGAAGATCTGGCGGGCATCGCCGTGTTTTTGTGCAGCGCCGCGTCGGACTTTGTGACCGGCACCGCCATCCCGGTCGATGGTGGCTATTCGATACAGTCGTAAGTCGCGAACATGCTCTTGCGCTTTGTCTGCTCAACGGAGTCATCGCCACGGAGCTCCCCATGAAAAAGTCCAGAAAAGTCATCATCACCTGCGCCGTCACCGGCGCCATCCACACGCCGTCGATGTCGCCATACCTGCCCGTCAGCGGGCAGGAAATTGCGGATGCGGCGATCGGTGCAGCCGAAGCCGGCGCGGCCATCGTGCACCTGCACGCGCGCCGGCCGGAATACGGTTCGCCGTCGCAAGACCCGGCGCTGTTCACGGCGTTTTTGCCGCAGATCGCAGCGGCGAGCGATGTCGTTATCAACATCACCACCGGCGGCGCGCCGACGATGCTGGTGGCCGAACGGCTGGTGCCGGTGCACACCTTCAAGCCCGAAGTCGCGTCGCTCAACATGGGCTCGATGAATTTCGGCCTCTACGGCATGCTCGACCGATTCAAGGAATTCAAATACGACTGGGAGCGGCCGTACCTCGCCAACAGTGACGACCGCGTCTTCAAAAACACCTTCAAGGACATCGCTCATATTCTGGAGAGCTGCGCCGACAACGGCACGCGCTTCGAGATCGAGTGTTACGACATCGGCCACCTCTACACCGCCGCGCACTTCATCGAACGCGGGCTGATCAAGCCGCCGTTTTTGATCCAGTCGGTGTTCGGTCTGCTGGGCGGCATCGGCCCGCACCCCGAAGACGTGGCCCACATGAAACGCACGGCCGACCGCCTGTTTGGCGACGACTATGTCTGGTCGGTGCTGGGCGCCGGCCGCAGCCAGATGCCGATTGCCGCGCAGTCGCTGGCGTTGGGCGGCAACCTGCGCGTCGGGCTGGAGGATTCACTGTGGGACGGCCCCGGCCAGCTGGCCCGATCCAATGCTGATCAGGTGCGGCGCGCACGCACGATGATCGAGGCGCTGAGCCTGGAAGTGGCAACGCCTGATGAGGCGCGCGCCATGCTGAATCTGAAGGGCCGGAGTAACGTCAACTTCTGACGGCGCGCGCCCAGGTCAGGGCGCCGGCCAGACAGCCGAAGCAGACGATCTGGCGCAGCAGTCGCTACTAAAATAATAGCTGCTTGCGCAGGTAATACCTGGGCTAGAGGCCTGAATGACTTAAAAATGGCTTAAAAACAGCCTGTTGTGGCCTTCCGGGCCACCCCATCACGCCGATCCATGCCGAGGCCGTTCAGCGCGGCTGCAGCATCGCCATCGTGATGCGCGACATGCAGGTCAGCTCGCCGGCATCGTTGCGCAGTTCGATCTGCCAGACCTGCGTGCTGCGGCCACGGTGCAGTGGCCGGGCGATGCCGGTGACCCAGCCTTCGCTGGTGCCCTTGAGGTGGTTGGCGTTGATCTCCAGCCCGACCGCGCGGTGGCCTTCGGGCACGCTGTAAGCCGCGCCGCACGAGCCCAGCGTTTCCGCCAGCGTTACCGAAACGCCGCCATGCAGCAAGCCGTAGGGCTGCACGGTGCGGCTGTCGACCGGTACGCGGGCCCGGATGAAATCGTCGCCGACTTCCAGAAATTCAATGCCCAGCTGCGACACCGCGCTGTTGGCGCTGCTGGCCGTGAGTCGTTCGACAGAAATGTCTTGTTTCCAGATACGCATGGGCTCCGCTTTTTTGGGTGAGAAATGAGTGGGTGCTGCCGACGGTTGCGGCCTACACAACCTCGGTGACTTGTCGTGCGCGCCAGCCCGGTCGCAACGGTAGCATGACTCATTTATTTGAGGGCTGCTGATTAAAGCAAACTACCCATGACGCGTGCACGGAAGTGGCTGGCTGGCTTGGGCATCGCAGTGGCGGTGGTGGTCACACTCGGCCTGATCGGGCTGAGCCTGATGCCGAAGGACGAAGAACTCGCTCAACGTGCGGCTGCCAGGTTCACCGAGGCCAGCGGCGTGCCGGTGACTGTCGGCGCGCTGCGCTGGCGGGTGTTGCCGGTGCCCAATGTGGTGCTGCAAAGCGTGGTGACCGAACAAGCCCGCCCGATCGAGCTGAAACAGGTGACGCTGTATTTCGAGCTGGCCGCGCTTCTGCAGCGGCGCATCAAGGTTGACCGTGTGCTGCTGGAGGGCGCGACGGTGCCGCAGCTGTCGCTGCGTGCGCTAGGCAAGACCAGTGGCGCCGACAATACCCCGCCAACGCTGCCGTTGGCCATTGATGACCTGCCGCTGGCGCGCTTCGAGTTTCGTGATGTGACCTGGCTCACCCGGCGCGGCCTGGCGCTGGTCTACGAAGGCGACGTTGATTTCGACGCGAACTGGCGGCCGCGCACCGGCCAGCTGCGGCGCCCGGGCGTTGTGCCCGCCGCAGACCTGACCATCACCCGCGAGGGCCGGGAAGATCGCTGGGCCACCCGCATCAACCTGGCTGATGGCACCGCGAACGGCGAGGTGCGGCTGCAAACCCGCGCCAACGGGCGCCTGCATCTCGACGGCACATTGAAGCCGGAAGGCATCGACACCGCCCAGGCCGTGGTCGCCTTCAATCGCCGTGCGGTATTGGCCGGCAGGGCGTCGGGAACCACCACGCTGTCGGCAGATGGCGACACGCTGCCCGAACTGGCGCAATCGCTGCACACCACGTCCACCTTGCGCGTCAGCCGGGCGCGGCTGCTGCGGTTCGATCTTGAAAAAGCCGTGCGCAGCGGCGGGCGTGAACACGCTGGCCAGACGCCGCTCGATTCGCTGACGTTCCAGATGGACACGCAGAACACGGCGCAGGGTATCGTGATTGATGTCACCGGCATGAAGGCGACGTCGGGCGCGCTGACCGCGACAGGCAAGGGGCGGCTGGCCAATCAGACCATTGAGGCCGAAGTGGCGGTCGATCTGGTGTCAGGCCTGGTGGGTGTGCCTCTGACAATCAGCGGTCCGGTCAGTGCCGTGAAGGTCAGCGTGCCGGCAGGCGCGATTGCCGGTGCAGCGGTCGGCACAGCCGTATTGCCCGGCATCGGTACGGCCATCGGTGCCCGCATTGGTGCCACGCTGGGCAACATTTTCGGCGCCAAACCGGCACCCGCGCCGGGCAAGAAACCGCCTGCGTCGGCTCCCGTGACGCGGTAACTGCGCTGACAACAACGGGGGTTCAGGTCACTGGCCCAGTCAGGCTGCCACTCTCACGCCGTGTAAAGTCTGGAAATACCCCGTGTTTTTGGGGTGGCATTGAGGCGGCTTGTTGCTTTCAGGCGGTATATTTATGTTTTATTATTGTGATTTGGCCTGCCCTGGCCAGTCACCGGTACCGTATGCCTGAATATCAATTTTCCGAAAAAGCGATGTCTGCCTCCCAGCCCAACACGTCGACCGGTGCCACCAGCAGGCCCATCGACCGTGCGCGCGAGAAAAGCGAGGCGGTTCAGGACAGCGTCGAGCAGTCCGCGCAGGAATTGCTGGTGATCAACGCCGTCCTCAAGCAGGAACTTCCTGATCACGTGCAGACCGGCGAAGTGGCGCAGGCCCTCGAAAAAAGCGATGCACTCGAAGAACGTATTCAGGAGTCTGCCGACGAACTCGCCGTGGTGAACCAGGCGCTTGAGCAGGAGATCGGCGAACGCGAGGAACTGGAGCGTGAGCTGGCCGAAACCAAAGCCGCGCTGGCAGAAGCCACCGGCGAGCCACAAAAACCCTGAAGTCGTCCGGTCAAAAATCCCGGTGCATGGGCCGGCTGACGGTGTCTTCGGCGGGCACTAGCGCGCCCTTTCCAGATCCACCAGCGCCCGCATCCGGGCCCCGGCTGGCAGACCCTGCCGCAGGGTTGGACACATCCTGAATCCAAAGGCCCCAATGAACGGGGGCCATCACCGCTTTGGTGCTACAGTCCGGCGACATTGCGAAGCGCCGGCATCTCTAGCGCCTGCTCGCTAATGACTTCAAGGAACACAGCCCATGCATTCCCCCGGCATCCTGCAGATCCCTTCGATGCAAGCGCATTGCACCGACGCAGAGTGGCAGGCGCGGATTGACCTGGCCGCCTGCTATCGGCTGGTCCAGCTCTACGGCATGTCAGACATGATGGCCAACCATATTTCTTCGCGCGTGCCGGGCGAAGACGGTGCGTTCCTCATCAACGCCTACGGCATGATGTACGAGGAAATCACCGCGTCCAGCCTGATCAAGGTCGACCACGACGGCACGATTTTGTCGAAGCCCGATTTCGGTGATCTGGACTACGGCGTCAACAAGGCCGGCTACGTGATTCACAGCGCAGTGCATGCCGCACGGCCCGAAGTCGGCTGCGTCATTCATACCCACAGTTACGCGTCGATGGCCGTGTCGGCGCTCGAATGCGGTCTGCTGCCCCTCACGCAGACGGGCATGCGCTTCCTGAAAATCGGCTACCACGACTACCAGGGCGTGGTGCTCAACACCGACGAGCAGGCGTCGCTGGTGAAAGATTTGGGCCAGGGCGAAGCACTGATTTTGCGCAACCACGGCGTGCTGACCGTCGGGTGCACCAACGGCGAGGCTTTCAACTGGATGCACCGGTTAGAGCTCGCCTGCCGCGCGCAACTGGCGGCTATGGCCTGCCATGTGCCGCTGGTGATGGTGGCGCAGCCGGTGCTCGAAGAAACATGGAGCAACTACCAGCCGAGCACACGCCGACCGTATGGTCTGATGGAGTGGCCGGCGCTGCTGCGCAAACTCGACCGGCTGGACCCCAGCTACCGCACATAAAAGCAAAAAATCGGAGACAAGCATGCAATCAACACAGAACACGATCCGGTTGGCCGCGCGCCGCAAGTCATGCGCGGCGCTGGCCACAGCCCTGCTTCTGGCCGCGGGTGTTCCTGCCCAGGCGCAGACGGCCCCCTACCCCAACAAACCGGTGCGCGTCGTGGTCGCCTTCACGGCCGGCGGCACCACCGACATGATTGCGCGCAGCGTCGGCCAGCAGCTGGCCGACAAGCTCAAGCAATCCTTCGTCATTGACAACAAGCCTGGCGGCGGCGGCAACATCGGCACCGAATTTGTCGTGCGCGCACCGCCCGATGGCTACACGCTGATCGTCAACACTGTCGGGCCGATGACGGTCAACCCCACGCTCTACAAAAAGCTCGCCTACAACCCGCTGACCGATCTGGTGCCTGTCGTGATGATTGCCGACGTGCCCAATGTGCTGGTGGTCAATCCGACGGTGGCGGCCACCACGCTGGACGACTTCACAATTTACGCCAAAGGCAACCCGGGCCAGCTCAACTACGGCTCCACCGGCATCGGCACCTCGTCGCATCTGTCGGCCTTCATGCTGGCGCGGCGCGCCGGGTTTGAGGCGACGCATGTGCCCTACAAAGGCGTCGATGCGCTCAACGACCTGCTGGCCGGCCGGCTGCAGTTCATGTTCGCCACCATTCCCTCGGTGATCCAGCACATCCAGGCCGGCCGCCTGCGCGCCATTGCCGTCACCAGCACCACGCGGTCGCGTTCCCTGCCCGACATTCCGACCGTGGCCGAGCGCGGCTTCCCCGGTTTTCAGGCCGGCTCGTGGATGGGTGTGTTCGCGCCCAAGGGCACGCCCGAAGCGGTGATTGCCACGCTGAACAAAGCCGTCAATGAAATCATCGCCGTGCCGGCCATGCAGGCGCAGATGATTCGCGAAGGCGCAGACCCGGTCGGCGGCACGCCCGCCATGCTGGGGCAGTTCACGCAGAAGGAATTCGAGAAATGGCGCGCGCTGGTACGCGAGTCGGGCGCGACGGCTGAATAACTGAGGCCTTCAATCCACTGATGTCCGCGCCGCTCCGAATCCTGCTGTCTGATGCTGCGCGTGAGTGCCTGGGCCCGCGCATCGCCGCCGCGCTCGGCCCGCGGCCATTCGAGCTGCTGTCGATCAACGCACTCGCCACATCGCCCATAGCCGACGCGATAACCGACGCCGACATCGCCTTCGTCTCGCGCGACGTCACCGGCCGCTCCACCAAACACGAACTGGCGCCCGCGCTGCAGGCTTGTTACGACACACTGCGCCATGCGCCCAGCCTGCGCTGGGTACACATTCATTCAGCCGGCGCCGACCGGCCGGTGTATGGCGACCTGCAGGCGCGTGGCGTTGCCATCACCACGTCTTCGGGCACCAATGCGGCCGTGGTCGCGCAGACGGCCATCGCAGGCCTGCTCGCACTCGCGCGGCGCTTTCCGCAGTTGATGGCCGCACAGCGCAGCCACACCTGGGCGCCACTGATCGACAGCAACGGCATCGCCCTGACGCGCGACCTCGATGGGCAAACGGCGGTCGTCATCTGCTGGGGCCCGATCGGCCAGCAGATCGGGCGCTTGTTAACGGCGCTGGGGCTGCGTACGGTCGTGGTTCGGCGCAGCGCGACAGCCGTCGATGGCGTTCATCAGGTTGTCGGCTTCGAGGCAATGGATGAAGTTCTGCCGAAAGCTGACTGGCTGATCCTCGCCTGCCCGTTGACCGACATCACACGCAGCTTGATCGACCGTCGCGCGCTCGCGCTGTTGCCGCCGGGCGCGCAACTCATCAATGTGGCGCGCGGCGAGGTGGTGAACGAGGCCGATCTGATCTCCGCGCTGCAAAGCGGTCAACTCGCCGGCGCGTTTCTGGATGTGTTTGCGCATGAGCCGCTACCGGTCGAGTCGCCGCTCTGGGACTTGCCCAACGTTATCGTCACACCGCACACGGCTGGTCATTCCGACGGGCATTTTGAGCGGGTGGCGCAGGCTTTTGTTGACAACCTGATGCGGTGGCTGGCGAGTCAGCCGCTGTTGAATCGGGTTTTGTAAGCAGACTCCACAACTAGGCCAACCAATATCCGAGGATATCGGTTGGCGCTTTTCCTATTTCTCGTAAACCTTGGTTACGCGTGAGGTGTCCATAAGAAGACCTATAGCGTGCAAACAATCACCTTTGTTGTAGTACCCCTCGCCACTTCCAATTTTCCGATTGTTCGCGGCAACTAAACACCACCGCCATTGAATACCCATGAGGCCTTCGACTTGTTGGTAAATTTCAAAATGCATGTTGAAAACTCCTGCCCGTATAAGGGCCACATACAACCGGACTACCAGTTTCAAATATGGCAAGATACCTTTGTCGTCAGCTCACTTGTTGATCTGAAGGTCCCGGTCCGGTAATGGCTGGGAGCGAGGCTGGGGTTGCACCCCCAGCGCATCGCCTTCTGGATTTAATTAATATAGCTAGGGTTCTTTCAAACGCCGTGGACAAAGCTGTGGATAAGCGAGGGAAATCAGGTGGAAAACCCGCTTAATTCTGTGGACTGCTGTCTATGGCTCTTTAGAAGCTTCATCGGGCTTATTTTTTGAATTTTGTAGCCGTCAAAGCGCTTCGGCTTTGGGCGCGTGGCTTTAAGAGCCATTTTCTGATCTTCCTACGGTATTCTTGAGACGTTTGAATGGGTCACTCAGCAAGTCTTTAACGGGAGTGCGATAGTTCATCTACTAGACCAGACGAGGTCTGCCCACGACAAAGCCGAGGGAGCTTCGAGGTTTTTCACACGAAATACTCGCCGACTCTCCCACGGCCGCCTTGGCTATGATCCGTGAGACGAGCGCCCCCTACCGCCCCCAAATCCGTCTCTACCAGGAGTGGCTGCAAGCCAGTCGCGGCCTGTCTTTTGACAGCTATGGCGCGCTGTGGCAATGGTCGGTGACGGACCTTGATGCCTTCTGGCAAAGCATCTGGCATTAGTTTGATTTGCAGTCGCCGACGCCGCACAGCGCGCTGCTGGCCGTCAACGCCTTCGCCGTATCGGTGCATACCCACCGTTCAGCGTCAGCTTGCAACGTGATGTTGCCCGCAGTACCATACGCACGATGAACACGGCTGCAAAACTGTTGATCGCCATGCGCAACAACCCACTCGACTGGCAGCTTGCGCAGCTTCAAACGGTCGCCCGTCAGCATGGGATCGACTGGCGGCACGATGGAACGAGTCACTGCGTGTTTGTTCGCACCGACGGCAGGACGCTTCCCGTCCCTGCGCGGCGTCCCATCAAACCGATCTACATCAGGAAGTTTCTGGAACTCGTTGAAGGAGCATGAATCATGGCCAAGCGCATCGACTACCCGTTTGAAATTCGCCCGCTCTCGGCTGAGGAAGGCGGCGGCTTTCTGATCTCTTATCCTGATTTTTCGGACTGCCTCTCCGATGGAGATACCGTCGAGGAAGCGCTTAAGAACGGGAAGGACGCTTTGAAGTCCACGATAGCGGCACTCAAGGCCAAAGAGTTGACTATTCCTGCACCGAACAGCGGTGGCGTTGCATCCGGAAAGTTCGTCGCTCGGGTTCCCAAGACAGTGCACGCGCGCCTGGCTACGCGTGCGAAGGCGGAAGGCGTGTCACTGAACACGCTGGTCGTCACGTTCATCGCTGAAGGACTTGGACGTAAAGAGCGGCGCGCGTAAGTACAAATGGGTAGAACCCTGGCAAAGACGGGCGCAATATCGCGAACAGCAAAGCCAAGAGACAACAAAGGTCAGCGTCCCATTAAATCCGTGAACTCAACCGCCCGCATCGCCGTGCGGTTCACCTGCAGTTTGAAGACATCGGGTCGGGCGTAATGCCCGGTAGCGTCGAACTTCCGGCGTGACGCCTGAACAGCGGTGACATCCAGCTCTGCCATGAGAAGCCCTTTTTCCTGGTGCATGGGGCTGGCCACGATGCCGCCAAAGGGCTTGTAAACCACCGCATCGCCCGGGTTCACCCATTCGTCTTTATTTGGGAACAGCTCATCCCGATGGGGTATGTCGTCCGGTATGTCAGAAGCTTCCAGCGACGTTGCACATCCGATGACCCAGCAGCCACCTTCGCGCGCGATGTGCTGCAGGGTCGCCTGCCACGTGGCACCGCTGTCCCAGGTCGGGGCCACATAGATTTCGATGTTCTGGGCATACAGCGCGTAGCGCGCCAGCGGCATGTAGTTTTCCCAGCAAATCAGCGTGCCGATCCTGCCCACCGCGGTTTCAACGACGTTCAGGCCGGAGCCGTCGCCAAAACCCCAGACCATCCTCTCCGCATTGGTGGGCATCAACTTGCGATGGTTGTTGGCCAGTCGCCCGTCTGCATCAATGATTGCGCAGCTGTTGAAGATCGTGCTCCCGCTTCCCGAGCCATCCACCTCCTGATAACCCACCACAACAACAACGCCATGCTCTTTGGCGGCATCCTGCAGGGGTCCAAGCCCCTCTTTGCTTCGGTTCCGAGTTGGCGAGCAGACGCGCGTAAAGCTGATCGGTTTTCCCCATTCCGCTGCCCGGCGCAAGGCGCCAGACGAAGGTGGGGTAACCCGCCAGCCAGGCTTCGGGAAACACAATCAGCGCACACCCCTTGCCCGCAGCATCGGCAATCAGGTCGACCGCTCGGTCCATCGATTTACCCAGATTCAGATAGACCGGAGGTTCCTGCACTACAGCGATTTTGGCCATGGTATTTCGCCTTTTAAAACATCAACCGGTGATGACTCAGGCCCGGTTGCCTGAATGCTATTTGGTCGCTATTTGGTCGCCGAAGCGACGAGCATCTCGCAGGGGCCTTCGAACTTCCCGTTGTGCTCGAACTCGCGAAGGGCCTCTTCGATTTCGGCCCAGGCGTCGTCTTTTTCAGGCTCCGACAGTCCACCCAGCATCTGATGCAAGGCCCCAAATGACTCTTGCTCAAACTGAAGGCAATCAAGGGCGGAATCCAGGCGAACCGGGGCGGCGACACGCTCGATGCGGACATCCCTGAACCCTGCATCGGTCAATCGCTTTGCCAGCACATCCGGATCACCCAGGCTGAAAGGCCCCGGCTGCCCGGGAAGCGGCGCAGGCAGTGCAGCACGGCGGCGCAGGCAGTGCAGCACGGCGGCGAATGATGCCCACGGGGATTGAGAAAAACCCATTCAGAGCCGCGCTTGAATAGGTGATGGCGCCGACCCGTCCACCCTCACGCAACTGATCGCGCATACCGGTGAGCGCCTTGTGCTGGTCCGGAAAATAGATCAGGCCGACGCGGGAAATGACCGCATCAAATGGCGTGGCCCTGATCCCGGCCAGTGCTTCACCGTCTTTCACGAGGGTTTCGACGTGGCCAAACCCTGCCAACCGGGCATTGGCGGCGACATGTCGCAAGATGGCGGGGGAAAGATCGGTCGCCAGGACATAGCCTGTCGGCCCGACGCGGCGGGCGGCGGCCATCGTTTGACCCCCGGCACCAGCCGCCACATCCAGCACGCGGCTGCCGGTTTGAACATCGGTCATGTCCAGCATCATGTCGGTCGCCGGGCCAAGCCAACGGTCCAATAGTGGCGACCACCGATTCCAGGCGTCCGCAGCAGCATCCCACTGTGCGCGGGTGGTTTCCTTGAACGCAATCGGGTCAAATACTTTTTGCGCACTTGTCATGTCGTTTTTCACGTCGTTCTTCATGTCGTTTGTCATGTCGTTTGTCATGTCGTTTTTCATGCTGTTCTCCGAGGTGGTGGTCTTTGGTTGTTTCTAGGATGCATCACGCCCATAATTTGATCAATTAGCAAAAAATTGGCTTGGGAAATGCAAATTTGCACATGGCGGGGCACATGTCGGGGGTTTGACGATGCAGTGGGACGATCTGAGAATATTTCTTGCTGTCGCCCGCGAAGGCTCCATCAGCGGCGCGGCGAAACGGCTGGCGGTTCAGCATTCAACGGTTTCCCGGCGCCTGCGGGCGCTTGAGATAAGTCTGGCCACGCCGCTGCTTGAGCGCAAGACATCGGGCTATGAATTAACCGAGGCCGGCGAGGAGTTGCGGCTCTCTGCCAGCAAGATCGAAGCTCAGATTCTGGATTTTGAGGGGGCTGTGGGAGGGCGCGAAAGCGGTGTTTCGGGCGAGCTGAAAGTGACCGCCATCAACAACATGGCTTCCAGCATCCTGATGCCCATGTTCACACGCTTCAGCGCGACTTACCCCGATATCGAGTTGCACGTCCAGGTGTCCAACAAGTTTGTCCGCCTGGCCGAGCGCGATGCTGACATCGCCATTCGGTTGACCAACTCGCCCACGGACACGCTGATCGGCACCCGGCTGGTCACCGTGGCCTCAACCGTTTATGGGGCGCGCGACTATTGCGCGGACGTGCAGGCGGGTTCGGCCGCAAAGAAATGGCTGGGGATCGAGTGCTGCGGCTTTCACATGTCATGGACCAAAGAAGCCTGCCCCGAACATGACCACAACTTTTTTGTCGACGATACCTTGCTGACAGTGGCTGCACTGCGGGAGGGGGCCGGGCTGGCCTATCTGCCTTGCTTCATGGGTGACAGTGACCCGTCACTGGTGCGATTTTGCCCCCCTGAAAGACAGCATGACCTCGGATTGTGGTTGCTCTGCCACCGGGATCTTCGGCGCACTCAACGTGTCAGGCTTTTTCGGGAGCATATGCTTCGGGAGGTCGCTGATGTGGCAGCCCGGTTTGAAGGGCGCGACTATGCAGGTGTTCCCTGAAAAACACACCAGATAGCTGGCGCCCGGCTTGGCTATCATCACGCAGACGACCGCCCCCCACCGCCCCCAAATCCGTCTCTACCAGGAGTGGCTGCAAGCCAGCCGCGGCCTGTCTTTTGACAGCTACGACGCGCTGTGGCAATGGTCGGTGACGGACCTTGACGCGTTCTGGCAAAGCATCTGGGATTACTTTGATTTGCAGTCGCCGACGCCGCACAGTGCGGTGCTGGCCGACGCCCGCATGGCGGTTGCCGGCCGTCCATGCAGAAGGTATTGTCAAGCGAGCGCGCCTTATTTCGCTGCGAGCGACGCCTGAAAATTAACAGAGACAGTCTTTTTCCCCACTGCGCATTCAAACTGTGCGAAATCTGGCGAAAAATTACCGTCGAGGCGACTTCGAACATTGATCACCATCGAGTATTTTCGTTCTTTGGCTTCCGCTTTCATGCTCTCGAGCGCTTTTGAGACCGCCTGGCGACACGCCACTTCGGGTCCTTCGGTCGTGAGTTCGGCACTATCAGCGTAGTCATCCGGGCCAAAGCGAAATTGATGGAATGGCATCGACGGCGATGCCAGGTGAACTTCAGGCGTGCTGCCTGACGGCGTTTTGGCCTCCTTCGACAACAGTGCCGGTTCGAGGGGCAGAAAAATGGCGCCCGCTGCGGCGGCGCGGGGTGCGACCTTGAGGCTTGCCTGCTCCGCTTCGGTGAATTTTTTTGCCGCTGCTTCGGACCTGGCCAGGATGCCGGCCACTGAAACCATGGTGATCTTGTAGCCCGGCTTGCAGTCAAACCCCTCGACATTGGAAAGGGGCGCCCCATCCACCACGGGCCGTACGTTGGTAATCAGGTCGTAGCCTCGAGATTCGGCGTCGTCGATCAGCGCAGCGAGCACATTTTCGAAGGCGTTCACGCAATGCCGGCGCGAGCCGCCGAACGGACTTGGGCTGAAGGAGGTTGACGTGTAGGTCTCCGGGAGGCTCGGCTGGCTGAATGGAGGAGCCTTCGCTTCCAGCCAGTACAGACCGACGCCACGCGCGAGTTGCTTTCTGGCCGTGTCCGAAGCCAGCAAGTCGTTGAACTTCATAAATTCCGCAGCGTGTGCGCCGCTTGCAAGCAACGAAGTGCCCAGCAGTATCGCCAGTGTATTAGTGTGCAGGGTCATGGGTTATACCGGTTAGAAGCAGGTGTCAGATCGTACGGGACATTCCGGACCGTCCGCCGCAATTGGTTGTCAGGTCGCCCTTGCTGCCGCACCTAGCGCAAGTGTGTGGCGGCTGAACTATCAAGTCTTTCCTCTTGGATGATCCGATGTCGGTCCGACAAAAAGCCTGCCGCCGCATGCTGCAATGTAGCGCGGCCACCCGGGTCGTCTCTGGTGGTAAATACCAGCATCCAAATCGTCCCGTGCAACTGCCTTGCTCCGTTGAATGCAGCGACCCAACCGCCACCCCGTCGCGTCGCTATCATCATTCCCATGACCGCCCCCCACCGCCCCCAAATCCGTCTCTACCAGGAGTGGCTGCAAGCCAGCCGTGGCCTGTCTTTTGACAGCTACGACGCGCTCTGGCAATGGTCGGTGACGGACCTCGATGCCTTCTGGCAAAGCATCTGGGACTATTTCGATCTGCAGTCGCCGACGCCGCACAGCGCGGTACTGGCCGTCAACGCCATGCCGGGCGCGCAGTGGTTCACCGGGGCGCAGGTCAACTATGCGCGGCAGGTGTTCCGGCATGTCGATGCGGCTGCTGCGGTGGGTCTGCCGGCGGTGCTCAGCCATAACGAGCGCAGCCTGCAGCGCGGCGAGCCCGCGCGCGCATTGAGCTGGCCCGCGCTGCGCCAGCAGGTCGCGTCGCTGGCGCTGCATTTGCGCGCGCAGGGCGTGCAGCCGGGTGACCGCGTGGCGGCCTACTTGCCCAACATTCCTGAAACCATGGTCGCGTTTCTGGCGACCGTCAGCATCGGCGGCGTGTGGAGTTTGTGCGCGCCCGACATGGGCACCAGCGCCGTACTGGACCGCTTCAAGCAGATCGCACCCAAGGTATTAATTGCCTGCGATGCCGTGACCTACGGCGGGCGCGACATCGACCGCAGTGACGTGCTGGCCGAGCTGCGCGCCGGGTTGCCGAGCTTGCAACACGTGATCATTCACAGTGAAGTCGACGAATCAAGCGCTATGAATTCAATAGCTGCTGACGCAAGTTTTACCTCGGCTACAGCCCGAAACGATGCTGAAACAGCGGCTTTCGAGCCGCTCTGGCTGCCGTTTGACCACCCGCTGTGGATCGTCTATTCCAGCGGCACCACCGGCCTGCCCAAGCCCATCGTGCATGGCCACGGCGGCACGCTGATTGTCGCGCTGGCGCTGAAGGTTTTGCACAACGACATCGGCTGCAGCTACTTGCCCAATTCGTTCGGTGAGCGCTACCACTGGTACAGCTCGACCGGCTGGGTCATGTGGAACGCGCAGACCAGCGGCCTGCTCAACGGCACCACCTGCTGCATCTTCGACGGCAACCCGGGCGGCACGAAAGAGAAGCCCGACTGGACGACGCTGTGGCGCTTCGCCGCGCAGCTCGGCGTGACTTTTTTCGGCGCCGGCGCGGCGTTTTTTGCGAACTGCATGAAGGCGGGCGTTGATCTTTCAGGCTGCGGTGATTTGACGGCGGTGAGAGCGCTGGGCACCACCGGCTCGCCGCTCAGTGAAGAGACGCAGCGCTGGGGGACGGCGCAGTTTCGGCAAGTTCACCAGCACGGCGTTGGTGGTGATGTGTCTTCAACCCAGCAGGGGCCGCGGGACTGGCTTGGCCAGACCGCAGGCGCAGCGGCCCCCCTGGGGGGCAGGGAGCTACGCGAAGCGAGCGACCGTGGGGGCGACATCTGGTGGTGCAACATTTCCGGCGGCACTGATTTTGCCGGTGCATTCATCGGCGGCAATCGCGAACTCCCCCTCATCCCCGGCGAAATGCAATGCCGCCTGCTCGGCTGCGCGGTCTACGCGTGGAACGAATCCGGTCAGCCGGTCATCGGTGAAGTCGGCGAGCTGGTCTGCACGCAGCCGTTGCCGTCGATGCCGCTCTACTTCTGGGGTGACAACAACAATGCCCGCTACGTTTCCAGCTACTTCGACATGTACCCCGGCGTCTGGCGGCACGGCGACTGGCTGAAGGTGACGGCTTCGGGCAGTTGCATCATCTACGGCCGCAGCGACGCCACCATCAACCGCTTCGGCCTGCGCATGGGCACCAGCGAAATTTACAGCGCCATAGAAGCTTTGCCTGAAGTGCTTGATTCGATGGTGGTCGATCTGGAGTATCTGGGGCGTGACAGCTACATGCCGCTGTTCGTCGTGCTGCGCCCGGGCGCTGCGCTCGATGACGCGATGAAAAACAAGCTGAACCACGCCATCAAGACCGCGCTGTCGCCGCGTTTTGTACCCAGCGAAATTTTTGCCGTGCCGGAGATTCCCCGCACGCTCACCGGCAAAAAGCAGGAGCTGCCGATCAAGAAATTGCTGCTCGGCCAGCCGATCGACAAAGTCGTCAATCGCGACGCGATGGCGAATTCGGCGTGCCTGGACTGGTACACGGCGTTTGCGGCGCGGCACGCGGCAAAACCCTGACAGCTTGACCGCCCAAACAAACCATGACCAATTCACCCCTGAACATCGGCATCCTCGGCTGCGCCAACATTGCGCGGCAGTTCACGACGGCGGTGCAGCCCAGCCCGGCTGTGCACATCGCCGCAGCAGCCAGCCGCAACGTGGACACGGCCGCCGCGTTTGCAACATCGCTCGGCATTGCCCGCCACCACGGCAGTTATGAAGCGCTGCTGGCCGATGCAGGCGTTGATGTAATCTACCTGCCGCTGCCCAACAGCCTGCATGCCGAATGGGC
>JANNKV010000366.1:0-4107 GCA_031396485.1 Polaromonas sp. | reverse complement strand
CGCACAGGCGCAGGCGAATGCTGCAGGCGTCGGCACGATTTTGATCGTTGGCGATTCGCTCAGCGCCGAGTACGGCCTCAAGCGCGGCACCGGCTGGGTGCCGCTGCTGGAAAAGCAGCTGGCCGGTGAAAAGAAAAACGCCCGCGTGATCAACGCCAGCATCAGCGGCGACACCACTTCGGGTGGCCGTTCGCGCCTGCCTGCGCTGCTGGCGCAGCACAAGCCTGCCACCGTGGTCATTGAATTGGGCGGCAACGACGCGCTGCGCGGCCTGCCGCTGGACATGACCGAGAAGAACCTGACGGCCATGACGCAGGCCGCTAAAAAAGCCGGCGCCAAAGTGCTGCTGCTGGGCATGCAGGTGCCGCCCAACTACGGCGGCAATTACGGCGCCACATTCACAGGTCTGTTCACCAAGGTGGCCAAGGCCGAGAAAGTCGCGCTGGTGCCCTTCTTCCTCAAGGGCGTGGCCGATGTGGAAGATGTGGCGTCGCAGTTTCAGGCCGACCGCATTCACCCCAATGAGCAGGCCCAATCCAAAATGCTGGCCAACGTGTGGCCTGAACTGAAGAAGCTGATCCCGTGAGCCTGGAGAGAATTTCTGCTGAAGCCGCACTGACCACCCTTGGCAGCTTTTCCGACATCATCGATGCCCGCAGCGAGGGCGAATACGCAGAAGACCACCTGCCCGGCGCCATCAACTGGCCCAGTCTGCACGACGACGAACGCCAGCTGGTCGGCACCGAATACAAGCAGATCAGCGCCTTCGACGCCAAAAAACGCGGCGCGGCACTGGTCGCCAAAAACATCGCCGCACACATCGAACGCGACGTGATCGACAAGCCGCGCGACTGGCAGCCGCTGGTGTATTGCTGGCGCGGCGGCAAGCGCAGCGGCTCGCTCGCGCTCATACTGGACCAGATCGGTTTCAAGGTCACGCTGGTCGATGGCGGCTACAAGGCATTCCGGGCGGCGCTGGTGGCCGACTTGCCGGCGCTCGCCGCCCGGTTCAGCTACCGGGTGGTTTGCGGCACCACGGGCTCGGGCAAGACCCGGCTGCTGCAGGCACTTAGAGCCGAGGGCGCGCAGGTGCTGGACCTTGAAGCGCTGGCGAATCACCGCTCATCGGTGCTGGGCCTGATTCCCGGCCAGCCGCAGCCGACGCAAAAGGCGTTTGACAGCCGCATCTGGGCAGCGCTGCGCAGCTTTGACGCTGCGCGCCTGGTCTACATTGAAAGTGAAAGTAAAAAAGTCGGCAACGTGGCCGTGCCCGAAGGCCTGATAGCCGCCATGCGCAGCAGCCCGTGTCTGCAGCTGGACCTGCCCGAGGACGAACGGGTGGCGCTCTTGCTCGAAGACTATGATTTTTTCGTCAGGGACATCGAGTTTTTCTGCGACCGGCTGGGCGCGCTGACGCAGGCCCGCGGCAAGGAAACGGTGGCCGACTGGCAGGCGCGGTCGCGCAGCGGCGATGTGGCGTCGGTGGTGCGCGAACTGCTGGTCAAACACTACGACCCGGTTTATCTGCAGTCGATTCGCCGCAACTTCACGCAGTACGCGACCGCCCCGGTGATCGCGCCGCGAGACCGCAGTGTGGCTGCGATGACGGCACTGGCGCAGCAAATGCTGGCCGGCAACACGACCCCAGCTGCAACCGTGCCAGAAACAGAGAACCCGGCCTGCTGAGGTTCAGCGAAACCGGGTTGGCGCAAAGCGGGGTGCGTGGCCCGCTATGAATTAAATAGCTGCTCGCGCAGATATTTCCTGGGCTGGAAGGCTATTTGATCTGAAATTCGTGCCTTGAAGCGGCGATCTCAGCCTGCGGCCTGATCAGGCGGCACGTCCCCGGGGTTGGGCGCTTCCGTGTCCGTTGCCTCGTTTGAATCGTCGGAACCGTCATCCGGCTTGCCTTCGGCCTTGCGCTTGAGCTTGTCTTCCTTCTTGCGCTTTTTAGCTAGCTCTTTCTGGCGCTTTTCATATCCGTAATTGGGAGTTGCCACTGCGTGCTTTCTTAAATAGGTAAGCCTAACTGTAATGCATCGACTGGCCAGTAAAAACTGCCGGAATCAAAGCGTCGCCAATGCCTGGCTGATATCGGCCTGCAGGTCCGCCACGGCTTCGAGCCCGACTGAAAAGCGGACCAGCCCACCGGCATGCGGCCAGCCCTTCGGGCGGATGAAAGGCATGTCATACGGCACGCAAAGACTCACCGGCCCGGCCCAGCTGTAGCCCAGTTTGAACAGCTTCAGGCTGTTGCAGAAACTGTCGATCTGCGCCTGGCTGAATTCGGGTTTGAAGACGGCGCTGACCAGGCAAGCCGCTGCGCTGCAGTCGCGCTTCCATACCTCATGACCGGGTGAGCCCGGCAAGGCCGGATGCAGCACGGCGGGGATCTGCGGCCGGCTTTGCAGCCACGTCGCCAGCTGGCGGGTGGCGGTGTCTTGCGCGGCGTAGCGCAGCGCGACTGATGGCAGACCGCGCAGCACCAATTCGCAGTCATTGCCACTGACGCCATAGCCGGCGCGCATGTGGCAAAAATGAAACTGCTGATACAAGTCCTCGTTGTTGGTCACCACAGAGCCCATCAGCACGTCACCGCCGCCACTGGGGTACTTGGTCAGTGCCTGAATCGACACCTCGACGCCCAAATCGAATGCGTTAAAAGCCAGGCCGGCGCCCCACGTATTGTCGAGCGCGGTGACGATGCCCAGTGCGTGGGCATCACTGTGTTTTTTGACGACGGCCACCAGCGCTGGAATATCCGGAAATTCCATCGTGATGGAGCCCGGTGCCTCCAGCCAGACCAGACGGGTTTTAGCCGTCAGTCTGGCCGCCAGATCGTCCGGATTCATCGGATCGTAAAACTGGACGGAAATGCCCCACGCGACCAATTCGTTTTGCGCAAACGTCTTGTTCGGTCCATAGGCGTTGTCAGGAATCAACAGTTCGTCACCCGCCTTCAGAAAGGCCATATCAACCAGCACCACCGCCGCCAGCCCACTGGGCACCAGCGTGCAGAACTTGCCGCCTTCCAGCGTGGCGATCCGCTCTTCCAGCGTGAAGGTGGTCGGCGTACCGTGCAGGCCGTAGGTGTAGCCCGTCTTGTGCTTCCAGTCACGGCTGCGCAGGGCTGCCACTGTGGGAAAGATGATTGTGGAGGCCTTGTGGACGCTGGGTTGAACAGACTCAAAACCGGCGGGCGGCTTGTAGGCGTGATGGATCAGCTGCGTGGACTTGTGGAAGGTATCGCTCATGCGCCCATGTTAACGGCAGGTCGTACGTGATGTAGTAAACGTCACGAGGGCGCAGTCAGCTACCGTAGGACTGAAATGCAAACAGGGGCCGCGGGACTGGCTTCGCCAGACCGCAGGCGCAGCGGCCCCCGCGGGGGGCAGGAAGCTACGCGAAGCGAGCGACCGTGGGGGTCAAATCTTCCACTTCGCCATCAACTGCGCCGGAGACAGCGAATCGTAGCCCTCAAACGGCTGGTGAATCCACGGGTTGGTCGGCAGCATTTCCACCGAATAATCGGCCTGAAAAGTGGACACGCCCTTGGTCCAGATCACGGCGCTGCGCAGCTCGGTGATCGGCCGGTAGTTGTTGCGCAGCTGTTCGATCACCGCGTTGAGCGTCTTGCCCGAATCGGCCAGGTCGTCGACCAGCAGCACCTTGCCGGCGATTTCGCCTTTGGGGGTGGTGATGAAACGGGCAATGTCGAGGTTGCCCTGCGTCGTGCCCGAATCGGCGCGATAAGAGCTGGTCGACATGATGGCCAGCGGTTTGTCGAAGATGCGCGAGAGGATGTCGCCGGGCCGCATGCCGCCGCGCGCGAGGCACAGGATGGTGTCGAATTCCCAGCCTGATTGATGGATCTTGATCGCGAGTTTTTCGATCAGGCTGTGGTATTCGTCATAACTGACGTAGAGATGCTTGCCGTCTTCTGTCAACATGAACTTGCTCCTGATTTAATAGCTGCTCGCGCACGCAATACGTGGGCTACAGGCTTTTTTTCTTCCAATACCGGTGTTTTCAAGCGGCGTAGGGGTTACGCAGCAAAATCGTGTGGTCGCGGTCGGGGCTGGTCGAAACCATGTGAATCGGCACGCC
>JANNKV010000094.1:0-5904 GCA_031396485.1 Polaromonas sp. | reverse complement strand
GTCTGTTCGCGCCCGCGGGCGTACCGCCCGAGGTGCTGGCGCGCCTGCAGGACGGCCTGGCCAAAACGCTAGCCGCGAAAGACTTGCGCGACAAGCTGGAGCAGCAGGGCGTCGAGCTGGCCGGCACCGCTGAGAAACCCGTCACACCCGAGCAATTCGCCGCGCTGCTCAATGACGATATTGCCAAATGGGCACGTATCGTCAAAACCTCCGGCGCTTCCGTCGATTAATTCAATCCCCTCATGATCAAAACCGCCCCCGACCAGTACCAGGACATCCGCGACGCCGTGCGCGCGCTGTGTGCCCAGTTTCCTGATGAATACCACCGCAAGATCGACGGGGAGCGCGGCTACCCCGAAGCTTTCGTTGACGCGCTGACAAAAGCCGGCTGGCTGGCGGCGCTGATTCCGGGCGACTACGGCGGCTCAGGCCTGGGCCTGGCCGAAGCCTCGGTGATCATGGAGGAGATCAACCGTTCCGGCGGCAACTCGGGCGCCTGCCACGGCCAGATGTACAACATGGGCACCTTGCTGCGCCATGGGTCGACCGCACAAAAAGAGCTGTACCTGCCCAAAATCGCCAGCGGCGAGTGGCGCCTGCAGTCGATGGGTGTGACCGAGCCCAGCACCGGCACCGACACAACAAAAATCAAGACGACGGCCGTGAAAAAGGGCGACCGCTACGTTATCAACGGGCAGAAGGTGTGGATCTCCCGCGTGCAGCATTCGGACTGGATGATCTTGTTGGCGCGCACCACGCCGCTGGCCGACGTCAAGAAGAAAACCGAGGGCATGTCGATCTTCATGGTCGATCTGCGCCAAGCCGAGAAGAGCGGCATGACGGTGCGGCCCATTGCCAACATGGTGAACCACGAAACCAATGAGCTGTTTTTCGAGAACCTCGAAATCCCGGAAGAAAACCTGATCGGCGAAGAAGGCAAGGGCTTCAAATACATCCTCGACGGACTGAACGCCGAGCGCACATTGATCGCCGCCGAATGCATCGGTGACGGCTACTGGTTTTTAGACCGCGTGACGAAGTACGTGAGCGAGCGCGTGGTGTTCGGCCGCCCGATCGGCCAGAACCAGGGCGTGCAGTTTCCGATTGCTGAGGCCTACATCGAAGTCGAGGCCGCCAACCTGATGCGCTACAAAGCCTGCGCGCTTTTTGACGCCGGCCAGCCCTGTGGGGCAGAGGCCAACATGGCCAAACTGCTGGCCGCCAAAGCGAGCTGGGAAGCGGCGAATGCATGCATCCAGTTTCATGGCGGATTTGGTTTTGCCAATGAATACGATGTGGAACGCAAGTTCCGCGAAACGCGGCTGTACCAGGTCGCACCGATTTCTACCAACCTGATCTTGAGTTACGTGGCCGAGCACCTGCTGGGCATGCCACGCTCGTTCTAACTTTCTGATACCGGCAGCCGAACCATGACCCGACCCCTTGACGGCATCACCGTCGTCTCCCTCGAACACGCGATTGCAGCGCCGTTTTGTACCCGCCAACTCGCCGACCTGGGCGCCCGCGTTATCAAGGTCGAGCGGCCCGGCGCGGGTGACTTTGCGCGGGCCTATGACACGCGTGTTAACGGACAGGCGTCGCACTTTGTCTGGACGAATCGTTCAAAGGAAAGCCTTACGCTGGACCTGAAGCAACCCGCCGCGCTTGGGGTGCTGAAGTCGCTGCTGGCCACGGCCGATGTGCTGGTGCAAAACCTCGCGCCTGGCGCGTCGGCGCGCATGGGGCTGTCGTTTGACGTGCTACACGAGCTGCATCCTGGCCTGATCGTCTGTGACATCTCAGGCTATGGCGAAGACGGGCCCTACCGCGACAAAAAGGCGTATGACCTGCTGATCCAGAGTGAAGCGGGTCTGCTGTCGATCACCGGCACGCCCGACGAGCCATCAAAAGCCGGCAACTCGATTGCCGACATCGCTGCCGGGATGTACGCGTACACCGGCGTGCTGGCCGCGCTGATGCAGCGTGACAAAAATGGCGGCACGGGCCGAGGTAGCCATATTGATGTGTCGATGCTCGAGTCATTGGCCGAATGGATGGGTTACCCGCTGTATTACGCGTACGAAGGCGCCACGCCGCCGCCGCGCACGGCGGCGTCGCACGCCAGCATCTACCCCTATGGCCCGTTCCAGGCGGGCGACGGCGGCACTGTGATGCTGGGCCTGCAGAACGAGCGCGAGTGGAAGCTGTTTTGCGACGTGGTGCTGCAAGACGGCGCGCTGGCGACGGATGCGCGCTTCGACAGCAACGCGCGCCGCAATGAAAGTCGCGCTACGCTCAAAGCCATCATTCTTGCCGCCTTCAGCGAACTGTCAACCGCGCAGGTCGTCGAACGCCTCGAGGAAGCGCAGATCGCCAATGCGCGCATGAACAGCATGGCCGAGCTGTGGGCGCATCCGCAACTCGCCGCGCGCCAGCGCTGGCAAAACGTCGGCTCACCCGCCGGCGACATTCCGGCGTTGCTGCCGCCGGGGCGCAACAGCAGTTTTGACTACCGCATGGATGCCGTGCCCGCCGTCGGTCAGCACACTGAAGCCATCCTGCGTGAATTGGGTCAGGGCGATGCAGAGATTGCGGCGCTGCGGGCGACGATGGCGATCTGATTGCCACGCTTCGCCCCACATGCTGTTTCCTCTTACCGTTCGCCCTGAGCCTGTCGAAGGGTCTGGTTGTCAATTGACAAGGCTTCGACAGGCTCAGCCCGAACGGTAATGGGTCCTTAACAAGGTTCTGTGATCATTGAAGACGCTATAAAAATAATAGCTGCTTGCGCACGTATTACCTGGGCTAGAGGCCTATTTCATCCTTAAAAGAGCCGATATGAACACTTCAACCACCCATTCCATAGCCCAACCTACCGCGCAGCTCGCCGCCTTCGCCGCCGGGCTGACGTTTGACGCGATTCCCGAAGCTGTCGTGCGAAAAACCGAAGATCTGTTGGTTGACTGGTTCGGCTCGGCACTGGCAGGCAAGGGCGCACGGCCGGTCGAAAGCATTGCCACCTTCGCGGCCGCCATGGGCCCGCAAACGCGCGGCGCCGCGTTGCCTGATGGCAGCGCTGAAGTGCTGATCAGCCGCCGCGCCACGTCGCCCTACATGGCGGCGATGGTCAACGCCGCCGCGTCGCACGTGGCCGAACAGGACGACGTGCACAACGGCTCGGTGTTTCACCCGGCCACCGTGGTGTTTCCTGCGGCAGTCGCGGTGGCGCAATCCATCGGTGCCAGCGGAAAGCAGCTGCTCGCCGCCTCGGTCGCGGGTTATGAGGTCGGCATTCGCGTCGGCGAATTTCTTGGTCGATCTCACTACAAGATTTTTCACACGACGGGCACCGCCGGCACGCTGGCCGCCGCCGCTGCGGTGGGCCATCTGCTCGGCCTCAACGCGCAGCAAATGCAGCATGCGTTTGGCTCGGCCGGAACGCAGTCGGCCGGCCTGTGGGAGTTCTTGCGCACCGCTGCCGATTCAAAGCAGCTGCACACCGCCCATGCGGCGGCGGCGGGCCTGATGTCGGCGTATCTGGCAAAAGACGGCTTCACCGGCGCGGCGCAGATTCTGGAAGGCCCGCAGGGCATGGCGGCAGGCATGTCGAGTGACGCGGACCCGGCCAAATTGACCGACCAGCTGGGTACGCGCTGGGCCACTGCCGAAACCTCGTTCAAATACCACGCGTCATGCCGCCACACGCATCCCGCTGCCGATGCGCTGCTGCAGGTGATGCAGGCGCATGACCTGAAACCTGCGGATCTGGCGCGCGTTGTCACGCACGTACACCAGGGCGCCATCGACGTGCTGGGGCCGGTTGTCAACCCCGCCACCGTGCATCAAAGCAAGTTCTCCATGGGCACCGTGCTGGCGCTGGTCGCGCGCTACGGCCATGCGGGGCTGGTCGAATTTGACGAGCACTTCAAGGACGACGCCACCACCGCACTGTGCCGGCGCATAGCGATGGTGCTCGACGCCGAAGTCGACGCCGCTTACCCGCGCCGCTGGATCGGCAAGGTCACCGTCACCACGACCGACGGGCGCGTGCTGCAGGGCCGGGTGGACGAGCCCAAGGGCGACCCGGGCAACACGCTGAGCCGCGAAGAGATCACTTCCAAGGCGCAGCGGCTGGCGGCTTTCAGCCATGCTGCTACACCGATGGAAATGACCCGCGCGATTGATGCGCTGTGGGCCATTGCGCAAAGCCCGCGCGTCGGCCGCTTGCTGGAAGCGTCGTCATGATCTCGCCTGATTCAACCGTCACAGCATCGGCGCTCACGTCAGCGCGCAGCTTCCTCTTCGTGCCCGCCAACCGCCCCGAGCGCTACGCCAAGGCATTGGCTTCCGGCGCAGGCGCGGTCATCGTCGATCTGGAAGACGCGATTGCGCCCGACGACAAACCCGCAGCGCGTCTGCAGCTCGAAACCGCTTTTGCCGACGTGCCCGTGGCCGAACGGGCCCGCTTGCTGGTGCGCATCAACGCCTCAGGCACGGCGTGGCACAGCGCTGATCTTGCGCTGGCCGGAAAACTGGCGCACCTGGGCCTGGCCGGTGTGGTGCTGCCCAAAACCGAATCGCCTGACCAGCTGGCGCACCTGGCCGCGTCCGTCGGCCACGCCTGCGCGCTGCTGCCGATGATCGAATCAGCGGCCGGGCTGGAGGCTATCAACCAAATTGCACGCAGCCCGCAGGTCGTCCGCCTGCTGTTCGGCAACCTCGACTTTCAGGCTGATCTGGGCATGGCCTGTGGCCCTGATGAAGCCGAGTTGCAGCCTGTGCGCATGGCATTAGTGATGGCTTCACGCCGGGCCGGGCTGGCGCCGCCGGTCGACGGCGTGACGGCCGCTACCGGCGACCTCGAGCAGGTTCAAAAAGACGCCGAACGCAGCCGTCGTAGCGGATTCGGCGCGCGGCTGTGCATTCATCCGGCGCAGGTGGCGGTGGTCAATGCAGCACTTGCGCCAACGGCGGCTGAACTCGACTGGGCGCGGCGTGTGGTTCAGGCCAGCGCAGACACGAAAAGTGGCGTCTTCACACTGGACGGCCGCATGGTCGATGCGCCCGTCTTGCTGCTGGCTCGCCGTATGCTGGGGTTGCCTGTTTGATTTGGCGTATTCGGGTAAACCAGTAACGCCAGGTGTAAAGCGGGTAAAGCCCTTGCGCCCTGTAAACGGGGTGGCGCCCAGCGCCGTTGATAGGGGGACTTCGATAAAATCCAGTGTTCCCGCGCACTGCCTTTTCAGGCATTCAAATTTTTAACCATGACAGGACGAGACAATGATTTCCAAACGTAAAACCATGCTGGCGGTCTGCGCGGCGGTTGCCGCCTTGGGCTTCGGCACGCAGGCATTCAGCCAGGCAGCCTATCCCGACAAGCCGATCTCATTGGTGGTGCCTTTCGCCGCAGGCGGCCCGACCGACGCGGTGGCCCGCATGATCGCCATTCCAATGAGTAAATCGCTAGGCCAGACCGTGCTGGTTGAAAACGTGGTCGGCGCCGGTGGCACTATCGGCGTGACCAAGGTCGCCAAGGCCGCGCCGAATGGCTACTCCATCCTGCTGCACCACATGGGCATGGCCACGGCGCCTGCGCTGTACCGCAAGCTCAGCTTTGACCCGCTGAGAGACTTCGAATACATCGGCCAGGTGGTTGACGTTCCGATGACCCTGCTTGCCCGCAAAGACTTCCCCGCCAACACCTTCCCCGAACTGCAGACTTACCTCAAAGCCAACGGCACCAAGGTGTCGCTGGCCAATGCTGGCCTGGGTGCCGTGTCGCACCTGTGCGGCCTGCTGTTCATGAGCCAGATCGGCGTTGAGCTGACGACCGTTCCCTACAAGGGCACCGGCCCGGCGATGAATGACTTGCTCGGCGGCCAGGTTGACCTGCTGTGCGACCAG
>JANNKV010000068.1:0-3555 GCA_031396485.1 Polaromonas sp. | reverse complement strand
CGAAAAAATGGGTTAAAACACCTTCCCTGAGCCATCCCCAAAACTCCCCACCGTTTGGGGTTTGGCTACCTGGCCCTTAAGCGGCCGCTGCCCCCCGCGGCTTCGGGCCGCCGCCTGGGCCACCGCTGGCGCGATCTTCATCATCAGGCGCGGATCGAATGGTTTCGGAATCAGGTATTCGGGACCGAAGGTCAGCTTTTCGCCCACATACGCTGCGGCCACGACTTCGCTTTGCTCGGCCAGCGCCAGCTCGGCACTCGCATGCACCGCGGCGATTTCCATCTCGACGGTGATGGTCGAAGCACCCGCATCCAGTGCACCCCGAAAAATATAGGGGAAGCACAGGACGTTATTGACCTGGTTTGGGTAATCGGTGCGACCGGTCGCCATCACGGCGTCATCGCGCACCGATTTGACGTCTTCAGGGGAGATCTCCGGGTTCGGGTTGGCCAGCGCAAAAATGATTGGCCTGGCGGCCATCTTGGCCACCATCTCTTTTTTCAGCACCCCGCCGGCCGACAGACCGAGAAAAATGTCAGCGCCTTCAATGATCTCGCCCAAGGTGCGGGCGTTCGTCTTCTGCGCGAACTGGATCTTGTCTTCGTCCATCAGCTCGGTTCGGCCTTCGTAGACCACGCCGGCCAGGTCGGTCACAAAAATGTTCTGGCGCGGAATGCCCAGCTTGACCAGCAAGCCAAGGCACGCCAGCGCGGCGGCGCCCGCGCCTGAGGTGACCAGCTTGACCTGCGTCGGGTGCTTGCCAACAACTTTCAGCGCATTGAGAATCGCCGCGCCCACGGTGATCGCGGTGCCGTGCTGGTCATCATGGAAGACCGGGATCTTCATGCGCTTGCGCAGCTCGCGTTCGACGTAGAAGCAGTCCGGCGCCTTGATGTCTTCCAGGTTGATGGCGCCGAAGGTCGGCTCCAGCGACGCAATGATGTCGACCAGCTTGACCGGGTCGTTCTCGTCGATCTCGATGTCAAACACATCGACGCCGGCGAACTTCTTGAATAGCACCGCCTTACCCTCCATCACCGGCTTGGACGCCAGCGGGCCGATGTTGCCCAGGCCCAGCACTGCCGTGCCATTGGTGACGACCGCGACCAGGTTGCCGCGCGCGGTGTACTTGAAAGCGGCGTTCGGGTCACGCACGATTTCTTCGCAGGGGGCGGCTACGCCCGGCGTGTAGGCCAGCGCCAGATCGCGCTGGTTGGTCAGCTGCTTGGTTGCTGCAATGGCAATCTTGCCCGGCGTCGGAAACTCATGGTATTCAAGTGCGGCGCGGCGAAGCTCGATGCGTTTTTCGTCCTGGATATCGGTCGGTGCAGGGGGGGTGGTGAGCATGTTCGGGTGTCTCCAGCAGAGCGGTCATCCCAGCGTGGCTGGGGCCGCGAAATTAGTCTTGTTGGGTCTTGTCGCGATTTGATTGTAGGCCGCAGCCGTACAGAATGTGTCTACGTGAATCTGCTTAAATGGGGTGTTTGGGTGCTGACTTTTTGAAGGGGAGCGGCGACCGCCGCGTACCAAGGTGTGCTGTAGCGGCGCATCTCGCACAGACTCCGGCAGCCGCCTGTCAGGCAGCTACGCTTTTCACCGCTTTTCACCAGGTTTACGAATGGAACAGGCTGCCAGCCCAGGTAAATCCGGCGCCAGCAGCTCCTGAATTAATAGCGTAAGGGACAGCTTGGCCCCCGGTTCCAGTGCCTTCAGACGGTGAAAGGCAGCGATGTCGTCTTGATGCGCAGCGGCACGCGGCTTGGGGCGTAGGGCGCAGCAGCGGCCCCGGTGATGCGGTCGGCCAACAGCCGCGCCTGCCGCCCGATCGGCTCGATGTAGCGACTGACTTCGCCGTCGATGGATATGCAGTCGCCCAGCGCATGAATGCCCGGCACGCTGGTGGCCAGCGTATCAGCAGCCACCGCAATGCCGCGGTTGAAGTCAAGGCCCGCGCTGGCAGCCAGCCGGCCGGGTGTCTGCAGGCCCGCGGCCACCACGATGTGGTCGACGCCGACCTGCCGGCCGCAGGTGGTCGAGATCTGCTTGCCGGTGTCGCTGGCGCTCACGCCATCCACCTGCACGCCACCGACGAAGCTGATCGGCAACCCGGCCCAGGCATCGAGCAACTGCTGCGACTGCGCCGCCGACAACGCCGCTGCCAGCGGCCGTGCGGCCACGTCGATCAGCGTCACACGGTGGCCCGCGAGCGCCAGGTCATTGGCCAGCTCGCAGCCGATCAGCCCCGCGCCGACGACGGCTACGCGCTGCGGCGGGCTACCCAACGCCGCGCGAAATTTCGCGTAAGTCTGCAGATGGTTGATGCGCCAGCACAGCGCGTCGGGCAACTGCGGCAGGGTACGCGCCCGCGCGCCGTGCGCCAGCACCAGATGGCGGTAGCGCAGCGTGCCGCGCGTGGTGCGCAGCTGGCGACTGGCCGGGGTGATGCGCACGGCTTGCGTGTGCGCCAGCAGCCTGACACCGAGTCGGGCCGCGGCTTGTGCGCCCGTCTCTTTCGGAAGCGTTGCAGGCTGAATGCCGCGCGCCATCGCCACCGATAGCATCGGCTTGTCGTAGACATCGCCGTTGCAGGCCGTAACCAGCGTGATCGCCATCGCGGCATCGCGCGCGCGCAGCGCCTCGGCCATCTGCCAGCCCGCGCGGCCGGCGCCGATGATGACGGTACCCGCGTTACGACGCGAACTGGAAGTTGCGGCGATGGAGATGGGGCTGCGTATTTGCCGAACCAGTTCTTGCGCTGCATAAGGCTCGAAATCCGCCTTCGTCACACCGCACAGCGGGCAGGCCCAGTCGTCGGGAATGTCGGCAAACCGCGTGCCGGGCACCAGGCCGCTGTCTTCGTCGCCTTTACCCTCGTCATAAATCAGTCCGCAGGCGCGGCAAATGTACAGCTCCCATGGCAGCTCCGACACCTTTGCGGAAACAACGGGCATGCTCACGCCGGCTGCTCCTCGGCACTCAGCCGTGCAATTTCCTTGCGCAGGTGCTTGATCGCCGGCGTGACGATGGCTACGAAATGCGACTCGCGCACGCGCCGCTGCACATCAGAGCTCATTAAATAGCCGCGCGCGCCCTGATGCAACAGGGCCGATTGCGCCGCGCGCAAGGCCAGCTCGGATGCATGCGCGCGGGCATCGAGCACATCGATCAGAAACTCTTTGTCCGTGCCGAACGGTGTTTGGGCGAGCACCATGATGCGCGTCGTCAAGTCATCGAGCTCGCTTTGCAGATCATCCGGCCGGTCATCCAGAAATTCATTGACATGGCCCAGCGTGCGCTCGACCTTCCACATCGAATCGATCGCGCCCTGCGCCACGCCCAGCCCCATGCCGGTCTGCAGCAGGATGAACGCCGCGCGAATGCGGCCGATGAAAGGGCGCACCGGGTCGGCAATCATCTCGCTCGATCCAACAAAATAATCCGTCAGCCGCACGGCCCAGGTGTTGGTGCCTTCCATCGCCGAGAACGATGGACAGTTGCGCAGCTCGACGCCCGGCGCGTCGCAGCGGATCAGGAACATGACTTCAGTTTTGGGGC
>JANNKV010000043.1:0-4838 GCA_031396485.1 Polaromonas sp. | reverse complement strand
GCTTGCGCATCATCGCGCCCGAATGCATCGCGGTGTGAATCTCGTCGCCGGTGCGGTCGAGGAAGCCGGTGTTGATGAAGGCCACACACGCAGCCGATTCGGCGATGCAGGCCTTGAGGTTGACGCTGGTGCGGCGCTCCTCGTCCATGATGCCGAGCTTGACGGTGTTGGCGCTCAAGCCCAGCATCGCTTCGACGCGGCCGAACAGCTCGCTGGCAAAGGCGACTTCGGCCGGGCCGTGCATCTTGGGCTTGACGATGTAGACCGAACCCTTGCGCGAGTTCTTGATGCCAGGCTGGTCTTTTCGCTTCAGGTCATGCATGGCAATTGCCGTGGTCACCACTGCATCGAGGATGCCTTCCGGAATCTCTTTGCCGCCGTCATACAGGATGGCGGGGTTGGTCATCAGGTGGCCGACATTGCGCAAAAACATAAGCGAGCGCCCATGCAGCGTGAGCTTGCCGCCCGTGGGGCTGGTGTATTCGCGGTCGGGATTGAGGCCGCGGGTGAAGGTCTTGCCGCCCTTTTGCACTTCCTCAGTCAGCGTGCCCTGCAAAATGCCCAGCCAGTTGGAATAGGCCACGACCTTGTCAGCGGCGTCCACCACCGCCACGGAATCTTCCAGGTCCATGATGGTAGATAGAGCTGCTTCAACCACCAGGTCGCTGATGCCGGCAGCATCGTCTTTGCCGATGGTGGTGCTACGGTCGATGCGAATGTCAATGTGGATGCCGTTGTGCCGCAGCAAAATGGACGATGGCGCGTCGGCAGCGCCCTGGTAGCCCGCAAACAGCGAGGGATCCTTCAGGCCGGTGGTAGTGCCGCTCTTCAGCGTGACGGAGAGCTTGCCGTCGATCACGCGGTACAGCGTGGCATCTTTGTGCAAGCCTTCTGCCAGCGGCGTGGCCTGGTCCAGCACGTTGCGGGCATAGGCAATGACCCTAGCGCCGCGCGCCGGGTTGTAGCCCTTGCCTTTTTCAATGCCCTCGGACTCGGCAATCACGTCGGTGCCGTAGAGCGCGTCGTACAAACTGCCCCAGCGCGCATTGGCGGCGTTGAGCGCATAACGCGCGTTGAGCACGGGCACCACCAGCTGGGGGCCGGCCTGCAGCGCCAGCTCGTCGTCAACGTTGGTCGCGGTGGCCGTCACGTTGGCCGGCGACGGCACCAGATAGCCAATCTTCGTCAGGAAGGCGCGGTAAGCCTTCATGTCGTTGATAGGGCCGGGGTGGGCCTTGTGCCAAGTGTCCATGGCGGTTTGCAGGCGGTCGCGCTCGGCCAGCAAAGCGATATTTTTCGGCGCCAGGTCGGCAACAAGGCTGTCAAAGCCTTGCCAGAAAGCAGCGCTCGTCACGCCCGTGCCGGGCAGCACTTTTTGCTCGATAAACTCGTACAGCACGGTAGCGACCTGCAGGCTGTGGCAGGGGGTGCGGGGGGTGGAATCTCGGTGGGAAGCAGTCATGAAAACCTCAAGCTTGAAACTAGAAAAAACAAAAAAAGATAAAAATGCGTGCGGCTTGAAGTCGACCGGTCAGGCCAGCAACACAGCCACATCCTGCAGCGACTCACCTGTGTGCGCCGGCTGCGTCCCCAATTCTTCAAAAGGCAACCGGTACCGGTTCACCCACAGCGTGCGGTAGCCGTACCAGGTGGCCGCCAGCGCGTCCCAGCTGTTGCAGCTGACAAAACCAACTTCGCGCGCGGGCAGGCCGGTCGCCTGCTCGCCCAGCGCATACGCTGCCGGGTGGGTCTTGTATTTTCGCAAGGAATCGACGCTGATCACGTAGTCCAGCAGGCCATCCAGACCGGTCGATGTGACCGCTGCATTGAGCATGGCCGGGTCGCCGTTGGACAAAATGCCGGTGGCGATGCCGCGCGCCTTCAAGTCCTGCAGCACCGCCGTGTTTTCGGGAAAGGCCGTCAGGTGCCGGTACTGGTCCATCAGCTGCTCTTCTGCCGCGGGCGTCAAGGCCAGGCCGAGGCGCTTGCAGGCGTAGCGCAGGCCGGCGCGGGTCAAGTCCCAGAACGGCGCGTAGTGCGCGCCATCGTTGCTGGTGGTGACGAGGCGGGTGTATTCGATCTGCTTGTCGCGCCACAGCACGCTCAGGGCCTGACCGTGACCGGGAAACAGCTGCTCGGCCAGCGCGCCTACGCTGTACACGTCGAACAGCGTGCCATAGGCGTCGAACAGAACGGCCTTTACCGGTGGCCGCGCGCGCTCCCTGACTTCAGAAATATCCATGCCTCCACTGTATTGGATACCTGGCCGTCCATTAACAACCGCAGGATCGCTTGATCAATGACCTGACTGACGCTAATTTCAGCCAGTGCGCTACAAATTCAATAGCTGTCTGCGCAGGTTTCACCTGGGCTAGAGGGCAAAACGATCACAAAAAAAACCAGCGAAAAACGACGTCGGCGCGGCGGGTCGGCACCCTCACGCTGCAGCGGCCGCCTTCTGGATCGCGTCGCGGTGCAGTTGCTGGCTGATCTGGTTCACATGGCGGCCTTGCCGCCCGTGCCGTTCATCGCGCAGCTTGCCAGCGCCCGCAGGCACCGTTGCCCGTGCCTGCAGCAGTAACTCGGCCAGGCAGTCCGGCTTGCCGCGCGCGCCGCTGGCCAGATAGTCGGCCAGCAAGGCGCTACGCACGGCCGGCATGGCGAGGTGTCGATCTTCCACCAAATGATCATGCATCAAATCGACCAGCTTTTCATAGGCAAATTCATGCGTCTTGCCGGTGGATTGCCACAACCAGTCGCTGAAATTCATGAAGTTGTCGAAGGCCGAACCGGGAGCCAGCAGCAGCGTCAGCGCCTTAGAAAACCGGCCCGAATTAGCCACCATGTCCCAGTAGCGCGCAAACCGGTTTACGCGCTGCAGCGTGGCGAAATCAACGGTGGAATTCTGCAAAATTGTGTAGGGCGTTTGCGGGTCGTAAACCATTGCAAACTCGGCTGTGTGCCGCGTGATGGGCGTGCCGCGCAGGCGCTTCAAGACGCCGAACTGGATTTCATGCGGCGCCAATTCATACAGGCGGTCAAACCCGTCAGCAAAGCTTGCCAGCGTCTCGCCTGGCAAACCAAAAATCAGGTCGGCATGCACATGCGCCCGGCTTTCGCCCACCAGCCAGCGCAGGTTCTCAGCAGTCTTGGTGTTGTCTTGCTTGCGTGACACGCGCTGCTGCACTTCGGGGTTGAAGCTCTGAATGCCGACTTCAAACTGCAGCGCACCTGCCGGGAACTGCGCAATCAAGGCTTTCAACCGATCCGGCAGGCTGTCGGGCACGACCTCAAAGTGGACGAACACGTCGGGATGTCCAGAGGAGTTTTGGGCAATGCGGTCGAGGAAGAACTGCAGAATGCGAACCGAATTGTCGCTCTTCAGATTGAAAGTGCGGTCCACAAACTTGAAGTTGCGCGCACCGCGCCGGTACAGCGTCTCTACCTCGGCCATGAACAGATCCAGGTCAAACGCCCAGGCGGTCCTGTCGAGCGAACTTAGACAAAATTCGCACTTGAACGGGCAACCGCGGGACGCCTCGACATAGAGCAGTCGTTTGGACAAATCTTCGGCCGTGTATTCGCCATACGGCAAGGCCAGTTCGGCCAAAGGCGGCTGCTCACCCGCAATGACTTTCATCAACGGCTGCGGCCCATCCAGCAAGGCCCGGCACAGTTTGGGAAAGCTCACATCGCCCCAGCCCGTCACCACATGGTCGGCCAGCCGGCAGATTTCCTGTTGCTCGACCTCAAAACTCACTTCCGGCCCGCCCAGCACGATCTTCACATCCGGCCGCAATGCCTTCAGCAGCCGCACGACCTGGGTCGTTTCGACCACGTTCCAGATATAGACGCCCAGGCCGATGACTTTCGGCTCAAGCGCCAACAGGTCTTCGACAATCTGCGTCGGCTTTTGCTGGATGACGAATTCACGCAGCACCGTCTGCGCCCGCAGCCCGGCGCCGCCGTGCAAATCCATGTTCGCCAGCAAGCAGCGCAGGCCGAGCGAGGCGTGAATGTATTTCGCGTTCAGGGTGGCCAGAACAACCTGGACGGTGGGGCTGGCAGTGCGGGGCATGGCCGTATTATCCGGTTTGCCAAGCTGGCCGCCGCGCGCTGTAATAAAGTGGCTGGTTGCGGGACTAAGGTGTAACTGCTGATCCTGACCGCCTCGGCGCTTGCCCGATCCGGTAACAGCCGGAACCAATTCGACTTTTGACCGCTCCTACTCTCCACATGACCCTCAAGCGCTTCATTTCCGCTACGTTTTTTATAGCTGCTGGCGCAATCAGTACCTGGGCTAGCGCTCAAAATAGCTTGAATATCGGCACTTCGACCGGTCCGGTCAGCGCCGTGGTCACCACCAACGAAGTACGGGCCGAGTTGATGGCCTGGGCGCCCGAAGGCGTCAGCGCGGGCAAGCCGGTCTGGCTGGGGTTGCAGCTGGCGCACCAGCCCGAATGGCACACCTACTGGAAAAACCCGGGCGATTCCGGCCTGCCGACGATGCTGGAATGGAAGCTGCCGGCGGGCATTGATGCCGGCGAGATTGCCTGGCCAACGCCTAAAAAGATACCCATCGGCACGCTGGCCAACTACGGTTATGAAAACACGGTACTGCTGCCGGTGCCGCTCACCGTCGCGCCCGGCTTCAACGCGTCGCAGCTCGACATCAAACTCAAAGCCACTTGGCTGGTCTGCCGCAAGGAATGCATTCCGCAGGAAGCTCGCGTACCGCGGGGAAGCGGCGCTTCACCGCCGCGAGGATCTGCGCGGCGTCGTCGACGCTGAGCGTGGTTTGCGTCACCACGGCCAGGCGCTCCGGGCGCGTGACCGGC
>JANNKV010000041.1:0-7065 GCA_031396485.1 Polaromonas sp. | reverse complement strand
AAGAAAAATCCTGGCCAGCTCAACTATGGCTCGGCCGGTAACGCCAGCGCGGGGCACCTGGCGATGGAGTACCTCAAGCTGGTCACGGGCATGTTCATCACGCACATTCCTTACCGGGGCACCGGCCCGCAATTGACCGATCTGCTGTCGGGCCGCACGCAGGCGTCGTCGGCCGGCTTGCCGGCCCTGAGTGCACATATTAAGAGCGGCAAGCTGCGCGCCATCGCAGTCGGCACACGCGAGCGTATTTCGGGCTTGCCCGATGTGCCGACCGTCGCCGAGATGGGCTTCAAGAATTTCGAGACCTCGCAGTGGTACGGCATTTTGACGCCGGCCGGTACGCCGCCGGATGTCGTCAGGCGCATGCAGGAAGAGTCGCTGAATGCCCTCAAGTCATCAGCGGTGACGGCGCGCTTCGCGACCGACAACGCAGTGGGCGGTGGCGGGCCATCCGCCGAGTTCGCATCATTCATAGCGGCCGAGCAGAAGGTGTGGAGCGACATCGTCAGGCGCGCCAGCATCAAGGCCGACTGACGTTCGCAGGACCTGCGCTTGCTCGACGTACTCATCATCGGCGGTGGCAATGCCGCGCTGTGCGCTGCGCTGATGGCGCGGGAGGCCGGTGCTTCGGTACTGGTGCTCGAATCCGCCCCGCGCGAGTGGCGCGGCGGAAACTCGAGTCACACGCGCAACCTGCGCTGCATGCACAACGCGCCGCAGGACGTGCTGACCGAGGCCTACACCGAAGAAGAATACTGGCAGGACCTGCTGAAGGTGACCGGCGGGCAGACCAACGAGCAACTGGCGCGACTGGCGATTCGGCATTCATCTGATTGCCGTGGCTGGATGCACAAGCACGGCGTGCGCTTTCAGCCGTCGCTGTCGGGCACGCTGCATCTGTCGCGCACCAACGCGTTTTTCATGGGTGGCGGCAAGGCCTTGATGAACGCTTACTACCGCAGTGCCGAGCGCCTGGGCGTGCAGATTCGCTATGAAGCTGCCGTCACCCGGCTGGAATTGAACGACGGGCGTTTCGTCGCGGCGCATGTGGGCGCCGAGCGCATTGAGGCGAAAGCCTGCGTGGTGGCCAGCGGCGGTTTCGAGTCAAACCTCGAATGGCTGCGCAACGCGTGGGGTCAGAACGCGGCGGGTGAATGGCCGGCCGACCAGTTCGGTATTCGCGGGACGCGCTTCAACACCGGCGTCTTGCTGAAAGACCTGATTGCGCAGGGTGCCGATACCATTGGCGACCCAACGCAAAGCCACTGCGTGGCCATCGACGCCCGCGCGCCGCTGTACGACGGCGGCATCTGTACGCGGGTGGATTGCGTCTCACTCGGCGTGGTGGTCAACAAAAACGCCGAGCGCTTCTATGACGAAGGGGAAGACTTTTGGCCCAAACGCTACGCCATCTGGGGCCGGTTGGTGGCGATGCAGCCCGGGCAGGTGGGCTACTCGGTGATCGACGCCAAGGCCGTCGGGCGCTTCATGCCGCCTGTGTTTCCGGGTGAAAAAGCCGATTCGCTGGAGCAGCTCGCGCGCCAGCTGGGTCTGGATGAGCAGGCACTTTTGCGTACGGTCCACGCCTACAACGCCGCCTGCCGCATCGGCACTTTCGACCACGCGGTGCTGGACGATTGCCATACCGAAGGCCTCACGCCCGCCAAAACCCATTGGGCCCGTCCGATTGATACCGCACCGTTTTATGGCTACCCGCTCAAACCCGGCATCACCTTCACTTACCTGGGCATGAAAGTCGATGAGCACACGGCGATTCATTTCGGTGGCCAGCCCAGCCCCAACCTGTTTGCCGCCGGCGAAATCATGGCCGGCAATGTGCTGGGCAAAGGCTATACCGCCGGCGTCGGCATGACAATTGGTACGGCGTTTGGCCGCATAGCCGGCGTGGAATCAGCGCAAGCTGCTATGAAATCAGGAGTTGGCATTGCAACAGCTTGAAGCCTTGACCCGCGAGGCCCGCGCGCTCGCCACCGGCCCGCTTGCGCTCACCACGTCGGAGACCGAAGTCGGCCGGCAGATGCAGGTCTGCAATGCCTGCCGGTACTGCGAAGGTTTTTGCGCGGTGTTCCCTGCGATGACGCGCCGCCTTGAATTCGGCAAGGCCGACATCCACTACCTCGCCAACCTGTGCCACAACTGCGGCGCCTGCCTGCATGCCTGCCAGTACGCGCCGCCGCACGAGTTCGCCATCAATGTGCCCCGCGCGATGGCCCAGGTGCGCGTACAGACCTATGCCGACTACGCCTGGCCGCCCGCGCTCGGCGTGCTGTACAAACGCAACGGTCTGACGATGGCGCTGGCCCTTGCGGCAGGCCTGGCACTGTTCCTGGTGCTGGCCGTGATGTTGAACGGCACGCTTTTTCACGAGCCGCTGGCCGGAAATTTCTACGCCATCTTTCCGCACAACCTGCTGATATTGATGTTCGCGCCGATTTTCCTGTTCGCTGCGCTGGCGCTGGGCCTGGGGGTGCAAAAGTTCTGGCGCGATGTGTCGCCCGCCGCTTCCGAAAGGGCTTCGGCCCCGGCTGTGATGGAAGCCACCGGCAACGCACTGCGCCTGAAGTATCTCGATGGCGGCCACGGCGACGGGTGCAATGAAGCCGACGACGCCTTCACGCTGGTACGGCGCAAGTTTCACCACCTGACGTTTTACGGCTTCATGCTGTGCTTTGCTGCCACCAGCGTGGCGACGATCTATCACTACGTCTTCAGCTGGCAGGCGCCTTATGCATTCACCAGTCTGCCGGTATTGCTCGGCACGGTGGGCGGCATCGGCTTGCTGGTCGGACCGGCGGGTTTACTGTGGCTCAACCTGCGCCGGCACCCGCTGCATGGCGATGCGGCGCAGCAACCGATGGACCGCGGCTTCATCGCGCTGCTGTTTCTGACCAGCCTGACCGGTCTGGCGCTGCTGGTCTGGCGTGACACCCCAGCGATGGGCCTGCTGCTGGCCGTTCATCTGGGTGTCGTGATGGCACTGTTTTTGACCTTGCCCTACGGCAAGTTTGCCCACGGTATTTTTCGCAGTGCCGCGCTACTCAAGTGGGCGATCGAAAAACGCCTGCCGACGCGGCTGCAGGTCGGAGAATAGCGGTTTTCTATATCAAATAGCGCTGTAGCCCAGGTAAATCGTGCGCGAGTAGCTATTAAAAATATAGCGGCTCGAACTACGAGCCCTTGCTACTGAAACGCTACTTCCGAGAAACTGCGCAGCTTGCGGCTGTGCAGTTGCGTGATGCCTTCGGCGCGCAGCAACTCGACCGCGCGTATGCCGATGCGCAAATGCTGGTCGACGCGCTCGCGGTAAAAATGATTCGCCATGCCGGGCAGCTTGATCTCGCCGTGCAGCGGCTTGTCGCTCACGCACAGCAGCGTGCCGTAGGGTACGCGGAAGCGGAAACCGTTGGCGGCAATCGTCGCGCTTTCCATGTCGAGTGCAATCGCCCGGCTCTGGCTGAAGCGGCGCGGCGGCTGGTTGCCGGGCAGCAGCTCCCAGTTGCGGTTGTCGGTCGAGGCCACGGTGCCTGTACGCATAATGCGTTTGAGGTCCGGGCCAACGGCCTGCGTGATGTCTTCGACGGCCTTTTCCAGCGCCTTCTGGATTTCTGCCAGCGCCGGAATCGGCACCCACAGCGGCAGCTCTTCATCGAGCACATGGTCTTCGCGCACGTAGCCGTGCGCCAGCACGTAGTCGCCCAGCTGCTGGCTGTTGCGCAAGCCCGCGCAGTGGCCCAGCATGATCCACGCGTGCGGGCGCAGCACGGCAATGTGGTCGGTGATATTTTTGGCGTTCGCCGGGCCAACGCCGATGTTGACCATGGTGATGCCGCTGCGGTCCGCGCGCATCAGGTGGTAGGCCGGCATTTGCGGCAATCTCGGCGGCGGCACGCCCAGCTCGTCGCCCGCTGCGGCGGAAAGTCCGGCGCGCCGCGTCACGACGTTGCCGGGTTCTACAAAGGCGATGTAGTCACTGGTCGGGTCGGCCATCGCTTCATGGCCCAGGCGCACGAACTCGTCAATGTAGAACTGGTAATTGGTGAACAGCACGTAGTTCTGGAACCAGTCGGGCGAGGTGCCGGTGTAGTGGCGCAGGCGCTGTAGTGAATAATCGACCCGTGCGGCCGTGAACAGCGACAGCGGCTGCGGCTCGCCGGGCCGCGCTTCGTAGGTGCCGTTGGCAATGCCGTCGTCCATGGCGCCCAGATCGGGCAGGTCGAACACATCACGCATCAGCATGCGGCGCTCGGCGCTCATGGCGCCTTCCACATGGCTGTTTTCGGCAAACGAAAAGTGGATCGGGATGGGCTGGGTGCTGGTGCCCACTTCGAGCGCCACGTCATGGTTTTGAAGCAGCAGGCGGAACTGTTCGAGGTAGTATTTTTCGTACAGGTCCGGCCGCGTAAGCGTGGTCTCAAAACGGCCCGGCCCGGCGACAAAGCCATAGCTCAGCTGCTTGATATCTGGCGTTTCAAGAATGGCGCGCGCCACGGTTTCGGTCTGCACCCGCACGAAGGGATAGCAGGCGCGCACATGGCCGGGCAGGGTTTCACCGGCCACATAACGCTGCATGGCCTGCCTCAGGTGGCTGATTTGCTGCTCATAAATCAGGTTCACCTGCGCCATGGCGGCAGCCGGGTCGCTGTAACGGGTGGGGGCAATGAAATTCGGGAGGTAAGGCATGGTTGTCATTGTGCCCCGGCTGCCCGGTCTGGGTGCACATTGGGGGCGGGATGGTGGGGGCGTTGTCGCAGTACGATAGCGGTTGTACGGTCTGATTACAAAGGAATGCACACCATGAGACAAGTCGTTGAAAAAGCGCTGGCATTGATTTTTTTCGGCGTGCTGCCCTGCCTCGCGTTGGCCCAGCCCATCATTGATCACGCGCAGCTCCAGGAAGCCGTCAAACGCGGCGCGCAAATCTGGGATGTGCGCGATGCGCGCGACTATGCCAAAGGGCATCTGCCCGGCGCGCTCACCATCGGCGATGCGGCGTCAGTCCTTCGCGATCCGAATTCTGAAGACTTCATCGCCACCCCCCGCATCGAAGCCCTGCTGGGCGCAGCCGGAATCGATCCGAAGCGCGAAACCGTGGTGTACGGTTCGCGCGGCACCTGGAACCCCTATTTTGGCCGCTACACGCTGCGCTATTTCGGCGGCAGCCAGGTCAGCGTGTTTCACGACGGCATCGAAGGCTGGCAGGCCGCTGGCTTGCCCGTGAGCAACGCGCCGGCGCAAGCCGCGCCCGTCAAACTGAGTTTGGTAGCCAACCCGGCTGTGGCGGTGACCACTACTGAGGTCATCGCCCGACTGAACCAGAGCCAGGTGCAAATCGTCGATGCACGCACGCCCAAGGAATTTGCAGGCGAAGACATTCGCGCCCTGCGGGGCGGCCATGTTCCGGGTGCCGTCAACATCCCCTACGAGCAGAACTGGACCGACCCGCTCACGATGCAAAAGCTGGCGAACAAGCAGGTGAGCGATTCACGCGGCATGTCACTGAAGTCCACCGCCGACCTGAAAGAGCTGTACAGCAAGCTCGACCCTGAAAAAGAGACGGTGGTTTACTGCCAGTCCGGCGTGCGCGCATCAGAAACCGCCGGGGTGCTGGAGCAGCTCGGCTTCAAGAACGTGCGTGTCTATGACTCGTCATGGCTGGGCTACGGTAACAAGCTGGATGCGCCAGCCAACAACGCCACGGTATTCAATGTGGGTGCTTTGAATGGGCGCATGGGCGCGCTGCAGGCCCGCATTGACGCGCTGGAAAAAGAACTCGCCGCGACCAGGAAATAGGTGCGATCGGGCTGAGGCGCGGCAGCACACGCCTCAGCCAAAGCGACATCCAGTCGACATCAAGTCGACATTTTTAGCGTCGGCAGTCCGGCCCCGGCCTTCACTGGCTCGCGCATCGTCACGAATTCATCTGCCACCGTGGGGTGAATGCCGATGGTGCTGTCGAAAATCGCCTTCGTCGCGCCGGCCTTCATCGCCACCGCAAAACCCTGAACAATCTCGCCGGCGTCCGGCCCCACCATGTGCAGGCCGACCACCCGGTCGGTCGCGTCTTCGACGATCAGTTTCATCAGCGTGCGCTCGGTGCTGCCGCTGAGCGTGTGCTTGAGCGCCTTGAAGTCGGCGCAGTACACCGTGATGTGCTCGAACTTCCTGTGCGCCTCATGCTCGGCATAGCCCACGGTGCCGATGTTCGGGTGCGTGAACACGGCCGTCGGTACAAAGTCATAGCTCATCTGGCGCCGCTTCTTGCCGGCGGCCGGCCCGAACAGATGGTCGACGACCACCATCGCTTCGCCCAGCGCGACCGGCGTGAGCTGCAGGCGCGCCGTCACGTCGCCCAGTGCGTAGATAGACGGCACCGAGCTTTGGTAGTGCTCGTTGACGTGAATCGCGCCCGCCGCGCTGACCGACACACCCGCCACTTCCAGCCCGACGCCGCTGACATTGGGAATGCGGCCTGTCGCGTACAGCACCGTATCGACGGTGACGCGGGTCGGCTCGCCATGTTTGTGTTGCAGGTCCACCTGCAGACCTTCGGGCGTTTTGGTGATCTCGCTGACCTCGGCCATGAACTGCTGGTTGATGCCGGTCTTGGCCATCTCGGTGGCGACGAACTTGCGCACGTCGTCGTCAAAGCCTGTCAGCAGCTTTTCGTTGCGATGCACATGCGTCACCTGCGCGCCGAGGCCGTTGAAAATCGAGGCTAACTCGCAGGCGATGTAACCGCCACCCACCACCAGCAGGCGCTTCGGAAACGGGTCCAGGTCGAACATGTTGTCAGAGGTGACGACGTGTTCACGCCCCTGCACCGCAGGCACCGTTGGCGTGCCGCCGGTGGCGACCAGGATCGACTTGGCGGTGAATTTTTCGCCATCCACCTCGACGGTGTGGCCATCGAGCAGGCGCGCCCAGCCGCGGATGATCTTCACGCCCGAATTTTCAAGCAGGCCGACATAGATGCCATTGAGCCGCGTGATCTCGCGCGCCCGATTGGCTTTCAGCACGTCCCAGTCAAAGCGCGGTGCCTCGCCG
>JANNKV010000407.1:0-5911 GCA_031396485.1 Polaromonas sp. | reverse complement strand
TTTGAAAACAGACCGGCTTGAAAGGCCGACGTTAAAAGAGGGAAGGTGTCCGCTAAAACTGGGTAAGACCTGTCAGGTCCGGCGGCTCCATCGCTCATTCGACGACGGAACCGCAGCCCCGGTCAAATGAGCAACGGTTTTCTCGATTTACTGGCGCCGGACGTGTAGCAACCAGCGCCGGGTACGCAGTTGGCGGGTGATTTCGTCGGACCAGTCATGTACCGCATTTTACTGGGCCAGACTGCTTTTGAGCGCGGTGGCAAAATTGCCTGATGCATTCATCCCGCGTTTTGATCACCACCAACGACTTCAATCTTGCCGATGAGGTTGCCGTTCTGCGCGCCAATGACAAACGGGTCGGGGCCGTCTGCAGCTTTATCGGTACCGTCAGGGACCGCAATGACGGCCTGAGCGTCAGCAGCATGGAACTGGAGCATTACCCCGGCATGACCGAGAAGGCCATCGACGCGATGATTGACGAGGCGATGGGACGGTTTGATATTTTTGGCGCCCGCGTCATTCACCGCGTTGGCCTGTTGCAGCCGCTGGACCAGGTGGTGATGGTGGCGGTGACGTCAAGACACCGCGGCGAGAGTTTCAAGGCTTGCGAGTTTTTGATGGACTACCTCAAGACCCAGGCGCCGTTCTGGAAAAAGGAAGAAACGCCTGAAGGATCGCGCTGGGTCGATGCACGGGTCAGTGATGATGCGGCCCTTGCCAAATGGGGCATCAGCGCAAGCAATACCTGACGGTTGCCGTCAAGCCCGCTATTCCTGGCCGGGCGGCAAAAATACAGCTCGTGCCTCTGCGGCCAGCCCTTCGGTCAATTGCTGAAGCAGCGCCACCAGCTGCACCTGCTGTTCGGGGGAGAGTGGGGCCATCAGTCGCTGATAGGCGCGTTCAGCAGGTTTGTGGGCTTGCTTGAGCAGTTTTTCTCCGGCCGGCGACAACGCCACGGCCAGGTTGCGACGACTTGTCGGTGCCGGCGAGCGCAGCACCAGTACGCGCGCTTCCAGCCCGCGCAGCACCCGCAGCACAGTCACCTTGTCAAACCCCAGCGCGCGTGCCAGGCTCGACTGGTCCAGGCCCGGCGAGGCGCGCAAGACAGTGAGTACGCCGAATTGCGCCGGTGTCAGGCCGACACTGCGACATTCGTCCTCAAACACCGAAGCCGAAATCTGGTGCGCGCGGCGCAGCAAAAACCCGGGGCGGGCATAGAGGCGGGTCAGGCTTTCTGCAGGCACGTCAGAATTTTGAGTAGTTACTTCATTTGCAAATCAACCATGCACTGTGTCGGCTTCGCGTTCACGATTGATTTGGAATTGGAATGAGGGGCAGGTTTCAGATGAAAAGACCAGGGGAAAACCTGAATTGTGCCTTGTCCGGCTTGGATAAAACTGGTTAGCATGCCAACATAATGCTGGCGCCTCGACCTCTTCCCTCCTCCTCTGGCAGTTCAAGAAGCATTTGATATACATCCATGAACCAGACCCAGAACACGCCAGCCGCGCCCACAACACTTGCGCGCAATGCCGGCTACCAGCGCATCGCCTCGGAAGAGGCGTTTGCACCGCCGGAAATGCTCACTATTTATCGCAAGCTGCTGGAGCACAGTGATGTCGATCCCGGCTTCAAGGGCTTGATGGGGTTCTACATGAGCAGCCCGAGCGCCCGGGCGCAACACATCATGCGATGCCTGCAAGACCTGGATCAAGTCCGGCTGCAGCATATGGATGAGGCCGGCATCGACCGGCAGGTGATTGCGCTCACCGCGCCCGGCGTGCAGGTGATGGACAAGGCCGCCGCCGTATCGTTCAGCCGCCTGGCCAACGACCAGCTGGCCGATGCCGTAAGGCGACACCCAACGCGCTTTAGCGGCATGATTGCCGTTGCGCCGCAAGATCCCACGGCGGCAGCAAAAGAAATCGAGCGCGGGGTAACGCAGCTCGGCATGAATTCGGTGATCATCAACTCGCACACCCACGGCGAGTATTTGTCAGACAGCAAATTCTGGGACATCTTTGCAGCCGCTGAGGCCCACGGCGTGCCGATCTATCTGCACCCCAATTCGCTGCCGCGCAACATGATCGAGCCGTTTCAGGAATGTGGCCTGGATGGCGCCATTTACGGTTTCGGTGTCGAGACGGGTTTGCATGCGCTGCGCATCATCACGGCGGGCGTGTTCGACCGCTTCCCGAAGCTGCAGATCATCATTGGTCACATGGGCGAGGCGTTGCCGTTCTGGGCCTACCGGCTGGACTACATGCACCACGCCACCGTGGCGTCCAATCGCTATGAAAGCGTCAAACCATTGCGTCGCAAACCCAGCGACTATCTGCGTGAGAATTTCTACATCACCACCAGCGGCATGGCGTGGGAGCCGGCCATCAAGTTCACGCAATCCGTGATGGGCGTAGACCGGGTGCTTTACGCCATGGACTATCCGTACCAATATGCGGTGGATGAGGTGGTGGCGATGGACAACATGCAGATGAGCAAGGAAGACAAGAAAAAATTCTTCCAGTCGAATGCCGAAGCTGTGTTTCAGATCAAAAACTAATGCGAGAAAAGGCAAACATGTTTCATTCTTTCAAGTCTGCTGTGGTGCTTTTGTGTCTGGCGGTTCCCATGCTGGCTTCGGCGCAGACCTGGCCCACACAGCCGATCAAGATCATCGTACCGTTCACGCCCGGCACCGGCATGGACACCATTGCCCGCGCGGTGTCGCCCAAACTCGGCGAGCGCCTGGGCCAGCCGGTGGTCGTGCAAAACATGGCTGGCGCCAGCGGCAACATCGGCGCCGATGCAGTGGCCAAGGCCAACGCCGACGGCTATACCGTGCTGATGGGCGCCAACACCATGCTGATGGCCTCCCAGCTCTACAAGAATGTTCCCTTTAACCCAGTGAAAGATTTTTCGTCTGTCTCGATGGCCGCCTGGGGCACGTTAATGCTGGTGGCCAATCCCAAAACCGGCATCAAGACGCTGCCTGAACTGCTGACCAACGCCAGGGCCAAACCAGGCGCCATCAACTACGGATCGCCCGGCGTCGGTACGCCGCACCACATGGCTATGGAACTGTTCAAGTCGAAGACGGGTTTGTTCATGCTGCACGTGCCCTACCGCGGTACGGCGGGTTATACGCAAGACTTGCTTTCAGGAGAGTTGATGGTCGGGTTTTTGCCCGTTCACATCGCCCAGGGTTTTGTCAATGCCGGCAAGCTCACCGCGCTGGCCGTGGGCAGCCCGAAGCGCCATCCGGTCGCGCCCACCGTGGCCACGTTCGATGAACTGGGGGTGAAGGGCGTCGACGTCGACCTTTGGTACGCGTTTTTCCTGCCGGCCAAAACACCTTCTGCCGTGGTGAGCCGCCTGAACACCGAGATTGCGGCCATCCTCAAGTTGCCGGAAGTTCGTGATCTGTTGGGGCGTGCCGGCATGGACGCCGCCACCTCGTCACCGGAAGAACTGACCGCCCTCGTCAACAAAGACTACCCGCGCTGGGGCGAGGTGATCAAACGCAACGCCATCACTGCAGAATGAGCGCGCCATGAACGAAAAAATTGCAATCGTTGGCGGCGGTATCGGCGGTTTGAGCCTGGCCTTGTCGCTGCATCAGCGCGGTCTGGGATGCGAGGTATTTGAAACCGTGCCCGAGGTGCAGGAAATTGGCGTCGGCATCACGCTGCTGCCGCATGCCATGCGTGAAATGGCGGCCCTGGGCCTTCAAGCGCAGGTCGAGGCGGCCGGCATCGAGAATCTGGAAAGCGTTTTCTACAACCGCTTCGGCCAGTACGTTTACCGCGAACCGCGCGGTCGCCATGCCGGCTATGAGTTGCCGGAAATCGGCATCCACCGCGGCAAGCTGCACCGCATTCTTTATGACGCGGTGCTTGAGCGCATTGGCGCCGCACATGTTCATACCAGCCACCGCTGCACGGGCATCGAACAGGATGAATCGGGCGCGACGCTTCATTTCACCGAGACCTCGACCGGTGCGCAGCTAGCCGACTGGTGCGCCAGCGTGGTGATCGCCTGTGATGGGGTGAACTCGGCGATTCGCAAGCAGTTTTATCCTGACGAAAAGGTTGCCTTTGCCGGCATCAACACCTGGCGCGGCGTCACCCGGCACCGACCGATCCTCAGCGGCAAAAGTTATGTGCGCGTGGGCTCCATCGAAACCGGCAAGATGGTGATCTACCCCATCGTCGACAACCCGGACGGCACGCAATTGATCAACTGGGTGGCCGAAATCCAGCGCGAAGGCGGCGTGATGAACGACTGGAACCGCAGCGGCGAATGCAGTGCTTTTGCCGACGTCTTCAAGGACTGGAAATTCGACTGGCTGGATGTGCCGGCCTTGATCAATGGCGCGGAGACCGTTCTCGAGTACCCCATGGTCGACAAAGACCCGATTGCGCAATGGACCTTCGGCCGCGTCACGTTGCTGGGTGACGCGGCGCATCCCATGTACCCGCGCGGCTCCAATGGCTCGGCACAGGCCATCATCGACGGCCGCGTGCTGGCAGCTGAATTCGCCCGTGCTGACGGCGATCTGCCTGGCGCTCTGCAGGCCTACGAAGCGCTACGCCGGCCCGTCACGTCCAAAATCGTGCTGGCCAATCGCTCGACGCCGCCCGATTTCATCATCATGAAAGCCGATGAACTGAGCGGCGGCAAGCCGTTCGGTCATATCGATGACCTGATCAGCCAGGGTGAGTTGCGGAAAATTTCCGAGAATTACGCGCAGATCGCCGGGTTTTCGCGCGACGCGCTGAAGTCAGCCTGATGCCTTCCTGAGGCCTTCCTGATGTCATAAGCTCCGGGTTGATCTGCCGCAAGGTAACGACAACCGCCTTGCTTGAAAATCGGGCGCGCAGCCCAAACTGGGTCGCAAGTCGGAAAACCCGGAGAAATTTCCCATGCGACAAGACAAAATGACCTCCAAGTTCCTGGAAGCTGTGCAAGATGCCCAGTCGCTAGCCTTGGGCAACGACAACGGCTATATCGAGCCAGCACATCTTTTGCTGGCCATGCTGCGCCAGGACGACGGCCCGCGCGCCGTACTGGAGCGGGCGGGCGTCAACGTCGGTGGCCTGACCCAGGCGGCTGACGCTGCGGTTAAAAAACTGCCGCAGGTGCAGGGACAAGACCAGATTCCGGTCGGCCCGGAACTCGCCAAGCTGTTGCAGGCCACTGAAAAAGAATCCATCAAACGCAACGACCAGTTCATCGCCGGCGAACTGTTTTTGCTGGCCGTCAGCGACAGCAAGGCCGACGTTGGCAAGATCGCGCGCGAGAACGGTTTGACCCGCAAGTCGCTCGAAACTGCGATTGACGCCGTACGCGGCGGACAGGGCGTGAACAGCGCCGATGCCGAAGGTCAGCGCGAATCGCTCAAAAAATACACGATGGACCTGACCGAGCGCGCCCGCATGGGCAAGCTCGACCCCGTGATCGGCCGCGACGATGAAATCCGCCGCGCCATCCAGGTGCTGCAGCGCCGCACCAAGAACAATCCCGTGTTGATTGGCGAGCCCGGCGTCGGTAAAACCGCGATTGTCGAGGGACTGGCCCAGCGCATCGTGGCTGGCGAAGTGCCCGATTCCCTGAAAGGCAAGCGCGTGCTCAGTCTGGACATGGCCGCGTTGCTGGCCGGCGCCAAGTTCCGCGGCGAATTTGAAGAGCGTCTGAAAAGTGTACTGAAAGAGCTGGCGCAGGACGAAGGCCAGACCATCGTCTTTATTGACGAACTGCACGCCATGGTCGGCGCTGGCAAGGCTGAAGGTGCGATGGATGCTGGCAACATGCTCAAGCCGGCGCTGGCGCGGGGCGAGCTGCACTGCGTTGGCGCGACTACGCTAGACGAATACCGAAAGTACATTGAAAAAGACGCTGCGCTGGAGCGCCG
>JANNKV010000354.1:0-7281 GCA_031396485.1 Polaromonas sp. | reverse complement strand
GGGCGTGGTGAACGCGGACGACTACCGTCCCGACGGCCTGGAAAAAGCATTCGGCATGGGCAGCGACGGGCTCTACCGATTGTCTGAAACACAGGCTCAGGAAATTTTGCAGATGCGCCTGCAGCGCTTGACCGGCCTCGAGCAGGACAAGATCGTTGCCGAATATAAAGAGGTGATGTCCGAGATCGACGATCTGCTGGATATTTTGTCGAAGCCTGAACGCGTGTCTGTCATCATTGGCGAAGAACTGGCCGCCATCAAGCTGGAATTTGGGCAGACGAAAATTGGCGCGCGCCGCAGCCATATCGAACACAGCTCATTCGACCTCAGCACAGAAGACCTGATCACGCCGACCGACATGGTCGTCACGCTGTCGCACACAGGCTATATCAAGAGCCAGCCACTGTCGGAATACCGGGCCCAAAAACGCGGCGGGCGCGGCAAGCAGGCCACCGCCACCAAAGAAGACGACTGGGTCGACCAGCTGTTTATTGGTAATACGCACGACTACATCCTTTGCTTCTCCAACCGCGGCCGGCTTTATTGGCTCAAGGTCTGGGAAGTGCCTGCCGGATCACGCGGTTCACGCGGTCGGCCGATAGTGAACATGTTTCCCTTGCAGGAGGGTGAAAAAATCACCGTTGTTCTTCCGCTTACCGGTGAAAAGCGCAGCTTTCCGGCGGACCAGTATGTCTTCATGGCAACCTCCATGGGCACCGTCAAGAAAACTGCGCTCGATGAATTCAGCAACCCGCGCAAAGCGGGCATCATCGCGGTTGATCTGGACGAAGGCGACTACCTGATTGGCGCATCGCTAACCGATGGCAAGCACGACGTGATGCTCTTCAGCGACGGCGGGAAAGCCGTGCGCTTTGACGAAAATGATGTGCGGCCCATGGGTCGAAACGCCCGCGGCGTTCGCGGCATGATGCTGGAAGACGGACAAGGCGTTATTGCCATGCTGGTCGCCGAAGACGAGCAGCAAAGCGTGCTTACCGCCACGCAAAATGGCTACGGCAAGCGGACATCGATTACCGAATACACCCGCCACGGGCGCGGAACCAAAGGCATGATTGCGATCCAGCAGAGCGAGCGCAACGGCAAAGTGGTTGCAGCCACGCTGGTGCACACCGACGACGAAATCATGCTCATCACCGACAAGGGCGTGCTGGTTCGCACCCGTGTCAGCGAAATCCGCGAAATGGGAAGGGCTACACAAGGTGTTACGTTGATTGGTCTGGATGAGGGCTCACAATTGAGTGGTCTCCAGCGAATCGTTGAAAACGATGCCGCGCTGGATGATGCCGAGCCCCTCAACGACGCGGGCGAGGTCCCAGCCCAACCCCTCTGATCCGTCCTAACCTGGAAACCATTCCATGAAAAAAATTATCTATTCGCTGGCGCTTGCCGGCACCGTATTGTCAGCCACCGCTCTGGCTCAAACTGCCGATCAGAAAATCGAGTTGGCGACCAAAGTGGTTGCGCTTCAGCAAGGCCCCGAGCTTGACCGTCTGGTCCAGCAATTGTCTGGCGGTGCCACTCAGGAGTTGATTGCCAGCTGGGGCCCGAAGCTCGAAGCGAGCGTTCCCAAAGCGAAGCAGCAAAAAGCGTCGGAAGACCTCAACGTCGAGCTGAAAAAGTACTCAGAAGACGCCAACAAACTGATTGGCAAACAGGTGAGCAAGGTCAGTGCCGAGACGCTGGTGCCGGCTTATGCAGAAAAGTTCACGCTGGAAGAATTAAAGCAGCTTGTCGCGTTTTTTGAATCCCCCGCCATCAAGAAGTACCAAAGCACAGCGCCGGAACTGGGCAATATCTTTGTCCAGAAACTTATCGAAGCCTCGCGTACCGACGTGATGGCACGCGCCAAACAATTCGATGACGCTGCCGTAAAAATTGTGGGCAGTTCACCCGCTCCCGCAGCGCCTGGGAAGGCTCCCGCCAAGAAATGAGCCGGCCCTTCAACTTTTCGGCGGGACCTGCCAACCTGCCGGAAGAGGTTTTGCAGCAGGCCGCTGACGAGATGCTTGACTGGCACGGCAGTGGCATGAGCGTCATGGAGATGAGTCACCGGGGCAAGGAATTCATTTCCATCTACGAAAACGCCGAGGCAGACTTTCGCGCGCTCATGGCGGTGCCGCCCAACTTCAAGATCCTGTTCATGCAGGGCGGCGGTCTGGCAGAAAATGCGATAGTTCCCTTGAACTTGTCGCATGGCGGCGGTGCTGATTTTGTAATCACCGGCAGCTGGAGCGAGAAGTCACAGAAGGAGGCACGCAAGTATTGCAATTCTCAAATTGCAGCTTCGAGCCAGGAAAGTGGCTTCACAACACTCCCCGAGCCGGCCAGCTGGCGGCTGCGCCGCGACGCCAGCTATGTACATCTGTGTACCAACGAAACCATCCACGGCGTCGAGTTTCATAGCCTGCCTGATCTGAGGTCTCTGGGTTGCGACGCACCGCTGGTGATAGATTTTTCATCGCATGTAGCTTCCCGACCGGTCGAGTGGTCGAAAGTCGGCCTGGCCTTCGGAGGAGCCCAGAAAAATCTGGGGCCGGCGGGCCTCACTATTGTGGTTGTCCGCGAAGATCTTGTCGGGCGCGCCTTGCCGGTTTGCCCCAGCGCGTTCGACTACAAAGTCGTTGCCGACCACCAGTCGATGTACAACACGCCACCGACTTACGCCATCTATATTGCGGGCCTTGTTTTCAAGTGGCTCCAGCGCCAGTCGGAAGGCCCGGCCACGCGCATTGCCGCGATGGAAAAGCGCAATATCCGAAAGGCACAACTCCTGTATGACGCTATCGACGGGTCAGAGTTTTATTTCAGCAAGGTCGAAAAAAGCTGTCGCTCGCGCATGAACGTCCCGTTCTGGTTACGCGATGAATCGCGCAATGCCGCGTTTCTTGAAGGTGCCAGAAGCCGCGGACTGCTTCAGCTCAAAGGTCATAAATCCGTCGGCGGCATGCGGGCCAGTATCTATAACGCCATGCCTGTGGCTGGCGTCGAGGCCTTGTGCGAGTACATGCGAGAATTCGAGAAAAAGCTGGCCTGAAATGAATTCTTCGCAACTCCCTGCCCTGTCCCCCGGACTGCCCGGATTTTTGTCCTCTTTAGTGGGCGATCTACCTTGGCCGGGCGACCTCTGATATGACCGCCCCTCTTGCAGACCTGCGCGCCCGGATTGACTCTCTTGACAAACAGCTTCTAGCATTGCTCAACCAGCGGGCGCAGGTAGCCGAGCAGGTTGGTGAGATCAAGAAGCGCGAAGGAACACCTTTTTTTCGGCCTGACAGGGTAGCGCAGGTCATTGAGCAAATTCAGCAGGCCAACACCGGTCCGTTGAAAAACGAACACATCGCCGCAGTCTGGCGTGAAATCATGTCGGCCTGCCTGGCGCTCGAATCCCCGGTGCGTGTGGCTTATCTGGGGCCGGCGGGCACTTTCAGCGAGCAGGCCGCTGTCCAGTTTTTTGGCGCCAGCATAGAGCATGTTGCCTGTTCCAGCATTGACGAAGTCTTCCGCGCCACTGCGGCCGGTAGCGCCAGTTATGGCGTGGTTCCTGTGGAAAATTCGACCGAAGGTGTTGTTTCACGGTCGCTTGACTTGCTGCTTCATACGCCGCTGCATATCGTCGGTGAAACCAGTTTGATGGTGCGTCACAACCTGCTGCGCCTTATCGATTCGCTGGACGGCATTGAGGCAGTCTACGCCCATCCACAGGCCCTGGCGCAATGCCAGGGCTGGTTGACCACCCATTTGCCCAATGCCGATAGGCGGGCAGCGGCCAGCAATGCGGAAGGAGCCCGCCTCGCGTCAACTTGCGCCGCCTGGGCTGGCATCGCCAGCGAGCGCGCTGCAACCCAGTTTGGGTTACACAGCGCTGCACACGCCATTCAGGACGATGCATTCAACCGCACCCGTTTTGCCGTCGTTTGCCTGCCACAGACGTTGCCAGCGCCGCCTGCATCCGGCAAGGACTGCACCAGCTTGGTGGTCTCAGTGCCAAATCGTCCAGGGGCTGTGCATGATCTTCTGGTACCACTGAAAACCCATGGCGTTTCCATGACCCGATTCGAGTCGCGACCGGCTCGCTCGGGTCAATGGGATTACTACTTCTACATAGACCTGCAGGGCCACCCCTCGCAAGACCATGTCAGTTCTGCACTGGCGGAGCTGCAGCGCCTTTGCGCGTTTTACAAAGTCCTGGGGACTTACCCCGTCAGCGATTGACGGTAGCTTGACCTTTCATGCAACGAACAAAAAATCAACGGTAGCCACTGATGTTTGAACAACTGGGTTTGATCGGCTGCGGCCTGATGGGTGGCTCCTTCGCATTGGCGTTGAAAAAGGCCGGGCTTGTCAAACGGGTCGTCGGCTACAGCAAATCGCCTTCGACGACCGAACGCGCACGCCAGATGGGTGTGATTGATGTCGAGGCGCCGTCGGCGCTACTGGCGGTGTCTGGTGCTGACATCGTTCTGCTCGCAGTCCCCGTGTCGGCAACCGAGTCGACCTTCAAGGCCATTCGGCATCTGGTGGGCTCAAACACATTGGTCATGGATGTCGGCTCCACCAAGCGCGATGTGGTGGACGCCGCAAGGCGAGTCCTGCGTGACAACCTGGGCGCCTTTGTTCCATGCCACCCGATCGCCGGCAAGGAAGTGTCGGGTGTAGAGCATGCCGACGCCGATCTTTACGCGGGCAAACAGGTCATCATCACCCCGATCGAGCGCACCTTCACAATTCAGTTGCAAAAAGCGGTCGACGTCTGGACGGCCATTGGCAGTCATGTCACCAAGATGTCGCCGCAATCGCATGACGCCGCCTACGCGGCTGTCAGCCACCTGCCTCACCTGATCGCTTTTGCCCTGATCAATGGCATTACGGGTCAGGACCATGGCAAGGAATACATGTCATTGGCCGGACCTGGCTTTCGCGACTTCTCGCGCATTGCCGCAAGCGACTCTCATATGTGGCGCGATATCCTGATCGCCAACCGCGAAGAGCTGTTGGCCCAGTCGCACATATTCCAGCAGAATCTGCGCGCGCTCGAGCAGCTGATTGCCACCAGCAACGCAGATGGGCTGGAAGCCCTGATCGAGAAAGCCAGCGAGACGCGCGCCAACTGGCGAATCTCCTCTCCGTCAAAAGCGAACAAATAAAGCGTCGGCTGATGTTCGATATTGAATATCTGGATATTCCGCCACTCGTTGCGGCCGCCGGAACGGTGCATCTTCCGGGCTCCAAAAGCATTACCAACCGCGTGCTGCTGCTGGCCGCCCTGAGTCAAGGCCGCACGCGCATACATGATCTGCTCGCCTCCGACGACACGGCTGTCATGCTGGCCGCACTAAAGCAGCTCGGTTGCAGCGTTGATCAGCAGCCAGACGGCGTCGTTGAGGTTGAGGGCCTGAATGGTCGCGCTCTGCATTCAGGGCAAAAACTATTTTTGGGTAACGCGGGAACCGCCATGCGTCCGCTGGTCGCTGCACTGGCATTGATGGGCGGCGAATTCGAGCTGTCAGGCGTGGCGCGAATGCATGAGCGGCCGATCGGTGATCTGGTGGACGCGCTTCGCCAGCTCGGGTGTTCGATCGACTACCTGGGCGTTGAAGGCTTCCCGCCCTTGCGGCTTCGACCCAGCCCGACGGCGTTAAAACTTGACAAGCCTATCCAGGTCAGGGGTGACGTCTCCAGTCAGTTCCTGACGGCCTTGCTGATGGCGCTGCCGCTGGTAGCCCGCGAGGCCATTCATATCGAAGTGGTGGGCGAGCTGATTTCCAGGCCTTATATCGACATCACGCTCAAGCTGCTCAAACGCTTCGGAATCGATGTCCAGCGCGAAGGATGGCAGCGATTCACCATTCCTGCAGGTAGCCAGTACCAGTCTCCGGGCGAAATCCATGTCGAGGGTGATGCGTCGTCCGCTAGCTATTTCATAGCGCTTGGCGCAATAGCTGCCTGGGCTGAAGGCCAAAATGGCATAAATATTCACGGTGTGGGCGCCGATTCGATGCAGGGGGATATCCGTTTCGTCGAGGCGGCGCAGATGATGGGCGCCCGAATCGTCAGCGCACCGAATTCACTTCAGGTGACGCGGGGCGGGGCGGGAAAGGGCTGGCCGCTCAAGGCGATCGACCTCGATTGCAACCACATACCTGATGCCGCCATGACCCTGGCAGTGATGGCTCTTTACGCCGACGGTACGACGACACTGCGCAATATTGCAAGCTGGCGCGTCAAGGAAACCGATCGCATTTCGGCCATGTCCTGCGAACTGCGCAAACTGGGCGCCATCGTGGAGGAAGGTGCAGATTTCATTCGCGTCACGCCGCCGTCGTCGCCGGCGGACTGGAAGGCGGCCAGTATTCACACTTACGATGACCACCGGATGGCCATGTGCTTTTCACTCGCGGCCTTCAACCCGGCCGGGCTCCCGGTGCGCATCGAAGACCCAAAATGCGTAGCGAAAACTTTTCCGGATTACTTCGAAGCGCTATTTTCTCTGGCGCGCGCCGCACCGGGAGATGTTCCGGTGATCTGTATCGACGGCCCCACCGCTTCAGGCAAGGGCACTGTGGCAGCCCTGGTCGCGCGGAAACTGGGCTACCACTTTCTCGATTCAGGGGCCATGTACCGCATCACTGCGCTAGCGGCTACCCAGGCAGGTCTGGTCATTGGAATCGAACACGAAGCCGCCATCGCCACACTCGCGAGGCAACTTCCTGTCCGTTTTCAGGGGGGGAAAGTGTTTTTGGCCGAACAGGACGTGACAGAGACTATTCGCACAGAAGAAGCCGGAATGAATGCGTCCCGGGTGTCTGCCTTGCCAGAAGTGCGCATGGCCCTGGTATCCCTGCAGCATCGCTTTCAGCAACTACCCGGGCTGGTCGCCGACGGGCGGGACATGGGCACTGTGATCTTTCCGCAGGCGCCGCTGAAGGTCTTCCTGACCGCCAGCCCCCGGCAAAGGGCTGAAAGACGCTATAAGCAATTGATTTCAAAGGGGAATCCGGCTACAATCGAAGAGATTCAGCAAGATTTAGAGGCTCGCGATGCACGTGACATGTCACGGCAAACCGCCCCTTTAAAACCTGCTGATGGTGCCCGCTTGCTGGACAACTCCGACCTGTCGATTGAAGAATCGGCTGCCTTGGTGCTGGACTGGTGGCAAGGCAACAGGCCCTTTTGAGTGCCGTTGCGTTCTCGTCTCACAGAACGCCAGACTCAACAGGATCATTAACTTAACCCGCGGCCGCATGACCTGTTGGCCGCTAC
>JANNKV010000394.1:0-22175 GCA_031396485.1 Polaromonas sp. | reverse complement strand
GCAAGGACTGGACAGCACAGCCCCTGATGCAGCGACCGGGTCTTCGCACCAAGACTTTCCTGTTCGATGTGAACGAAAACGCGAGCTCGAACGATGCGACCTACAGGCGCAATAGAAACCAGTTCTTCATGGCTGGTAAATATGGTGGCTTTGAATCCGACGCCTCCAACAGCGGTGGAAAACCGTTTAATACCTACGGCAATCCTTTCAAACGGCAGGATGGTACCAATGACAATACTGTATGGGAGGACCCGTTAAATCCGGGTGAGGCCAGTACCTATTACCTCCAAAGTAATGCTCGCGGGGTATTGAGTGCGTTCGACAGTATTTTCAGCCGCTCAGCAACTTCAGCACGCAGTATTGCCGGAAGTGCTGTGGCCAGCAAAAATCTCGCCTTGGGCGGTTCGCTGATTTATCAGTCGTCGTTTGATACCTCTGACTGGAGCGGTGACGTGTTGGCATTCTCATTGGCAGCTGTCGGCGCTACCGATGTGAGCCTGGGCCTGACTCCTGCATGGACAGCAGAGAACAGACTCGCAGCTTTGACTGCACCAGCCACGAGCAGAAACATTGTGGCCGGAAGAAGCGGCGCCACGTCGGATCCGACTGCGACTCCGTTCACTTGGGCTTCAATTGACACGGCCTTGCAGGACCAGCTAAACAAGGCGGCGCCCACGTCGGCACCCGACGGGCTGGGTGAAGCAAGGCTTAATTTCCTCCGAGGTGATAAGTCAAGAGAAGGCAATCCCTTTCGTTCCCGGTCCAAACTCTTGGGAGATATCGTGAATTCTGGAGTCGTGTACTCTGGCGCGCCTGTTGCGCCGACCGGGGCCGGCGCGACATTCGCAGGATTCAAAGCATCGAACGCCACGCGTACGCCTGCCGTGTTTGTGGGTGCCAACGACGGAATGCTTCACGCATTCAATGCCAACACCGGGGACGAGTTGTTTGGCTATATCCCGAGCTGGTTATCGACAAAATTGGCCGCACTGGCAAGTCCGACTTACAACGGAAACCACCAGGCTTATGTTGATGCGTCTCCAGTGGTTGCGGAGGCGAAAGTTGGATCGGCGGGTACTTCCGCAGACTGGATGACGGTCTTGGTGTCCGGTACCGGTGGCGGGGGATCGGGAGTTTTTGCGCTGGATGTAACCAACCCGTCTGCGTTCTCTTCCAGCAAAGTGTTGTGGGAATTTACACGTGCAGATGATGCTGACTTAGGTTATGTGGTGGGTCGCCCTTACATCGTCAAGATTCGCACAAGCGCCCCGGGAGCTACGGAGACTTACCGGTGGTTCGCTGCTGTACCAAGCGGCGTAAACAACTACGTACCCGATGTATCTGGGAATTTCAGTTTAACTGGCGCACCAGCACTGTTTTTACTGGCGCTCGATAAGCAAAAAGGTGACTCCTGGCGCGCTACCGGCACTAATCCGAATTATTACAAGATTAGCCTGCCTGTGGACAGTGTATTAAAAGTCACCAATGCCACCGGACTTCTCAATTTCAAACCAGTCTTCGGCGACTTAGGTGAAATGGAAAAAGCATATATGGGTGACTTGCACGGCAGATTGTGGAAGCTCGACTTCGCTCTGCGCGGATCCACCGACTGGAACATGAACAAGCTTTCAGCGTTTAACAAGGGTACTGCAGCATCTCCAGCGCCTTATCCATTATTCATTGCAAAAATTGGAAGTACCATTCAGCCTATCAGCATGGCTCCATTGGTGGCGGCAGGTCCGATAGTCGGCGGACTTAAAACCGTTGTCGTCGGTTTCGGGACCGGTAAGTACCTTGAAACCAACGACAAGACGTCTACGGCACAAAATTCCTTTTATGCAATTTACGACAATGGTTCCGTCTCTGCAGATGCCAGCCCTGCCGGTGAAAGTGCGATCAGCGGCAGAGGCAGACTGCAAGCTGGGACAGTCAACACTACGAATTCAACTATTACTTTTCTTAGTTTCCGTCTGGGCCGGGCCAGTAGTGATGGCGATACCTCAAGACGTTCGGGATGGTACTTTGACTTCCCCGCTTCTGGAGAGCGAATCGTGAGCAACGGCTCCATCATTGGAGACTACTTCATACTATCGAGCCTCATACCTGCTTCTTCGGGAGCGGCCGGGTCATGCACCGCGGCAGGCGGATCCGGAAACGCATATCGCCTTAATATCGACTCAGGCAACGGCGTCTATCAGCAGTCAAACGTTGGCCTCTTGGGTGACACTCTGGTGATTGACGTCTCGTCTTCAACTTCGTTGGGTGGCACTACGGGTAGCGGAATCAGGACAACACAACGAAGATCTATTTCGATCGGCTCGAAAGGAGTCGCCATCAACGCAGCGGGTCCAAACGACGCTGCTGGTCCACAGGAAGAGCTCAGAAACAGGCGATTAAGCTGGCGCCAGATTAACAATTATTTTGACTTGAAAAACGCACCATAATGAAACTCGAACGCGGATTCACGCTGATTGAAATTATGGTGGTGGTAGCCATCATCGGAATTTTGTCAGCGATTGCCTACCCTGCTTACACAGATTCGGTACTCAAAGGTCGACGTGCCCAGGCACGCACGGCCCTGGCTGAACTGATGCAGCAACAAGAGCGCTACCTGACACAGCGCAATTGCTATCTGGGGTTCACGACCGATGCGGGCGGCGGTGCTGCACCGCTCGCCCCTAGTCCAGCGGCAGCATGCGGGGGGGTCGTTGCGGCTAACGTTCCTTTTAAGGCATTTTCTTCCGACAGTATCGCTACATCAGCCTATACGCTTTCCGCAAATGTTTGTCCGGCCGGAGCGGGCACACTGTCGATTGCCGACTGCGTTCAGGTCGTTGCAACGCCAGTGGTCCCGGATCCTCAGGTCAATGTACTAACCATGACCAGTACCGGCACAAGGGATTGCAATGGGACGGCCAGACTTACTAATTTCCGGCTGTGCTGGCCATGAAAAACCAATTGTCGCGTTTGAGAGGGTTTACGCTAATTGAGTTGATGGTGACCTTGTCTATCGCCGCAGTGCTGATGATGATTGCCGTACCAAGTCTGGAGACTTATCGCCGTAACTCGGAACTCACTTCTGCAACCAACACATTGCTAGCCGCCATCAATGCTGCTCGAGGCGAAGCTATGAAGAGAGGAATGAGCGCCATGGTTGTACCCATGGGCAACGACAGCAATTGGAATGCTGGTTGGGTAGTTTTCGTAGATAGTGACCGAACGCAAACTTTTGATGCTACGCAAGACTTGACTGTCTTGACTCAAGCGCCGTTACCGAATTATTTAAATATCGCTGGAAACGGTACTGCCAGTCTTGGCGTTTCGTATGTCATGTTTGATCCGTCCGGCTACTCACGGACCAAAGCGGGTGGATTTAATAATTTGACGATTAGCTTGGCTAGAACCGATGTCGCTGCTAACACGCAAGCAAATGAAACACGAAGGGTAGTTGTTTTGAATACCGGTCGAGTTCGTACCTGCAAGCCGACAAGTGCTACTGACGCCAATTGCTTGGCGAATCCGAATTCAACTCAGTATTGATTTGCCTGATAACTCAAACCTTATTTTTGCAGCAAAGACCTTAGCGCATGATGCGTTGCGCTCTAGCACACCGAACCCGAGAGTGGGTAGTTTGCTGGTGAATGTTGACGGGATAGTCATCGGCCAGGGCCACACCCAACAAGCCGGCGGTCCCCACGCCGAAATCATGGCGCTGCGCGATGCCGCCGCACGCGGCAACTCCGTCGAAGGCGCCACCGCCTATGTCACCCTGGAGCCCTGCTCCCACCACGGTCGCACTGGCCCTTGCTGCGACGCACTGATTGCCGCGGGCATCAAAAAGGTGGTGGTTTCCATCGAAGACCCGAATCCGCTGGTTTCAGGCCAGGGCATAGCGCGGCTGCGAGCGGCGGGGATCGAGGTCGAAGTCGGCCCGGGCGCCGCTGAATCGCGCGAGCTCAACATTGGGTTTTTCAGCCGCATGATTCGCAAAACGCCATGGGTGCGAATGAAAGTCGCGGCCTCGCTGGACGGCACCACTGCACTGGCGAACGGCCAGAGCCAGTGGATCACGTCGGAAGAGGCGCGGACAGACGGCCACATGTGGCGGGCTCGGTCTTGTGCGGTGCTCACCGGCATCGGCACCGTGCTTCAAGACAACCCTCGACTGGACGTGCGGCTGGTAGAAACGCCGCGGCAGCCGCACTTGGTGGTGGTAGACAGCCGCCTTGAAACGCCGCTCGATGCTCATCTTTTTATAGCTGGCCGCGCACTATTTATCTACGCTGCAGGCCAAAATGATGCAAAAAAGGCGGCGCTTGAGGCGCGTGGTGCAACCGTCGTATACCTGCCTGACGCCAACGGCAAGGTGGACCTGGCGGCGATGATGAAAGACCTCGCCAGACGAGAGATCAATGAACTGCATGTTGAGGCGGGCAACAAGCTCAATGGCTCGCTGATTCGCGCTGGTCTGGTCGATGAATTTCTGATCTACATGGCCCCCAAACTGCTCGGACCAGGCCAGGGCATGGCCGCGTTTGGGCCGCTGCAGCAACTTTCCGAGGCTGTTGAACTGCAGTTTTCGTCTGCGGACAGGGTGGGCCGCGACCTGCGCGTGGTCGCCCGCGGACTCGGGCGGGATCAGTTTTAGCTGAATACTGCTTCTAGCGGCGATAATTTAGGGGCCGGGACCGCTTTGACGGGCTTTGAGAGGCCTTTGTGCGCTTCCTGCGCCGGGTCGGCCCGAATCCCTGCGAAAATACGGCATGTTTACCGGAATCATCACCGGCATGGGGCGCATCGTCGCTATCCATAGCCTGGGCAGCTCTTCAGACCATGGCAAGCGACTCACGATCGAGGCGCCTGCGGGCTACCTTGATGATGTGGGTTTGGGCGACAGCATCGCACTCAACGGCGCCTGCATGACGGCCACCGCGCTCGACCTGCCCAACAACCAGTTTTCCATCGACATTTCGGCTGAATCGCTGGCAAAAACCAGCGGCCTGGCTGAAACCGGCGTGATCAACCTCGAAAAAGCCCTGCGCGCACATGACCGCCTGGGCGGGCACATCGTGTCAGGCCACGTCGACGGTATCGGCAAGGTCAGCCATTTTTCGGAAGTAGGCGAAAGCTGGGAATTGCGCATTGAAGCGCCCCTCTCACTTGGCAAGTACCTGGCCTACAAAGGCTCTGTCACGGTCAACGGGGTCAGCCTGACGGTCAATCGGGTGGTCGACTTCCCCGGCGGCGGCGAAACCTACAGTGAAGCCGGCAGCGAGATCAGCATCAACATCATTCCGCATACCATCAGCAACACCGCGCTGGGCCAGCTCGCCGAAGGCTCCCGGGTCAATCTTGAAATTGACCTGATCGCGCGTTACGTCGAACGAATGCTTGCCAACACCGTGACCCCGGACCTCCTCAAAAAATGACGACTGCTCGCACTGCCATGACTGCAATTTCCCCTGTTGAAGAGATCGTCGCCGACATGCGCGCGGGCCGCATGGTGATTCTGATTGATGAAGAAGACCGCGAAAACGAAGGCGACCTGGTGCTGGCCGCTGACCACGTTACCGCCGAAGCCGTTAACTTCATGGCGCGCTTCGGTCGCGGCCTGATATGCCTGACCCTGACGCGTGAACGCTGTGAGCTGCTTCAACTGCCGCCAATGGCTACCCGCAACGGTACCAAGCACGCGACTGCATTTACCGTGTCGATAGAAGCGGCCGAAGGTGTGACCACCGGTATCTCAGCCGCGGACCGCGCCCGAACCGTTCAGGCTGCAGTGGCAAAAAATGCGAAGGTCAGCGATCTGGTGCAACCTGGCCACATCTTCCCCTTGCAAGCCGTGGATGGCGGTGTGTTGATGCGCGCCGGACACACCGAGGCCGGTTGTGATCTGGCCGCCATGGCGGGCTGCTCGCCGACTGCCGTGATCTGCGAGATCATGAAAGACGACGGCACCATGGCGCGCCTGCCCGATCTGCAGGTCTTTGCTGCCGAGCACAAGTTGAAGATTGGCACCATCGCCGATCTGATCGAGCACCGCAGCCGCAATGATTCGCTGATCGAGAAAATTGGCAGCCGCACCATACAGACGGCCTTCGGCGAATTCACAGCCCATGCGTTTCGCGACAAACCCAGCCACGGCCTGCATCTTGCGCTGGTCAAGGGGCAATGGGCGCCTGATGAAACAGTTGCTGCTCGCGTCCATGAACCCATGTCGGTACTTGACGCGCTGGAAAAAGGCCGCTCCATGCATTCCTGGAGCCTCGATCAGAGCCTGAGCCACATCGCCGAAGCCGGTAAAGGCGTGGCGGTGCTGCTGAACTGCGGAGAAAGCGCGGCCCAGCTTTTGGCGCAGTTCGAAGGCACAGCGCGCGCCAGCCAGGCTCCCGAACGCGGACGCATGGACTTGCGCACCTATGGCATTGGCGCACAAATTCTGCGAGAGGTCGGCGTGCACAAAATGAACTTGATGGGTAACCCACGCCGCATGCCGAGCATGACGGGCTATGGGCTAGAGATCGTTGGCTATATCGCCAAGCAATAACTGAACAAAGGAACGCATTGTGTTTGGCGCAGAAAAAGGAAGCTCTGACAAGCTTGCCGGCAAAAAGCTGGCTATCGGCATCGTGCAGGCACGCTTTAATGAAAGCGTGACCAACGCACTGGCCCAGGCCTGCAGGGAGGAACTGGCCGTCCTCGGCGTCGAAGAGAAAAACATCACACTCGTGCAAGTACCGGGCGCGCTCGAGATACCCAGTGCGCTGCAAGCGCTGGCAGAGAGCAACAACCATGACGCGCTGATTGCATTGGGTTGCATCATTCGCGGCGAAACCTATCACTTCGAACTGGTTGCCAACGAAAGCGGATCAGCCGTGATGCGACTGGCGCTGGACTATCAGTTGCCGATTGCCAATGCCATCTTGACGGTTGAGAACACGGCGCAAGCACTGGCACGTCAGGACGACAAGGGGCGTGATGCCGCGCGGGTCGCTGTCGAAATTGCCAACCTGCTCAAGGAAATTTCCTGAAAACCTGCCGGCTGTCACCCGCTTTAACGTGACCCGCTTTCCTGAATCACCATTTAATCAACAACCGGCGCTGCATGTCTGAACCCCTCAAAAAACTCAAACGACCGCCGCAAACGCGCACGGGCCTGACCGACACTGGCGTTAAAAAAGCGGCTGACAAATCGGCTCGCACACGCGCACGCGAATTTGCGTTGCAGGCGCTTTATCAGCACCTGGTGGGCCGTAATGAAACGGATTCGATTGATGCATTCACCCGTGACCTGGTGGGGTTCCACAAGGCAGATTCAGCGCATTACGACGCCCTCCTCCACGGCTGCATAGGTGACGCAATCGCCCTTGACGCTGGCATCACGCCGTTGCTTGACAGACCCATGACCGAGATTTCGCCGGTCGAACACGCGGTCCTGTGGATAGGTGAGTATGAATTCAAGAATTGCCTGGACGTGCCCTATCGTGTGGTCATCAATGAATGCATCGAGCTGGCCAAGGCATTTGGTGGCACCGACGGCCACAAATACGTCAACGGTGTGCTGCACAAAATGGCGCCTTCATTGCGGTCTGCCGAAGTTGCCGCTGATCAGTCTCGCTAACTTCAGCTAACGCCCGTCATTGACCACCGTGAAGATCTCACAGCGCGCCCAACGCATTGAGCCGTTCTACGTGATGGAGGTGGCCAAGCAGGCCTCGGTGCTCGCGAAGCAATGTGCCAACACCGACAGACCGATGATCTTCCTGAACATCGGCGAGCCTGACTTCACCGCACCGCCGCTGGTGCAGGAGGCGGCGGCACGCGCCATTGCCGACGGCAACACCCAATACACCCACGCCAACGGCCTTCACGCGCTGCGCGAACGCATCAGCGACTGGTACGCCACGCGCTTCAACGCACAGGTGACGCCCAGCCGCATCATCATCACCGCGGGTGCGTCTGCCGCCTTGCAACTGGCGTGTCTTGCGCTGATCGAGGCAGGCGACGAAGTGCTGATGCCTGACCCGAGCTATCCTTGTAATCGTCACTTCGTCAGTGCGACTGAAGGGACTTCGATATTAATCCCGACGACGGCGGACGAGCGTTTTCAGTTGACACTGGAGAAGGTGCGTGCGGCCTGGAACCACAAAACACGCGGCGTACTGCTGGCATCTCCGTCGAACCCGACAGGCACGTCCATTGCCCCCGAAGAACTGCAACGCATTCACGAATTCGTTCACAGCCAAGGCGGCATCACGCTGATTGATGAAATTTATCTGGGCCTGAGTTATGAAGAGCGCTTCGGGCATTCCGCGCTCGCCATGCCGGGTGACCTGGGCCAGAGCGTCATCAGCATCAATTCCTTCAGCAAGTATTTCAATATGACGGGATGGCGGCTCGGCTGGCTGGTCGTGCCCGAGGCACTGGCGCCGGTCGTCGAGCGCATCGCGCAGAACCTGTTTATCTGCGCCAGCACAGTCGCGCAGCATGCGGCGCTGGCCTGCTTCGAGCCCGACAGTCTGGCCGAGTACGAGCGTCGCCGCGCCGAGTTCAAAGCCCGGCGCGACTATTTCGTTCCTGAACTCAATCGGCTCGGGATGCAGGTACCGGTCATGCCGGACGGCGCTTTCTATGCCTACGCCGACTGCTCCGAAGCTGCAGCACGCTGGGGCATCGAAAGCCGTCCAAGCGATGGAACCAGCGGCAGCTGGGAATTCGCTTTTGAATTGATGAAGCGCGCGCATCTGGCGGTCACGCCGGGCCGGGATTTCGGGCACTCGGCACCCGAGAGGTTCATCCGGTTTTCCACGGCAAGCTCGATGGAACACCTGCAGCAAGCCATTGTCAGATTGGAGCTGTTGCTTGCCTAGCCCGAATAAACCTCACTCCGCTGGAAGCGATGATCCTTTCAAGCAGGGGCCGCAGGACGGGCTTTGTCAGACCGCAGGCGCAGCGGCCCCTCTTTTTCGTGCAAGGGGCAGCGCACCGCCGGAGGCACACGCAGTGACAAGCGTGGGGGCCACATTCCGGTGGCCGGTCCGCGTGTACTGGGAAGACACCGACGCGGGCGGCATCGTTTTTTACGCCAACTACCTGAAATTTTTTGAACGTTCGCGTACCGAATGGCTCAGATCAATGGGCATTGAGCAGCAGCGCCTGCGCGAGATCACCGGTGGCATGTTCGTCGTCGTTGAAACCAGTACCCACCACCACCGCCCTGCCCGGCTCGACGATGAATTGATTGTTACGGCCGCTTTACTCGAAAAGGGCCGGGCATCGTTAACAATTGGGCAGCAAGTGCTATTAAAATCAGAGCATCATGCGAAGCTGGCAGCATCGCAGCCGCTGACTCTACTGTGTGAAGGCCGCATCAAGATTGGCTGGGTCGATGGTTTAACCATGCGGCCGGCGCGCATCCCCGACTCTATTGTTTCCCGTTTGAGAACTCCCACATGAACCAAGATTTATCGATCGTCAGCCTCATCATCAACGCCAGCTGGGTGGTCCAGTTTGTCGTCGCGCTGCTGGTCGCCGTGTCGATCGCCAGCTGGGCCGCCATCTTCCGGAAAATCGTCTCGCTCAAGCGTGTTCAAAAACTCAACGACGAATTTGACCGCGAGTTCTGGTCGGGCACGAGCCTGAACGATCTGTTCGCAGGCGCAGCGCAGAACGCCAAGAATTCGGGACCGATGGAGCGCATTTTTGCGCGGGGCATGCGTGAGTACCAGAAGCTGCGCGAGCGACGAATTGACGACTCCGGCACATTGATGGACGGAGCGAGGCGCGCCATGCGCGCGAGCTACCAGCGCGAGCTCGATGCGATTGAGGCCAACCTGTCCTTTCTGGCCACCGTGGGCTCCGTGTCACCCTATGTGGGCCTCTTCGGAACCGTGTGGGGCATCATGCATGCCTTCACCGGCCTGGCCGCGCTGGAACAGGTCACGCTGGCGACGGTGGCGCCTGGTATCGCCGAAGCGCTGGTAGCCACAGCCATCGGCCTTTTTGCGGCGATACCTGCCGTCGTCGCCTATAACCGCTTTGCCCACGACATCGACCGCGTCGCCAATCGCCTAGAGACTTTCATCGAAGAGTTTTCCAACATCTTGCAGCGGAACCTGGGCGCACACGCACCTTTGCCGGCCAGTTCGCAAGCGCATTCGGCATCGGGTCATTGATCTCCTTAGCAAGAGGACACTTTCATGCCAGCTGTCTCTTCCCGCGGCCGCGGTCGCCGCACCATCAGTGAGATCAACATGGTGCCGTTCATCGACGTCATGCTGGTGCTGCTGATCATCTTCATGGTGACCGCGCCCTTGATCACACCCAGCATGATTGCACTGCCAAAGGTAGGCAAGGCGCCCAGCCAACCGCAAAACCCGGTGCAGATCCAGATCAGCAAGGACGAGAAAGTCCAGATCAAGTTCAAGACCGACTCGGTGCCGAGCAATGTGCGCAATGTGGCCGCCGACATCGTGAGAATTGAGCCCGGTGTCAAAGCCGGCGCGCAGGCCGTGCCGGTTGTCATCAGCGCCGACAAGGCCATCAAGTATGAAACGGTGGTGCAGGTGATGGACAACCTGAACAAGGCTGGTGTATCGCGAGTCGGCTTGTCTGTGCAGACCGGCGCGAAGTAGAACCAGGTATGACCTCCATCCTGTTCGGCAGCAACGAAGGTATCGAGTTCGGGCCACCGCGCGAAAAGCGCTCGATGCGCGCCTTCGCGCTGGCCATCCTCGCCCACCTGTTGCTGCTAGGCGCATTGACCTGGGGCGTCAACTGGAAGCGCAGTGACCAGGCCTCGTCGTTTGAAGCCGAGCTGTGGTCTGCGGTTCCACAGCAGGCGGCGCCACGCGCGGTCGAGCCGCCGCCCCCGCCGCCTGCACCTACGCCGCCTTCGCCAACACCTCCAGCCCCCAAACCTGCGCCTGAACCGCCGAAGGTGAGCCCGACAACACCTGACGTGGACATCGCGCTGGAGCAGGAGAAAAAACGCAAGCTGCTTGAAAAGCAGAAAGAGGCAGAGGCGAAGAAGCTGGAGGAGCGCGACAAGCTTGAGAAAAGGGAGAAAGCCGAGCTTCAGGCCAAAAAAGAAAAAGAACTGAAGACTAAAGAAGAACTGGCCAAACGCAAAGCCGCCGAAGAAGCCCAAAAAGCTGAAGCGAAACAGGACGCCAAAGACCTTGAAAAGCTGCAGCAGCAAAAGCAGGCAGAGGCGACGAAAAAACAGCGTGATGACGCCATGAAACGCATGCTGGGCATGGCCGGTGCCACAGGCGGCGCAGAGGCAACGGGCACCGCGCAGAAATCAAGCGGGCCTTCAGCGAGCTACGGCGGAAAAGTCAGGGCCAAGGTCAAACCGAATGTGCTTTTCACCGATGACATTGTCGGCAACCCTAGCGCTGAAGTTGAAGTTCGCACCACGCCCGACGGCACCATAGTCGGTCAGAAGCTCGTTAAATCAAGCGGCAACAAGGCGTGGGACGACGCGGTGATCAAGGCGATTATTCGCACCGAAACGATGCCGCGTGACGTTGACGGCAAGGTCCCCACGCCGATGATTCTCGAATTCAGGCCTAAAGAGCTGCTATAGAATTAATAGCTTCTTGCGCAGGTTTTACCTGGTCTAGAGGCCTATTTCATTCATAAATGACCTGCGCCAGCCCCCTGTCGGCCTGCGCGGTCCAGCTGGCCAGCGCCGCATCCGTCGGAAAGAATTTGGCTGCCTCGCCCAGGTGAAGCTCCGCCGCCACACCGTCCCGGCGCAAGCTCAAGCGCACAGGCAAACCTCGGTTGAACTCGCCCTGTTCCGACATTTCCTTGCGCGGTGGAAAGTCGCGCACCAGCCGCGAGATATCTGGCGCCGTGCCGTTCACGGCAACCCGCAGGTACTTGCCAAATTTGCATCGTGCAGATTCCAGGTCCCACACCTGCGTGACCTTGAAGCGCTCACCAAAACGCTCTGACGCGCGCTGCAGCGTGCCCTGAACAATCACCAGTTCGTCGTCTTTGAGCAGATGGCGATTGGCGTTAAAAAGGTTTTCGTCCACCGACGCTTCAAGCATCTTGGTTTTGTCATCCAGTTTAAAAATGATCACCTTGCCACGGTTGCCATTGATGACACGAAGGTCACTGACGATGGCGGCCAGCAACTGGGTATCGCGCGAATCGATCAGGTCTTCTATCGGCAGCTTGGCAAACTTGCGCACTTCCGCTTCCACTTCGTCGAACAAGTGCCCCGATAGGTAAAAACCGATCGCGGTCTTCTCCAGCACCAGCCGGGCCTTCACACCGAAAGGCACGGCGGGCACCAGTTCAGGCTCCTGCGTGCTGGCCGCATGCGAATCCGACATGTCGAACAGGCCGCCCTGATTCGCGTTGGCCTCAGTCGCGGCTGAAAACTCAAAAGCCCGATCGCTAGAGGCCAGCAATTCGGCGCGGTTCAAATGCAGGTTGTCGAACGCGCCGCTCTTGATCAGCGCTTCCACCGTACGCTTGTTAATTTTGCTACGATCCACACGCACGCAAAAATCAAACAGGGACGTGAACAGCCCGCCGCTCTGGCGCGCCGCCACAATGGCCTCGATCGCCTGCTGACCGGTGCCCTTGATGGCACCCAGACCATAGCGCACGCTGGTGTTGCTGGTCGGCTCGAAACGGTAGTCACCCCGGTTCACGTCGGGTGACTCGAATGCGATGCCCATCTTCAACGCATCACCGTGCAGGATTTTCAGCTTGTCGGTGTCGCCCATTTCCACCGTCATATTGGCAGCAAAAAATTCGGCGGTGTAATGCACCTTGAGCCAGGCGGTGTGATAAGCCAGCAGCGCATAGGCAGCCGAGTGCGACTTGTTAAAACCGTAACCTGCGAACTTCTCCATCAGGTCAAAGACCTCGTCGGCCTTTTCTTCGCTCAGACCGTTGATGCCTGCGCCCTTGCGAAAGATCTCGCGGTGCGCGGCCATTTCTTTTTCGTCTTTTTTACCCATCGCGCGGCGCAGCATGTCTGCACCGCCGAGCGAGTAACCGCCCAGAATCTGCGCGGTTTGCATCACCTGTTCCTGGTAGACCATGATGCCGTAGGTCTCTTCCAGCATCGGCTTGACGCGCGGGTCCGGATAGTCGGGCACCTCTTTGCCCTGCTTGCGCGCGATGTAAGTGGGGATCAGGTCCATCGGCCCCGGCCGGTAAAGCGCGTTCATGGCGATCAGGTCTTCCAGCCGATCCGGACGCGCGTCTTTCAGCATGCGCTGCATGCCGACACTTTCAAACTGGAAAACCGCTTCTGTCTTGCCCTCGGCAAACAGGCGGTAGACCCGCGCATCGTTCAGCGGCAGGTCTTCAAACCTGAAGTCTTTCTGCGCGGGATGGCGCGCGATGATGAATTGCCGGGCAATCTCCAGAATCGTGAGCGTGGCCAAGCCCAAAAAGTCGAACTTGACGAGGCCAATGGCCTCAACGTCGTTCTTGTCGAACTGGCTGACGGCCGAACTACTGCCGGGCTGCAGATACAGCGGGCAAAAGTCAGTCAGCTTGCCCGGCGCAATCAGCACGCCACCCGCATGCATGCCGACGTTGCGCGTCAGCCCTTCAAGCTTGCGTGCCAGATCGAGCAACGTGTGAACGTCTTCCTCCTTGCGCTCGCGTTCGGCCAGCACCGGTTCGGCCTCCAGCGCATAAACCATCTTGTCGCTTTTTTTGCGCTCGGCGGGCAGCAACTGCAGTGTGACGGCCTGACCCGGCTTGTTCGGAATCAGTTTGGAGATGCCGTCGCAAAAACCATACGGGAAATCAAGCACGCGGCCTACGTCGCGAATCGCTGCGCGAGCGGCCATGGTGCCAAAGGTGACAATCTGGCTCACCGCCTCGTGGCCGTATTTGTCTTTCACGTAGTCAATGACGCGGTCGCGGTTAGCCTGGCAAAAGTCGATGTCGAAGTCGGGCATGGACACCCGTTCCGGATTCAAAAACCGCTCGAACAGCAGGTTGTACTGGAGCGGGTCCAGGTCAGTGATGTTCAGTGAATAAGCCACCAGTGAGCCCGCGCCAGAGCCCCGGCCGGGCCCGACCGGGCAACCGTTGTTTTTGGCCCAGTTGATGAAGTCACCCACAATCAAAAAGTAGCCTGGGAAACCCATCTTCAGGATCGTGTTGATCTCGAACTCCAGCCGGTCCACATACACGGCGCGCTTTTGTTCGCGCAGCGCTTCCTGCGGGTACAAATGTTTAAGCCGCGCCTCCAGGCCCTCGAACGATGCATGGCGAAAATACGCGTCAATCGGCAGCTGTACGCCGTCAACCAGTGGCGTGGGGTAGTCGGGCAGCATGGGCTTGCCGAGTTCCAGCGTCAGGTTGCAGCGCCTGGCAATCTCCAGCGTATTGGCCAGCGCTGACGGAATATCGGCAAACAGTACGGTCATCTGCACCGCTGATTTGAAATATTGCTCTCGTGTGAACTTGCGCACACGGCGTGCGTTGCCGAGGATCTCGCCTTCGGAAATGCACACGCGCGCCTCATGTGCCTCGTAGTCGTCGTAAGTCAAAAACTGCACCGGATGCGTCGCCACCACAGGCAGCTTCAATCGGGCTGCCAGTTGCACCGCCGACGTCACATGGCGCTCATCGTCCGGCCTGTCGGCGCGGTGCAACTCAAGGTAAAAACGGTGTGGAAATAAGCCGGCAAAATGCAGCGCGCATTCAACCGCCCGCGTGCTGTCGCCCTGCACCAGCGCCTGACCCACCGCCCCGCCCTGCGCGCCTGAAAGCGCGATCAAACCTTCGTTCAGTTCTTCCAGCCATTCGAGCTTCACGATGGCTTGGTCGCGCAGCACATTTTTGGTCCAGGCGCGTGTCAACAGCTCCGACAAGTTGAGGTAGCCGCGGTGGTTCTGCACCAGCAGAAGCAACCGGGCGGCCGGAGCGCCGGCCTCTTTGCCGGGTACCTGCACCCATACGTCGGCACCAATCAGCGGTTTGACGCCGGCGCCGCGCGCTTCCTTGTAAAACTTGACCGTACCGAACAGGTTACCCAGGTCGGTGATCGCCAGTGCCGGCTGCCGGTCAGCTGCTGCGGCGGCGACGATCTCATCGATGCGGTTGGTGCCGTCTACAACGGAGAACTCGGTGTGAATACGTAGATGAACAAACATGCGGGTCATTTTAGGACGGGGTGGGAACCGCGAGAGATGCCAGTAGCCTAAAAGACCGGTTGTTTCAAGAAAGCTGCTGCCGGGAAGCCGCCGACGCAGATACTGCGCTCCTGAGCCCAGATTGGCATGTCGTCTGACAAAGCGTGACTGTCGTGCATGAAAACATGTGCGGTCAGGACCAAAAAGCGTCGAATAAAGTCCATTTTTCACCGAATGGCACTATCGTGATGTTCTCTTGATGTTCTGCAACCGTGAAGATTTCCCACCCAACCAGGAATCCTTTCATCCATGCACCCATCCAACCGAGTTCAAAGGGCTCCGCTTCAGTTACCCGATCTGGCGGCGCGCTTCTCGCAAATCCGAGGGCAAACCGAAGCGCTGGCCGCGCCCCTGAGCGCCGAAGATTGCCAGTTGCAATCGATGCCCGATGCCAGTCCAACCAAATGGCATCTGGCGCACCTGACCTGGTTTTTTGAAACTTTCATTCTCGAAAAGTATGAGCGCAGCTTCAAGCCGTTCGACGCCAGTTTTCGCGTGCTCTTCAACAGCTACTACACCGGTATCGGCGACAGGTATCCACGCCCCAGGCGGGGGCTGATCAGTCGGCCTTCGCTTGCTCAGATTTTCCAGTATCGGCAGCAGGTTGATGACCGGGTACTGAGTCTGCTTGATAGCCCGGAAGGTCGCGCCAATAGCGAACTGGCGCAGCTGGTTGAGTTGGGGCTGCAGCATGAGCAGCAGCATCAGGAATTAATCCTGACCGACATCAAGCACGCGCTTTCATTCAATCCGCTGGCACCCGCGTACGCGAGGCGCTGGCCGCTCACCCGAACGCGCCCCGAGCCACAGCACTGGCACCCTTATGCTGGTGGCGTGGTCGAACATGGATTCGATGCGGCCCTTGACGGGCAATTCAGTTTTGACAACGAAACGCCGCGGCACCAGGCCTTTGTTGCGCCGTTCGAACTGGCCAGCCGGCTGGTCACCAATGGCGATCTGCTGGCGTTCATGGCTGATGGCGGCTACAAACGGCCCGAGCTGTGGCTGTCGATGGGCTGGGACTGGGTCCAGGCCGGGCAGCACAACCTGCCTTTCTACTGGGAGAGCACGGACCAGCAGGCAGGTACCGGTCTTGCCTATCGCAACTTCACCTTGCAGGGTATGGTCGACATCGACCCCAACACGCCAGCCTGCCACCTCAATTTTTTTGAAGCCGATGCGCTGGCGCGCTGGGCTGGCGCACGCCTGCCGACCGAGTTCGAATGGGAGCTGGCTGCACGTTCACTGCCTGCGACTGGGGAGCTCTCCGGTAACTTTGTCGAGCATGCCGCTTACCACCCGCTTCCGCTACGAGGTTCGGGCGAAGACGCACCTGAGCAGATGATGGGCGATGTATGGGAATGGACGCAATCGAACTACAACCCCTACCCGGGCTACAAGCCATGGGAAGGCCTGGTTGGTGAATACAACGGCAAGTTCATGTGCAACCAGTTCGTGCTGCGTGGCGGTTCTTGCGCTACGCCCCGAAGCCACATGCGCGCCAGCTACCGTAATTTTTTTCCGCCGGATGCGCAGTGGCAGTTCAGCGGGGTTCGCCTGGCCCGCGATGTCTGATTATTCGCACCGGCTTTCAGCTGGCGAGAAACCGGCGCTCTGGTAGCGGGATGAACTCTGTTTCCCCCGGTACGTGGCCCATGCTTTGGGCCAGCCATTCTTCACTCGCCTGAACAATCCGCTCCTTGCGGCTGGAGACAAAATTCCACCACATGTAGCGGTGGGCATCGAGGGCCTCGCCACCAATCACGACCAGCCGGGCATGAGCAGTGCTGGTCAACACTGTTGTTGAACCGGGCACCAAGACAACCAGCGCTCCGGGGGCTACGGATTCACCATCGACAGATACCTCGCCATCGACCAGGTAGATCGCCAACTCTTCGGCAAGGGGTGGCAGCTCCAGCCGGCCTGCATCCGCCAGAAGCACATCCAGGTAAATCGTTTGGGAGAAGGTCTTCACCGGCGATGTCTTGCCAAAGGCTTCACCGACCAGAACACGCACTTCCGTGGCCCCGAAAGTCACGACCGGAATGTCAGCCGCAGGTGTATGAAAGAACGCGGGCTCAACCTCCTCGCTCGCCAGCGGCAGCGCGGCCCACAGTTGAAGCCCATGGTTGACGTAAGCCGTGTTGCGCAAGTTTTCGGGACCCCGCTCCGAATGCACGATACCGCGTCCTGAGGTCATCCAGTTCACCGCGCCCGGCTCGATTCGCTGCTCAAAACCGAGGCTGTCGCGGTGCATGATGGCGCCCTCGAACAGATAGGTCACAGTCGCCAGCCCGATATGCGGATGCGGGCGCACGTCATGGTTCGTCCCTGGCTCGACCGTGACAGGTCCGAAATGATCGAAAAACAAAAACGGACCGACGGCCTGCCGCTTGGCATCAGGGAGCAAACGCCGCACCACGAAGCCACCGCCCAAATCTTTGTTGTGACCCGTGAGTTGAAGCAGCCCGCTCATGGCATACGCTCCATCTCGGTGTCGATCTCCGTGGTCACAGTCGTCATCAATTTATGAACCGGGCACTTCTTGGCTACCGCGAGCAATTCAGCGATTTGCGCGTCCGTCAGCGCACCGCTGATCTTCATCCGCGCCGTGAGCTTGTACGTGCCAGCGCGCTCGCCCGAATCGTCGCGCTCGATAACCGTCTGAACGTCATCGACGGGAATCCCTTTTTTCCGGGCATACCAGAGAACTGTCAGCGCCTTGCAGGCCCCCAGCGCCGCATCGTAGAAATCGTGCGGCGTCGGACCCGTGTCTGCGCCGCCATTGGACGGCCCCTCGTCAGCGATCAGTTCGTGGCCACGGACACTGATCGTCTGGGCCATGGCCGACGGCATTTTGCGTTTGATCTCGATGGACATGGAAGACTCCGTTGTCAATTTTTCAATTTGTCGATCTAGCGGGCGAACCGCACCGCCACTTCGGCCACTCGTTTTCCAAAATTCTCCGCTGTTTCCAGATCACCGGCAAACATTTCATTGGCGCCGGCGTCCGACGGCGATTGCGCCATGGCCCCGCTGTAGGAGCCCAGATTATTCGGGTCATTGCGCTGCGCCGCCTTGCTGTTGCTGGGGACAACGCCGAGACCCACCCAGATGCCGCCGTGCTGCATGGCCAGTGTAAAAAGGTAATGCAGCGTCGACAGCTTGTCGCCGTTCAGGCTGGCGCTGTTGGTGAAGCCGGCGAAGACCTTGTCTTTCCAGCTCTGCGTGTACCAGGGCTTGGAAGATGCATCGGCAAACTTCTTGAACTGCCAGCTGACACTGCCCATGTACGTGGGCGAACCCATGATGATGGCGTCCGCCGCGTTCAGCGTTTCCCAGGCACCGTCAGGCAAATTGCCGTCAGCGCTGATTTCCAGCAACTCTGCATCAGCGCCCCGCGCCACTGCCTGGGCCATACGCTGGGTATGACCGTAACCCGAGTGATAAATCACGACAACCTTGGACATGTTTTTCCTGCTGATTCAAAAATTGATTGCATACGAAAGTCTGGCCTGACAGGTGTGCGCAAGCCAGATCTGGCGCATCGACAAAAGAGCCGGCTGACCCAGCACCCGACCAAACCTGATCAGGCGTTCTGCTTTCCATCCAGGCTCCAGGCGCCCGGCCCGAATGCAGCCACCAGAAGCAGGCCACCCACGACGGCGATATTCTTGAAGAAGGCTTGTTGTTGCTGCATTTGCTGCGCGGCTTCAACAGCCCAGAAATTATGAAAGATAAACGTGATGACGACGGTGAAGAAGGCGATGCCGATCGCCGCCCAGCGCGCCTTGAAACCCGCCAGCAGCATCAGGCCCAGCCCGAGTTCAACGGCAATCGCAATACCCGCAGCGACTTCCGGCAAGGGCACGCCCTTTGATGCGATGTAACCTGCCGTCCCCGCGAAGCCGGTAATTTTTCCGAATCCGGCAGGCACGAAAAGCAAAGCCAGCAGTGCGCGACCAGCGAGGGACAGTGGGTTTTGAAGCGAGGTAAACATGGGAATCCTTATAAAAAAATAAAAAAGTCGACAACTCAGATGACTCAATACAGTGCAGGACAGTATCAGCCACCAAAACAAACTTGTTTGTGGGACAGATGCCATGGCAGCAGGCATTTTTCATGCCCGCTGCCACTGGCCTCATCAGGGGGCCAGGTCAAAAACCAAAACCTCGGCAGACTGGCCATGCGACACCTGCAGCCGATCTTCCGATTCCAGAGCCGCAGCGTCACCCGCACTCAAGAGGTTTCCGTTGACTTCCAGCTGGCCACTGACCAGATGGACATAGGTTTTGCGCTTCGGGTTCAGCGCCATCACGGCATTTTCTTCGGCATCAAACAACCCGGCATAAATTTTTGCATCTGCATGAATGGACACAGCACCTTCGGCACCGTCGGGGGCAGCGACCAGCCGCAGGCGTCCCCGCTTTTCGCTTTCAGGTATGGTTTTTTGCTCATAGCCCGGTGCAATGCCTGTGACGTTCGGCTCGATCCATATCTGAAGGAAATGCGTTGTCTTGCCCTCGGCATGATTGAATTCGCTGTGCTGAACACCGGTGCCCGCACTCATGCGCTGAACGTCACCGGGCGGAATGCCCTTCACATTGCCCATGCTGTCTTTATGCGCGAGCTCGCCGCTGAGCACATAGCTGATGATCTCCATGTTCTGGTGGCCATGGGTGCCAAAGCCGCGGCCCGCCGCGATGCGGTCTTCATTGATGACGCGCAGGTTGCCGAAGCCCATATGGGCCGGGTCGTAGTAGTCAGCAAACGAAAAAGAATGAAACGACTTCAGCCAGCCATGGTCAGCATAGCCACGTTCTGCAGATTTTCTCAAAGCCATCATCGGGTGCTCCTTTCCAGGGGTGTTGCAATACCTCCAATGTAAGGGCTCGTCGCATCTCGGCAATTGCGCAGATTTGATGGCATCATTCAAATTATTTGAATGATTTTTCATGGCCACTTCGACAGATCAGGTTCGCAACACCCTGACCCCCGAAACCATCGGGCTCATCGATGCCGTTCACCGGACCGGCAGCATGGCCGCAGCCGCCCGCATGCTGGGCGTGGTTCCCAGTGCGCTGACCTACCGCATACGCCTGGTGGAAGACGCGCTGGATGTGCTGCTGTTTGACCGGTCTTCACGGCAGGCCAAACTGACACAGGCCGGCGCCGAACTGCTGCGTGAGGGCAACCGCCTGCTAGCCGAGCTCGACGCGGTGGCCAATCGTGTGAAGCGCATTGCCACCGGCTGGGAGCCCCAGCTGACGCTGGCCATCGACAGCGTGATTTCGCGCAACACGGTGATGGAGCTGTGTGAGTCATTTTTCGCGCTTGCGCCGCCCACGCGCCTGAAAATCAGAAACGAGGCGCTTTCGGGCACGCTGGAGGCGCTGACATCGGGGCAGGCGGATCTGGCCATCGGCGTTGCCATCGAAGCATCGCTGAACCGGTCGGTGCAAAGCAAGCCGATGGGCACACTTCGGTTCGTCTACGCCGTGGCGCCGCACCATCCGTTGGCCAATGCTGCGGAGCCGATCTCTGACGCCATGCTGATGCCGCATCGCGCCGTGGCTGTGGCCGATTCGGTGCAGCGCGGCAGCGGCTTGACGGTTGGCCTGATGGGCGGGCAGGACATTTTTACCGTACCCGGCATGCAGGAAAAACTCGATGCGCAGCTTCGCGGCCTCGGCGGCGGGTTTCTTCCAGAGCCCCTGGCACGGCCCCACATCAGCGCCGGCCATCTGATCGAAAAGCGTGTCCAAGGGGCCGAGAGGCGGGTACCGCTGAGTTACGCCTGGCGAAGTGCCGCGAACGCCCCTGAAGGCCGCGCCCTGCAATGGTGGCTCAAGCAATTGACGCACGCCACGACGCGAAAGGCACTTCTTGATCGCCCGCATCCAGCCTGATTCCCTGCGGCGGGCGGCTCTGCGTGTAGAGTTCGGACATGCGCTCCTTCCTTGCCTCGCAGGGCAGTACATCAATCCGCTCTTGACCTTTTCAGAAAAAGTAAAACGACATGACAAAAAAATCCCGAACTTCCGCCTCTGTTTCAAATACCAGACCGTCGCTGCGAAAGATTGCCGTTGTCGGCGCGGGTATCGCCGGCATTGCCTGCGCGCGCACCCTGATGCAGGCCGGCCTGGATGTCACCGTGTTCGAGAAAAGCACCGGCGCAGGCGGGCGCATGTCGACGCGAAACAGTGAATTCGGCGGCTTTGATCATGGCGCGCAGTACTTCACGGTGCGCGATGCACGTTTCGAAAAAGCGCTGGCAACCGCTTCGGGGCTGGTACGCCCCTGGAGCGCCAACACGGTTCGTATCCTTGACGAGCTGGGTCGCGTGGTGGCCTCGTCGCTGCCGCCCAAGGAAGCGCACTGGGTCGCTACCCCCGGCATGAATTCACTGGTGCGCCAATGGGCGCAGCCACTGACGGCGGCAGGCAAACTGGTTTTGCAGACCCAGGTCATCCGGATCGAGACCGACAAGCTTCACCCCGAATGCTGGCAATTGCAAACCGAAGGTCCCGACGCACAGGCCCGGGTGCACAGCGGATTTGACGCGGTGGTGCTGGCGGTTCCGTCGCCCCAGGCCAGCGCGCTGCTGCTCAGTTCCCAACAAGCCAAATCGCTGCAGGCCGAGCTGGCTGCCGTGACGGTAGCCCCGTGCTGGACGCTGATGCTGGCGTTTCCGCAGGCCGTGCAACCCAACCTGGCGCATCTCGGCCCCCAGTGGAACGCCGCGCGCAGCACGCACCACCGCATCGCGTGGCTGGCCCGTGAATCATCGAAGCCCGGCCGCAGCCCGGTCGAGCGCTGGACCGTACAAGCCAGCCCGCAATGGTCCGAACGCCATCTGGAAGACGACGCTGAGCGCGTGAAAGCCAAATTGCTCAAGGCCTTCACCGAAGTCACCGGCATTCGCGCCGAGCCGCCGCATGCGGACGTGCACCGCTGGCGCTACGCCCAGACCACCGAACCACTGGG
>JANNKV010000368.1:0-2324 GCA_031396485.1 Polaromonas sp. | reverse complement strand
CGGTGCTGCGAGCGGCGCTGCACCGTCGTCTGGCGGAACTCGATCCACTCCAGCAGTATTTGCCGCAGCGACTTTTGCGTCGGCCGGCCGTCGAGGCCCACCATCGTCAGGTTGATCGACGACGAACTTTCAAGGCTGGTGTGCGCCAGCAGCGTATTGATCAGCTCGGCCTGCTCGATGCGGCTGGTCTTGGGCTCGAACACCAGGCGCACGGCCGCGTCTTTGCTCGATTCATCACGCACCACGTCGAGCACCGCCAGCACCGACTGCTTAAGCTGCACCTGGTCCTGGCTCAGCGCCTTCTTGCCGACCTTGATCTTCGGGTTGGTGATCTCTTCGATTTCTTCCAGCACCCGCTGCGTGCTGACGCCCGGCGGCAGCTCTTGCACCACCAGTTGCCACTGGCCGCGCGCCAGGTCTTCGATCTTCCAGCGCGCACGCACCTTGAGCGAGCCGCGCCCGGTGCTGTAGGCAGCTGCAATGTCAGCCGCGCTCGAGATAATCTGCCCGCCGCCTGGGTAGTCAGGCCCGGCGATCAGCGTATACAGCTCGTCGTCGCCGAGCTTGGGCGTCTTGATCAACGCCACGCAGGCGTCGGCAATTTCGCGCAGATTGTGGCTCGGAATTTCAGTCGCCAGACCGACGGCAATGCCGCTGGCGCCGTTGAGCAGGGTGAACGGCAGCCGCGCCGGCAACTGCTTCGGTTCCTCCGTCGAGCCGTCGTAGTTCGGGATGAAGTCAACGGTGCCTTCGTCGATCTCTTCCATCAGCAAGCTGGTGATGCGGGCCAGCCGCGCTTCGGTGTAGCGCATGGCGGCAGCGCCGTCACCGTCGCGGCTGCCGAAGTTGCCCTGACCGTCGATCAGCGGGTAGCGCTGCGAAAAATCCTGCGCCATGCGGACCAGCGCGTCGTAGGCGGCCTGGTCGCCGTGCGGGTGGAAACGGCCCAGCACGTCGCCGACCACACGGGCGCTTTTGACCGGTTTGGCACCAGTGGCGCCGTTGGCACCGCCAAAGCCGAGGCCCATGCGCGACATGCTGTACAAAATGCGCCGCTGCACCGGCTTCTGGCCGTCGCAGACGTCGGGCAGCGCCCGGCCCTTGACGACGCTCAGCGCGTATTCAAGGTAGGCGCGCTGCGCGTAGGCTGCCAGGCAATCCTGGTCTGGCGATTCAGGGTTTTGCGCTTCGGCGTCGGGGGTGAATAAATCCATGGGGAGTGTGGCAATAAAGACGGTTAAAACAAATACAGAAGCAAATCAGCACGGAGCGGTTCAAGCAACCGACGGGATCAATAGGCCGACTCGATTTTCAGCTCGGCGGGCAGCGTCAGTTCACGGCCCACGACAAACAGGATGCTGCGCGTGCGGTGGCTGTGCGGCCATTCGGCAAACTGGGTGGCCAGCTCATCGAGCCAGATCTGCGTCGTCGGCAAGGGCATGGGGCGACTCAGTTTGAGTTTGCTGACCAGCACCCGGAAATGGAATTCGACACCGCTGAGCAAGGGGCTGTCAATGCGCAAACCCGTCACCACCAGCCGCGTGGCCAGCGAGGTAATGTCCTCGTCGCCGGCCAGACCCTGGGCGACCACGGCAAAGCGGCCACCGCCGATACGCGCCGCCAGATCGTTGTCTCCGATGGCGCGGCGCAGCCGCAATGCAGCTTCCAGCAACAGCTTTTCACTGAATTCAGCGCCCAGCTCGTTCAGCAGACCTTCCCAGTTCTTGACTTCGATCAGGAAAAGCGCGCTGTTGGTGGTGCTCTGATGCGCCCGCGACATCACGCGCATCAATCGCTCGACCAGCACGCTGTTGGTAGCCAGTCCTGTCAACGGATCAACGGTTTCAGCCGAGGCGCTGCGCAAGCGACTTTCGTTGAGCAGGCGGCTGCGCCACACCAGCGCCAGGTAAATCGGGGGAACCTGCAGCAGCAGCATCAGGACCAGCGGCCAATGTGCCTGATCCGCTTTGAGCAGCCCCAGTAAAAAGAGGCTGGACACAGCCAATCCTGCCCCGTGACCGGCCAGCACCCACCACTTCCAGGGGCCGGCGGTGTGCCAGGACTTCATCGCCAGGTAAACTGAAAAACCAGATAACAACAGGAACCAGAGCCCACTGGCGCTACCCGCCATGACGTCGGCGGCTGCGATGCCCGCACCACCGGATACTGCGTGGATGCCGACTGTCACTGCGGAGGAAAGCGCCACAAGGGCCAAGCCCAGGCGTGACAGCAAGGTGGCCTGACGGTTTTTGAGCAGCCACAGCAGTAAGCCGGACAGCAAAGCCGGCCCGGCAACGAGCAGGCTCTGGCTCACCCGCGTTTCG